>CAYUWV010000158.1:2503-5937 GCA_964448385.1 uncultured Propionibacteriaceae bacterium | reverse complement strand
CCATCAAGTGGGTGGCCGATTCGGGACGGTCGGGAGGCGGGGGCACTCGTTCGAGCCATCGGTCAAAGTCGAGCGGACCCGTGGCCTGCCCTGACTCGTGGGCTTCGTCCCATCTGCGTCGGTGCTCCGCAGCCTCGCGCTTGCGCGCTGCACTAGAGGCCAGTCGTTCAACCCACGGGTGAGTGGGGCTCCAGCGGTCGAAGTCGATCACGCGAACCGGGTTGTCGTGCAAGCTGCACACAATGCTGATGGAGTCCACTTTCATCCTTTCAAGCTTCGGTGTTGGGCCAGGTTGGCCACCACGGCCGCGATCCGTTCGGGTGGTAGGTGCGGCATCACGGCCGTGATCTGGCCCGCGTCCAAGGCGGCCAGCGTCGCGGCGAGGGTGGCATCGTCCAGAGATCGGAGCACTCCGACCAGGACAGCGGCGTCCCCCGAACTTGGCGCTGGCGCCGTTGTTGGTGTCACGGATGGCATGGTCGGCGGCCGCCAGCCGGCCAGCTCCGATACCCGAAGCGCGTACGGGGATGCCTTGGTGGTGTCTGGGTGGGTGTATCCGCCGGTCATGCCGGGTTGGGCGTGTCCCATCAGGGAGCGGCGCAGCGCCTCGGGCGTGCCTGCCTCGTCCCACAAGGTTGTGGACCAATGCCGCAGCCAGTGCAGGTGCAGCCCGGGGGCGCCAGCGACCTCACGGGCGTGGTACCAGCCCGAGCCGGGCGTCCTCAACGTGCCATCGGCACGATAGCTAGCCGTTCGGCCGTTGATCTGGTGGGTGGTGCGAAATGCCATCCTCGGATTGGTGGAGGGGAACAGCAACCCGTCGCGGCCGGGCTCGGCCCACGTCTGCAGGTGGGCCTCCAGGTCGCCGACGATGTGCGGCGGAACCGGAACCGTGCGGGCTCCCTTGTCGCCGGTCTTGGTCTCGCCTTCATGGCGCTGGCCGTCGTACGTCGAGATTCCACGTTCAACAGCCAACCAGCCGAACGGCACCCCGTCTGGGCCGATGCCGAGTTCGAGGTCTGAGCGGCGCAGCGCGCACGCCTCACCACTGCGAACGCAGCAGTAGGCCAACAGCAGGATCAGGGCGCGGTCACGGGGCTGGACCAGGTTGGCCAGCTCGGCCACGGTGGCATGGGTGAGTGCCTTCACCGGCTTGTCGGGGTTGGTCGCCGGCTTCGGCTTTCGGTTCGCGTTCTCCACCCTGCAGGGGTTGCGGTCGAGCAGCTCGTCAACCTCTACGGCGGTCTTCAGCACCGACTTGAGAAAGCTGTACGCGGCATGGCGCAGCGTCGGGGTGTCGCCGTGCTGGCCGTGCCACTGTGCGACGTCGGTGGGCGTGATCGCCGCGACCGGGCGGGCCGTGAGCGGCTTCAGAATCCCGTCGAGATAGGCCATGTACTCCCCACGGGTGCGAGGGTGCAGGGGGGCGCCTTTGGGGGTGACTCGCTTCTCCACCCACTCACGGGCGTACCTGCCTAGAGTCGTGCTCTCTCGGGCCTCCGCGGCAGCAGCCACGGCCGCGATCCGGGCGCGCCGTTCGGCCGGCGGGGTCCACTTGTCGCGGTCGATGAGGTGTTGCTCCGCCCGCAGCCATGCCCAAGCATCATCAGCGTTGCTGAAGGTATGGCCGGGAGTGTGCCACTGCGCGTTTCGGGTGTAGCGCGCCCACCAAGAACGGCCGTTCTTGGAGCCGACCGTCCCGAACCTGTGCGCTCTGGCCATGAAACGTAGACACCCCTTCTGTCGGTCTACAAATAGTCTAGCTTTCGTGTCCAGACTAGCGCGTTGTGCCCGTTGTGTCATAGGCTAGGGGCACAACACAACAGGGGTAACGCACCTAGCCAAACGGCACTAAGGCCTTATGAAGCCGAAATCGGGGCTCGGAGGGTGGTTGAGCGGTACAACTGGTTCGATCCCAGTGTCGCCCACAGAGTAAAACCCCTTGTGATCAAGGGGTTTTACGGTTTCTTGAGACGCCTCGATCACCCCGCGCCTAGGCTGATCGCCATGACCACGAACACGTCTCCGCGGCCCAAGCGCCTCTGGCAGGCGTGGACGCTGGCGGCGGTGGAGCTCTTCGTGGCCTATCAGGCCTTCAGCGGCGGCATTGGGCTGATCACCGACAGCTGGAAGCTTCCCGCCGCTTGGCTGGCGAGGACCCCGTTCGAGACGTGGGTGGGGCCGGGGTGGGTCCTGATCGGCCTGATCGGTGTGCCACACCTCCTCGCTGCCGTGCCTGTTGTCCTGTTGCCGGGTCGTCCACGGCTCGGCATCCTGGCCGGCTTCCTGGCCGGGGGCTCGCTGTTGGTGTGGATCGCCCTGCAACTGGCGCTGCTTCAGGTGTACTTCTTCCTGCAGCCGGTGATCGCGGTGATCGGGCTGGTCGAAGCCGGGCTCGCGTACTGGTGGCGTCGTCGCGATGGCCTCCTTCCTCACCCCGTCCAGCGTCTCTGAGCGCACTCGTGAGACCCGATGGACGACCAGAAGAACAATGACCTCGCCGCTGGCGATGGCGCTGCGGCGTCCACGCCGCCACGCAACGCGTGGCCGCGTCTCCCGTTGCGGCGGTGGGCCGCCGCTGGTGAAGTCGCACTGGCGCTGGTGGCAGTGGTCCTTGATCTGTTCCTGCCTACCCTGGTGTTGTTGGTGCTGGCGGGGTTGTCGCTGCTGATTCGCCGGGAATCACCAAGCGCGCTGGGCCTGGTCAAGCCGCGAGCGAGCGGCTGGTGGCCAGTGCACCTGCTCGGGCTCTCGGCGGTCTGGACGGTGCTGACGATCGGGTTGACCATCCCGGTGCTGGAGCACCTGACTGGCCAGCGCCGGGACGTCAGCCAATTCGCGCCGGTGCAGGGGAACCTGGGGCTGCTGTTGCTCCTGCTCGGAGTGTCGTGGACGCTGGCCGCCTGCGGCGAGGAGATCGCCTATCGAGGCTTCCTCCTGACTCGGGCCAGGGAGGTGTTCGGAAGCGACGCTCGGGCGACGTGGGTGGCGGCCGTCCTGGCGGCGGCGGCCTTCGGCTGGGCGCACACCGAGCAGGGCCTGATCGGCGTCATCACCACCTTTCTCGACGCCCTGTTCTTCGCCTGGCTGAGGTTTCGGTACCGCAGCGTGTGGGCGGCCGTTCTGGCGCACGGCTTCATCAACACCATCGGTTTGGTGGCCTACTACTTCGTGGGTCCGATCTACGGTCTTTGGTGACGGGCGTCGAGTTCGGATCCCCAGTTCTTGTGCTCGCCAAGGCGAATGCGTGATGGCCAAGATCACGTACATTCCACCCCTGCGCTACCCCGACGATTCCTCGTGAGCGGGGGGGGCTATTCCTCATTCGATTCGTCCAACATTTAATGGACTGTGAATGCCACTATTTCCGGTTGCCACATCAGAACCACGCCTCGCCACGCACGTCGATCCCGGGCCATTCCGCTAAGGCCAGC
>CAYUWV010000158.1:0-2403 GCA_964448385.1 uncultured Propionibacteriaceae bacterium | reverse complement strand
CCGGCTTCTCGCGCGTTCTTCGCTGCAGTGAAATTGGGTGTTGAGGTGACAGAGACCGCTCTGGTCCGATTGGGTTGTGTGGCTTTGGGGAGGCTGGGACATTGGTCTTGGCGCGCTCGTGTGGGCGACGCCGTCCGGCGTGGCGTCGCGTTGGTGACTGGGGCGATCCTGTGTCTGGCTGGCTTGACCGTCGTCGCAGCACCAGCGCGGGCGGACTCCGCGACGACGCCGAACCTGACGACCTTCACCCCGCTCACCACACCAGCGCCCCTGATCGCGGACGCGGCCTTCGCCACGTGCATCACCGACTCCCGGGGGCAGTCCGCCGAGCATCAGCTCACGGCGGCGGAGTTGGGGAGCGTCACGTCACTGGACTGCACGGGACGAGGCATCAAGGACATCGCCGGCGCTGAGCAGCTCACGGCCCTCACCGACCTGGCTCTGGACACCAACCAGATCAGCGACCTCGCGCCGCTTCGCGGACTGACCACGTTGACCTCGCTCACCCTTGCGGACAACCAGGTACAGGACCTGACCCCGCTGACCCGGCTTACCGGTCTGACGATCCTTGGCCTCGACAACAACCGAATCGAAGACCTCACCCCGCTCACCGCGCTCGCCAAGCTGGATTGGCTCTGGTTGGACGGCAACCATCTCAGCGAGCTGGCTCCGCTATCCGGCCTGCGCGTGCTGACCTGGCTCTCGCTGGAGCGCAACCAGGTCAATGAATTGGCGGCGCTGTCCGGGCTCACCAACCTCCACGCCCTCTGGCTGGCCGACAACCAGATCAGCAGCGTCCGTCCGTTGGTAGGGCTCACTGAGCTTGACGAGCTGTACCTTGAGCGGAACCACCTCATCGACCTGACCGGGGTGAACTCGGCCTTCGATCTCGAATGCGATAGTTGTGGGCTCTATGCCTCGGACCAGACGGCCTCTCTGCCGCAAGCAACAGTCGGTGTCTCGTTTCCGTTGATCGTGAAGGACGATCTCGGCGAGGTGATGCCACTCACGCTTCCCGCCGGGGTGACCTACGCGAGCGGCGCCCTTCGCTACACCGCACCGGGCACGTACACGATCACCTTCGACGTGGACTGGTTCTCCGGCACACTCACCCAACAGGTGAAGAGCCCCGTGACCTCCTCGACGCCGAAGGTGTCGGGATCCGCGCAGGTGGGGAAGACGCTGACGGCGTTGCCGGGGGCGTGGGGCCCGGGTGGAGTCGCCCTCGCCTACCAATGGATTCGGGGTTCGTCGGTGATCGACGGTGCGACTGGATCCACCTATGCGGTGCAGTCGTCGGACGTGGGGAGCGCGCTGAAGGTGAAAGTGACCGGAACCGCCGACGGGGTAGCGGCCGTCTCGAAGATGTCGGCAGCGACCCTGGTGGTGACCAAAGGCGTGCTGACCCCGACTCCGGTACCGGTGGTGAGCGACACGACGCCAGTGACCGATCAGGTGCTCGTCGCTGACTCCGGATCGTGGGGGCCGGACCCGGTCGCGTTGGCGCACCAGTGGTATCGGGTGTCGAGCACGGGCATTTCGACGGCGATCTCAGGGGCAACCCAGGCGTCCTATCCGGTGAGGTCCGGCGATGTCGGGTACCGGCTCAAGGTGAAGGTCACCGGCGCCAAGCCCGGCTACACGAGCGCCTCGAAGTACTCGGCGTTGACCTCGGCAGTGGCTTCGGCGCGCTTCACAACCGTCCCCGTCCCGCTGGTCGCCGACGTGGGAACCCCTCGGGCAGGCAAGAAGCTGACCGCGGCCCCCGGCGAGTTCGTCCCCGTGCAGTCCCGGTTCGCCTACCAGTGGTATCGGGGCACGACCGCCATCCTCGGGGCGACCGGGGCGACCTACACCCTGGCCTCAGCCGACAAGGGCCAGAGGATCAAGGTGCGGGTCAAGGCCTACCGGACCGGCTACACCACCGTCACCCAGTACACGACACCGACCGCCGCGGTACAGGCGGGTCTGACCGCTGTCACCCCGAAGATTTCCGACACCACCCCGACCGTGGATCAGCTCCTGACCGCGAATCCCGGCGCATGGGGCCCGGCAGCGGCCGGCATCGCCGTCGGCTTCCAGTGGTACAAGGGATCGACCCCGATCCCAGGCGCGATCGATCCGACCTACACCGTGCGACCCACTGACGTGGGCTCCGCCCTCAAGGTCAAAGTGACCGGCACAGCCTCCGACTATGCCAACGTGTCCAGCACGTCGGTGGCCACCAGCGCGGTCCTGAAAGCCAACTTCACGATCAAACCCGTGCCGACGATCACCTGCCCCGACACGTGCCTGTTCCGAGTCGGTGAGACGCTGAACGCATCGCCCGGAAGTTGGCAGCCAGACCCGGACAGCTACGGCTTCCAGTGGTACCGGTCCGGGGTCGCGATCAGCGGCGCCACC
>CAYUWV010000157.1:0-6019 GCA_964448385.1 uncultured Propionibacteriaceae bacterium | reverse complement strand
TGCCGACACTTCCCGTCATGAAAGACACCGCCAGATCGATTCTCGCCGCCGACGGCCTGATCCTCACTCGGGAGCACCCGCGGCTGCGAACCACCCTGCTGCGAATGACCAGGACCGGCGAGCTGACCAGGCTGCTGCCTGGGGTATTTGCCGAGAGCGGCCGCGTCGACATGAACCTGTGGCTTCAGGCGGTCTGCCGCTGGTGCCCCGACGGGGTGCTGCACCACAGCACCGCGCTGGCGTTCTGGTTCGAGGAGTCGCCACGACTCCCGATCCGGTTGGCGGGGCCAGTTCCCCGTGAGCCACGCAAGGGGATCCAGTTCACCCGACGCCCTGTGCCGCCGGAGCACCAATTGCGAGGCAGGGTCAATGTGGTGACGGCCGGCTACGCCGCTGTCGAACTGGCGGCCACAGATGAAGGCCAGGCGCTGACCAGGGCCCTCCGTCAGGGGCTTGTCGCCACGGAGGCATTACCGGACCTCCTCGATTCGCTGCGCGGCACCCCCGGTCAGGCCGCCCGTCGGCGCATCGTGACAGCCTGCTACCGCAACCCGTGGTCGTTCGCCGAACTCCGCCTCCATCAGATTCTGATCCAGGCCGGTATCACGGGGTGGCTGGCGAATCCGCGCCTGGTCGTGGCCGGTCGAGTGACCCACCCCGACGTGTTCTTCGCCGCGCAGCGGCTGATCGTCGAGTTTGACGGCTACGAGACCCACCGGGACCGCACGAGCTTCCGTCGTGATCGGGAGCGTCAGAATGCGCTGGTACTGGCTGACTGCCGGATGCTGCGCGTCACCTGGGAACACGTCATGGAGAGCCCCGACTACGTGGTGGCCATTGTGCGACAAGCCCTGGCAGCTGACCGGTGACCATTCCCTTCTCGGGTAGCCCCTGGCGTGGGCGATTTGGCCCCGCCAGCCCAGGATGGCGAAGGCGATGGCGCAGGCATTGGGCGGCCGGCTTGGGGCAGCTCCTGCGGAAGCGACCTGCCCCAAGCCGGAGCATCCTGCCCGACCCTGGTCCAGGGCCAGGATCGGGCAGGCCATGCTGCACCCCGCAGGTGATTCCTCGGCTCAGAGAGCGAACAGCCACGCCAGCAGGTACGTGCGGCTCATCCCGTCGTCGATCGAGGTCGCCGACAACTTCTCGGCCGCGGCAATCGCCTTGTCCCGATCGGCGGCTCCGGCGAGCGCCGAATACATCAACAGGTAGTCGCCGAACTTCTGGTCGAACGTGTCGCAGACCGCCTCCTCGACGTTCGCCCGGATCCGGTCGGCATTACCGGCCAGATAGGTGGAGGTCGGGCTCATCGGGAGCAGCAGGATGCCCAGCTTGGCCGCCGGCTCCGGGGAGAACCACGTGGCGTAATCGCGCTTCCCGCCCCAGTTCAGCGCGACGATGCCAGCCGAATAGCCGCTGAACCCGGAGAGGTCGGGTTCGAGCCAATCGGTGGCCGAGGAGTGCGCCTCGAGCGAGAGCATCCAGTCGGCTTCGACGCCCAGGGCGTTGTCGCCGATCGCCTGCGCCCACAGCGACAGCCCGGCGTAGGCGTTCACCGCCTCGGAGATCGACTCCTGGTTGTTCCCGTCGGCGAACGGCGAAGTACCTGAGGCCCACGAGTGGGAGGCGTAGGCGTCGAACGCCCTGCGGTCGGGGAAGTGGCTGCTACCGGCACTGGCGATGTCGGCGGCGAGCAGGTTCATCACCGGCGCGTACCGCTGGGTCGCGGACGGGTCGTGGGCGGCCATCACGCCCGCGGCATACAGGAAGTAGCCGTAATGGAAATGATGGTCGTTGTACTCGTCACTGCCGAAGGACGGGGTGATGCCGATCATCCCTTTGCCCTTCGGGTCGTACACGAAGCAGAACGCCTCGCGCTGTTCGCATCCCTTCGGGTCGGTCCACTTCACCAGGTGCTCGTCGAGGATCGCGGCGACCTTGTCGGCGCGGTCGGCCAGCTTCAACTGGTCGGCAACCATCAACAGCATCGCGGTACGCTGCAGGGCCTTGCCACCGAAGTAGCTGTCGGCCGGAAAGTCAGGCAGGTCGGCGATGTCGGCGTCCAACTGCTTCGTCAACTGCTCCCGCTGGCCGCCGTCGAGCCCGCCGAGGTCGAGCTCGGCTGCGGCCACCGTGCGCGGGGTGGCCCACGTAAGGGCCTCGCCCGGGCACAGCTGCATGGTGCCGTAGATTGACGGGTAGCTGCCCAGGGCGCACTCTGCGCCACCCTGGTGCGGCAACCGCGCGATGGCGGTCTTGCCCTGGGTGGCATAGGTGAGCGTGGTGGTCACCTCGTCGTTGCGGACGGTGTAGTCCAGGCTCGAGCCGGTGATCACACCGGCATACGGCACCAACTCGGCCGGCTCGTGGCCGTCAGGGACCGGCCAGAACACCAGCGAGCCCCCCTTCGCCACCTTCACCGAGGTACCACTCACCTCGGCGTCCTCAATGGTGAAGGCGTAGCGGGTGGTGCCGATGGTGGCCACCCACAGCTTGTCCCCGGCCGCCGCGAAGCCGGCCGGCACGGTGATCGTGGCGGCCTCCGCGGCCACCCACGACACGAACGGCGAACCTTGGGCGATCGTGGTGCGGCCGATCGGCTTCTCGTCCGCGCCGAGGTTGTCCACAGCCACGACGGACGGGTCGTCGCTGGTCACCACTGCGCTCGTGGCGGACAACCCAACGGTCACCTCGGGGATGTACCCGCCGAAGATGGTGGCCGGCGTCGCGGTCACCTTCGGCAGCCCGAAGCTGAAGCCGTCGGCCGTGAGACCGAAGCTCAGCGGCAGCGGAAACACCGGCTGCGCCTGCTCGCCGAACACGAGCCCGGAGTACCACCGGTTGGTGGGAGGGGTGAGGCCAGCGGCCAGCCGGGGGGCGGACTGCTCTTTCGGGGTGCGTTGCACCATCGCCGCGACCAGACCCCCCACCTGGGCGTCCGGGAGGATGACGGGCGCGGCCGACTCAGCGGGGGCGCTGGTGGCAGCGGCCAGCGGCGGGCCGGTGCAACCGGCCAGCAACAGGGTCAACACGATCAGCCAGCTCCTCATCGCAGGCCTACCTGCAGCAGTAGGTCGTTCATGGCGTCAGTCACCGGGGCGAACCAGCTGATGTCAGCCAGCTGCACGGTCACGATGACCGGTGCGCCCGGCTCGGCAAGGCTCGCCTGGCTCAGCCCGAGCATCTCGGGGGCCGCGATCCGCAGCCGGCTCACCGTGCCGTCCACGCCGCTCGCGACGGCGATCTGCGTCACGATGCCGGAGACCACTTGGTCGTTGGGAAGGATGATCCGGGCCGTGTAGCCGGTCCTCACCCGGGCGTAGTCCCGCGGCACCAGCTGGAAGTCGGCGGCCACATAGCGCTCGCCGCCGGTCAGGGTGGCCAGTTCGCCGCCCGCAGGGACCGAGTTGCCCTGGTGGGCCTTCAGCTCGTTGATCCGTCCGTCGGTCACGGCGTAGTAGGTGAGGGTGCCGCGCTCGGCGTCCACCTTGTAGGCCTGCGTGTCGCCGGCCTCAAGCCCGTTCGCCATGTCCTGCTTGAGCTGGAGGCTCTGGACGGTGAACAGCTGCTGGCCCTTCACCACCTGGTCCCCTTCCTTGACCAGCTGGGACGTGACCGTCCCGGCATGGTCGGCGCCGATCGAGTAGGTGTCGGCGGTGACCACGGCCGCGAAGCTGGTGATCTGGTTCTGGCGGTGGTTGAACACCAGGGTGAGGGCGAAGACGGCGACGATCACGGCGGTGATGCCGCCGAGCAGGCGGAGTCGGTTTTCCCAGGTCATGAAAGTCCTCCTTGGGTGGTGGCCCCGGCAAGCGCGAGCGTGTCCTGCCGAGCATGGGCGCGGACCGGTGCAGCCTCGCGCGTGATTCGGAAGTGCTCCAGCAGCGCGACCCACAGGAAGGCGCCCAGAGCAGCGGTGTTGGTCAGGTTCCAGGCGGTGGCGAGCGAGAGCTGGGCGTTATTGACGTCGCGCCAGATCGCCACCACCGACGTGAGGGCGAGGAAGGTGAACAGGTACACCTGGGGCCGGATGAAGTTGAACGGCGAGTTTCGCCGCCCGTCCGAGCCGGTCACGTGCCACTGCTGTTCCTTGCCCGAGATCGCGTTGCGCAGGGCCTGTTGGTAGATCGGGAAGCTTGCGGTCGACAGCAACATCACTTCCCAGCGGAAGGAGCCCATCGTGAACGACGCCAGCAGGATCTGCATGACGTAGAACCCTGCGTAGGCCAACGCCCACATGCCGAAGCTGGTCCCCAGGGTGACCGGGCGCAGGTCGAAGAAGACCTCGAGCGCCGGCACCAGGAGCAGCACGCCCGGGGCGATGCCCGTCAGGTAGTGGGTCGCGGTGACGAAGTACATCAGCCGCTGGTCGAGGCTGAGCTTGCGGCGGGGGCTGAGCGGGTTGCGGGTGAACAGGATCTCGAACCCGCCGGTGGCCCAGCGCAGCTGCTGCTTGGTGTAGTCCTCGATGGTTTCCGGGGCGTCGCCGACGGCGAGCACGTCCGGGATGTAGACGCTGCGCCAGCCGCGCTCGTGGAGCATCAGCGAGGTCCAGACGTCTTCGGACTTGGAGTCGGTGTACATCCCGCCCACGTCGTCGATCGCCGCGCGCCGGAAGACCACGTTCGTCCCGACGCAGAAGGCCGCGTTGAAGTGGTTGCGGCCCGGCTGCACGAATCGGTAGAAGACAGTCTGCATGTAGCCGGCGCCGCGGGACACGAAGTTCTTCAGGTTCCCGTAGCTCTGCGGCGTCTGCACGAACGCGACGTTCTCGTCCACGAAGAAGGGCATGGTCTCGATGAGGAATTCCGGGGACGGCACGAAGTCGGCGTCGAAAATGCAGAAGTAGTCGGATTTCACCTGGCTGAGGGCGTGATTCACATTGCCGGCCTTCGCGCCGCCGCCGCTCAGGCGACGCAGGTAGCCAACGCCCAATTCGGCGGCCAACTCACGCACGTCGTCGCTGCGGCCGTCGTCCAGGATCCAGGTGGAGTGCTTGCCGTGCAGGGCGAGGGCCGCGGTCGCGGTTCGCCGGATCACGGCCAGTGGTTCGCCGTAGCAGGTGACGAAGACGGCCACGGCCACCTCGCGTCCGGCGATGCGCAGTGGCGTGTGCGCGGCTGTCGGGCCGTCCAGCAAGGCGGCGCGAGCCGCGTGGTAGGCGTGGTCGCGCGGGCTCTTGGCGCCGGCGAGGATCGTCCACATCGCCAGCAGGGCGTGGAGCACGAGCACGGTTTCGGCTGCGATGACCAACACGTAGGGCAGGGTGTCGCCGCGCCTAGCCGGGTTCAGCAGGAACGCGGAGTACGCCACGATGCCTCCGGTGGCGATCAGCGTGGTCAGGATCATCACCGGCGAGTACGGGTCTCGGGTCAGGTGCCGCCTGGCGGCCTCATCAGGCCCGGCGACCGGCTGCAAATCGTGGATTGGCATGACTTCCCCCTGAAGTCACGATGCCCCGGGCGAGCACGAGGGACGCACCCGCGGCATCGCTGGAAAAACGAAACCGGGCCAAGGAAATACCTTGGTCCGGCGTTGGAGTGAACCGGTCTTCGACCTGTTCGCTACCTCCACAGTAGGCATGTCGCGACCGCAACCCAAATCGCCGAGTGGGCTGGCACGACCGATTCCGATGAATGAAAGCGCTCCGCGAGGGGCGTGTTCAGCCCCTGTTTCCGGCACCGGGAAGAGCGGCACGCGGTCCGCGACGAAGCCCTCCGTCACGCCACGAACGCGGCCGGTGCGGGGCAACCATGTGGTGCCTCACTACGGACGCGATCATCGCCGACAGGTTCACCCGCACCCAGCACAGGCCGAGCCAGTGGGTGCGCGCGCTCCCCTGGCCCGGGGTGGGTTGGCGAGGAGTCCAGGGGTCTTGGCGAGGGGTGAGGGGACGCGGTGAGACCAGGGGAACTCAGCGATGGCACCACCCAAGGCGTGAGACGACTGGTGATCGGTGACCCATCGCCTGCCCCAGACGCCCCCCGTTGGGACCTGCCGGCTCGCCCGTGCCCGAATC
>CAYUWV010000156.1:4242-6050 GCA_964448385.1 uncultured Propionibacteriaceae bacterium | reverse complement strand
GCCAGGTGGGGTGGTGGTCTTGAGGAAGTCGAGGCGAGCCGAATAGGCACCCACGAGGTGGTTGACGACGCTGAGCACGACCGGCGCGGCGGCGGTGAATTGCTGGCTGGTGAGTTCGGCCAGGCTGACGAGCGTCGCGTCGGTGGCCTGGCCCAGGGCGGATGCCTTGGCGGTCAGGGCGGAGAGGAGATCCTTGGTCCGTTGGGCCTCGTCGAGGGCGGTCTGGTAGGCCCGCTGGCTGGCCTCGAGTTGCTGGGCATACCCGTCGAGGCGAGCCAGGTATTCGGTGAGGGCGGCTTTGGTGTTCGGCATCGGGCCGAGGCCGGACAATGACGGAACGCCCTGCTGGGGGGCTGGCCAGACCCCCAGCGAAGCCTGGTCGGCGAGTTGTCGGACGGCCTGCTCGCGGGCGGTCAGGCCGGCCAGTTGCTCGCGGGCGCGCGTCACCAGGTCCCGGCCTTCACGGCGTTGGGCCGCCCCGACGATGAGGTCGCGCTCATGACGGGCCGCGTCGATCTCAAGCGGTCCGAGCAGCCCACCGATGTCGCCGCCGCGTTGACGCTTGGCGATGAGTTCGTCGGCGCGGGCGCGCATCGATTCCAGCTTCGCCGTCGCCGCCGGGGCCAGCGACGGCGGCTCCAGGGCGATCTGGTCGCGGATGCGCTCGAGCTGGGCCCTCAGGTCGCGCAGCCGAAGCAACTGCTGTTCGGCGTTCGGGTCGGTGTTGAGCCGGGTGCGGAGCTGGGCGACCAAGGCGTCACACAGTCGGCCGGCTTCCGGCAGGGACATGGCCATGGATTGCAGGCGTTCCAGGCTGGAACCAGCGGTGTCAAGACGTCCCCAGATGAGGCCGGAGAGACTCTCGAGCTCACTGTGGCCGACCCGTCCCGAATCCCAGGTCCGCAGGATCAGGTCCTGGCGGCTCTTCACGGCCTGCCACAGGGCGAGGGCCAGCGAGACGTCCGCGGTCAGCTCGGCCTGCCGGTGCGACGCCACGATCTGCTCGTCGAGGGAGTTCAGTTCACTGCGGCGCTGGGTGATCCAGGCATCCAGCTTGCCGAGGTAGTCGAGCAGGTCGGACGGGCGGGCGGCGACACCCAGCTGCCCCGGGGGGGTGGGGGAAACGGTGGTCATCGGTACTCCTTCAGCCGCGCAGTGAGCCCCCGGATCCCGGCGACGGCGAGCCCGATGGACCCGATCACGGACAGCACACCGAGCATGACGGTGACGGACGCTTGGCCGGACGCGGCCGTCCGGAGGTTCGTCAAGGCTGTGGTCAGGTCGGCGTCCGCCTGGTCTTGGACCATGGTCGAGGCTGGCCCGATGGCGTCGGGCTGGACGGACAGCACGGCTGCCTCAGCGGCGGCCCAGGAGTGGGCCTTCGCGTGGGTGATCACGGTGGTGCCGGCGGTCTGGAGTGCCTTGAGGTGGTCGATCAGCGTCGCGTCGAGCGAGGCGTCGAGGGCTTGCGTGCCCGTCGAGATGAGATCGGTGAAAGCAACCGCCGGATCGCCGGTCCACAGGCGGGTGGCAGCGGCATTGGCCGCCAGCGCGTAGGCCTGTGCACCAGAACGTTGGGCCGTCGCCAACGCCGACACCCTGGCAAGCCCGTCGGTCGTCGCATTCGGGCTCGCCTGCCCGTTGGCCATCGACATCGAACCGAAGGCGATCAGCACGGCGATCACCGCTGCCAGCACCAGGCCGACGTTGAAGACCCGGTGGCTGGCCTTGGCCACCAGCACGCTGATCCAGGCGAGGCCCAACACCGTCAACCACGCGAGGACGGGGAGCACCCACACCCAGCCGGC
>CAYUWV010000156.1:1476-4142 GCA_964448385.1 uncultured Propionibacteriaceae bacterium | reverse complement strand
GGGGACCTGCGCCGCGGTTTCGTCGCCGGCCGGCCAGGCCACGGTCGGCTGGGGCTCTGGGGCGAGGTCCTCAGGCAGCAGCACGCGGAGTTGCTCCAGCGAGGGTTCGACGATCTCGCGCAGCCGCCAGGCGTGCTTGCCGATAGCTGCCTCGAACACATTGCGCGCGAACCGGCCGTTGCCGAACGTCTCGTCGCGGACCTGGGCTGCCAGCTGACGACCGAACTCGGCCAGGCACCCGTCGCCCAGGTCGTAGTCGGCTTTGGTGGCCATCTGTGTGAAGATCTGGGCGAGCTCGTCGTCGGTGTAGTCCTGGAATTCGATCTCAGTACGGAACCGGCTCGCCAGTCCGGGGTTTTGGGAGATGAAGGCGGTCATGGGGGCGGGGTAGCCCGCGACGATGACGACCAGGTCGTTGCGGTTGTCCTCCATCTCCTTCACGAGGGTGTTGATGGCCTCTTCGCCATACTGGTCGCCATTGAGGGAATAGGCCTCGTCGATAAACAGCACCCCGCCGATGGCCTTGCCGACCACTTCGGCGGTCTTCATGGCGGTCTGGCCGAGGTAACCCGCCACCAGTTCCGAACGGTCCACCTCAACCAGTTGGCCCTTGCTGAGCAGGCCGATGGCCTTGTAGATCCCGGCGACCATGCGGGCGACCGTGGTCTTGCCGGTCCCCGGATTGCCGGTGAAGATCAGGTGACGGGTGATGGTGGGGCTCTTGAGTCCGGCCTTGGTGCGCAACGCGTCGACGCGCAGAATCGCCGTCTGGCGCCGAATCTCAGACTTGACGCTGGCTAGGCCGATCAGCTCATCGAGTTCGGCGAGCCACTCCTCAACGGTCTTGTCCGGTTCGGCCGGTTCCGGGGGCTGGGTCGCGACCGGCTCGGCCGTCGGGGGCGGGCTGGGGGCCGGGGTTCCAGCGGAAGCGCCAGGTACCGGAGCTGGCGGCGGGCCTTGGGGGACGGGGAACTGCGGTGCGGTGGCACCGAGTCCGGGAATCGCGCCAGGGCCGTGGGCGTCCACCCGGTTGAGGTCGAGCAGCCGTTCCGAAGAGGCCGACAGTCGTTGCCGCACATCGTTCAAGATGGTGGGGGCTTGGCGTTCGAACCGCCGCTGGGCCTCGTCCATGGTCACCACGGCGGGTGCCCCGGATACCGCTGGGTACGGACGCTGAGGTCCCGTCGCTCCCCGCTGGGCAGCGGCCGCCAGTTGCGCTGCTCCCAAGCTCTGCGGACCGGTCTCACCGAGCAGGGCGGCAGCCGTGCAGACCTCAACCAGAGCCTGACGATAGGCCGCCGCCGCCCGACTGCCGCTGGCACTGGCCTGGGAGGCGGTCGGGGTCGCCGAACTGCGGTAGCGCCGTCCCTTCTGGGCGGCCTCAAAGAAGGCGGCGGCCGCAGCGGGGAGGCCTACCGCCGCAGACCAGTCGACGAACGCCCCCCGATTAGATTCGGCGATCGCAGCGGCGAGTTGGCGCCCCTCTTCTGCTGCCTGGGACGGGTCGATGCCTGCCTTCTCGGCAGCCCTGACCAGTTTCGTCAGAGCAGAGGCCAGATCGTTCGTGCTCACCATGGCTCCAGGTCGAGGGGGTTGGTCGATGCTGCGGGCGAGGTGGTCGGGGGAGCCAGTGGTGGTGCCGGGGCGTGACCGAACTTGTCCTGCAGGAAGCGACCGTGCGTGATCAGAGCCTCGGCGTCGGTTCGGTTCGCCGCGTCGTAGATCTTGTCCATGGTGGTGGCGAGCAGGTCGAGCTGGTCGATCAACAGCAGCAGTGAGGTCTTGCCGCCCTCGACCGGACGCGAGTCAGCCCAGTCGCGTGGCAGTCTCAGGTAGGCACCGATGGCTTCGGGCAGGTAGTCGGTCGCGGTCGCCACGACGGAGTAGGCGTCATAGCTGCCGAGGCCGAGTAGTCCAAGGCGCGGCACCGCTTTGCGGATCGTCGCGGTCACGCGCTGCGCCCGCGAGCGCACGACAGCGGGGATCGCGGGATCGGCCACCAGCTCCTCGACGCGATCCAGCGAGTTGGCGATGTCGTCGGGGGTCGGCGCGGTCGCAATTTCAACCACCGGAGGCGGATCCCCCTCGGCTTCACGTCCTCGCAGCCAGTCCCAGAAGCCCATGGCGGTGTCTGGTCACCGATCGATTGAGATCGACGGTGACTGTTGCGCCCGAGCGTCCGCCTGGGCGACGCGTTCCAGATACTGACGGCTCTTGACGACCTCGACCTCCAGCGTCCCGATGGTGGCGGCCATGGTGTCGAGCGCACGCATCTTGAACTGGTCGATCGAGTCCATCGTCTCGTAGATGTTGGCGAACGCAGCCTGCAGCTGCTCCAGCCCGATCGTGGACGAGGCGGCCTGTTCCTGGATCTGGGCCGAGTTCTCCTTCAGCATCTCCGAGGTGCGCTGGATCATTGTCGAGGTGGTCGTGTTCAAGGCGGTGATCTGGTCGAGCACCAGCTTCTGGTTGCCCAACGCCTGCGCGACGATCACGGCGGTGCGCAGCGCCGACAGGGTCGTCGTGGAGGCTCGATCGACACCCTTGATCAGCTCGGTGTTGTTCTTGATGATGATGTCGATGGCCAAGTAGGACTGGATGGAGACGGCCAGCTGGGTCAGCAGGTCCTGGTGCTTCTGGCGGACGTAGAACAGCACGTCCTGGTT
>CAYUWV010000156.1:0-1376 GCA_964448385.1 uncultured Propionibacteriaceae bacterium | reverse complement strand
ACGGTGCGGCGCAACTGCAGCAGGGTCTGGCCCACCTTCGAACCCTCGGCCAGCCCACCGCTCTGCACCGCCCGGACGGGCGTCTGCAGCAATCGGTTCGACGTCTCGGCCGCCTTGCGGATGTCGATGTCCCCCATGGAGCGCACGGCGTCGGCCTGCGCGGCGAAGGTCGGGGACTTCTCCTCGGCACTGGCCAGTGCCGTCAGGAACTCGTCCACCTTGGCGTCCAAGACGGGGACCTGGGCGGCCTCGACCTGCGGGGCCATCGCTGGGGCCTGGGTCTCGGTGACCACCGGCGGCGGTGCTGGAGCTGTCAGGTCGAGCATGGCAGGCGGGGCGAGCGGGGCGGCCTGGACCGCGCCTGCGGCTGGTTGGGCGGGCGTGCTCATGTGAAGCCTCTCGGGGTCGTGACGTGCCGCCACCAATCTAGTCGCCTCGGTAGCGCGAGCGGCCGCCTGATGGCCGGTTCGTCATGTGGTGGGGGATCGCCCCGGTTCACCCCTGAGGGGAGGACGCTCAGGTGGCAGCAGGTCGGCTGCCAGGTCGCCGAAACGTGCGACCCGTCCCAGCACATCGGCGGGCGAGAAGTCCAGCGGGGCCCCGTGGGTCGCGGCGCCCACTTCGTCCCACGCCAGAGGCGTCGAGACAGTCGGACGCTCGCGTCCCCGCAGCGAGTAGACGCTGATCGTGTTGCGCACCGACTGGTTCTGCAGCCAGTCGATGAGGATCCTCCCTTCGCGTTGGTCGCGGGCCTGGGTGGCGACGTAGCGCTCGGGATGGCGCTGGGTCAGGGTGACCGCCAGGTGCCGAACGGCGTCGAGGACGCGCTCTGCCGGGGTCGGACGGATGGCGGCGAGCACTTGAAGCCCCTTGCCACCACTGGTCTTGGCGACCGGCACCAACCCCTCGGCGGCCAGTTCGTTGGCGACTTCGAGGGCGGCGGTCGCGGTCTGGGCCATGGTCACCCCCGGGCCGGGGTCCAGGTCGACCATCACCTGGTCGGCGCGGGTGGTCCCGTCCACCACGAACGGCTCTGGAGGCTGGTCAGCGATGCGCCACTGGGGGGTGTGGAGTTCGAGCGCGGCCTGGTTCGCGAGCAGCACCAAGGTCGCCTGCTCGTCGACAACCAGGTAGTCGATGGGGGTGCGGGACGCCGTCACCCGACAGGTGCGCACCCACTCGGGAGTGCCCGCCGGGGCGTTCTTCTCGAAGAACGACGCTTCGGCCGTGCCGTTGGGGAACCTGACCCGGGTGACTGTCCGATCGCGGAGGTGGGGCAGCAGCACCGGCGCGATGGCGTGGTAGTAGCTGATCACCTCAGCTTTGGCGAACCCGCTCGGGTAGAGGATCTTGTCGAGATTGCTCAGCGTGAGGAC
>CAYUWV010000155.1:2498-6053 GCA_964448385.1 uncultured Propionibacteriaceae bacterium | reverse complement strand
GGGACAACATGATCATGGCGGCACTGCCCGCGTACAGCCCGAACGGCATCCTGCAGAAGAAGCGGATCGAGGCCGACTGCGAGGCGCAGCGAGCGGCGCTGGCACTGAAGACCCCGTCCCTCGACCAGCACATCCAGAATCTTTCGGGCGGCAACCAGCAGAAGGTATTGATCTCTCGCTGGCTGCTCACCCTGCCGGACATTCTCATGATCGACGAACCCACCCGGGGTATTGACGTCGGCGCGAAGTCCGAGATCCACCGCCTCATGTCCACGCTGGCGCAGCAGGGCAAGGCAATCATCATGGTCTCCTCGGAGATGCCCGAGGTACTCGGGATGAGTGATCGAGTCATCGTCATGCACGACGGTTCGGTCAGTGGGGTCGTCGATCGTGCCGACGCCACCCAAGAAGTGATTTTGCAACTCGCCACTGGCCCCGCCGAAGCGGCCTGAGAGGAATTGAACAATGTCCACCGCGACGCAAGCTGAAACCCAGACTTCGGGGTTTGACCTCGGGGCCTTCGTCAAGAAATACGCCATCATCGGCATCCTGTTGCTGTTCATCGTGGCGCTCGCCCTGCTGACCGGCGGGAACTTCCTGCAGCCGCAGAACCTGGTGAACGTGATTCGTCAGGTCTCGGCCATCGGCATCATCGCCGTGGGCATGACCTTCGTGATCATCGCCAAGGGCATCGACCTGTCTGTCGGATCGATCCTGGGCCTGTCCGCCGTCGTGTCGGCCAGCCTGGTGCAGATGCCGGGCGCCTCCAACTCCCTCTACCCCAACCTGTCGCTGCCGCCGATCGCGGGCGTCGTGGCCGGCCTGGCCGTCGGCGCTGCCTTGGGTCTGATCAACGGCTCGTTGATCGCCGGGTTCAAGATCGCACCCTTCATCGCGACCCTGGGCATGATGACGGCCGCCCGCGGCCTGGCGCTGATCTACACCGGTGGACGCCCGCTGTCGAAGTTGAATCCTGGGTTCAACTGGATCGGCCAGGGCGACATCTTCGGACTCCCGGTTCCGATCATCATCCTTGCCGTCGTGGCAGTGGCAGGCCACCTGATGCTCACCAGGACCCGGTTCGGTCGTCACGTCTTCGCCTACGGTGGCAACGAGCAGGCAGCCCGGGTCTCCGGCATCAACATCTCACGGATCATGTTGGGCATCTTCACGATGATCGGCATGCTCGCCGGTCTCGCCGGCATCATCCTGGCGGCCCGCATCGGATCCGGTAACCCACAGCTGGGCATCGGCATCGAGTTGGACGTCATCACGGCGGCCGTCATCGGCGGCACCAGCTTCAACGGCGGCCTGGGCACGATCTGGGGCACCATCGTCGGCGCCCTCATCATCGGCATCATCAACAACGGCCTCGACCTGATGAACGTCTCTCCCTTCCTGCAGCAGGTTGTCAAGGGCGTCATCATCGTGGCGGCCATCGTGATCGACGAGCGCAAGAACCGCTGACTCCAAGGCTGACTGTGGTGGTGCTCCTCGGTTCGGGGGGCACCACTGCTGCCTAACGAAAGGACAAGGACATGAAGGACATCGGCGTCGGCGTGATCGCGCTCGGGTGGATGGGTAGGTTGCACAGCCGCGGCTTCAGCCAGGTTGCCGAGCGGTATCCCGAACTGGGGGTGAAGGCGAAGCTCGTGGCCGCGGCCGATCCGGTGCCGGCGAACCAGGCGGCTGCGCTTGCGCTCGGGTTCGAGCGCGCCGTCTCCGACTACCACGAGGTCCTGGACGCTCCCGACGTGGACGTGGTCTCGATTTGCGCCCCGAACTTCCTTCACCACGAGATCGCCATGGCCGCGGTGGCGGCCGGCAAGCCGTTCTGGATCGAGAAGCCGATGGGGGTCAACGCCACCCAGAGTCGCGAGATCGCCGAAGCCGCGGCCGCCGCTGGCCTGGTCACCGCCACCGGCTTCAACTACCGGCACCAACCTGCCGTCGCGCACGCCCGCGACTTGATCCGGGACGGGAAGCTCGGCCGGATCACCAACGCCCGCGTCTGGCTGATCGCCGACTATGCGTCCTCGCCGGATGGGCCGTTCACCTGGCGCTACACCCGTGCCCAGGCCGGCGCCGGCGTGGTGGGTGACCTGCTCAGCCATGGCATCGACCTGGCCCAGTTCGTGCTGGGCACCCGGGTGACCGACGTCACCGCGATGACCGACACCTTCATCAAGACCCGGCCGCTGCCGCTCGGCGTGGGTGTCGGGCACGCCGCGGTCGCCGTCAGCGACGAGCGCCGGGACGTGGAGAACGAGGACTACGTGGCGGTGCTGGCTCGTACCGAGTCGGGTGCTGTGGTGACCCTGGAGTCCTCCCGGGTGGCCATCGGTCCGCGCGCCGAATACGTCGTGGAGGTCTACGGCACGCAGGGGTCGGTGCGCTGGTCGTTCGAGCACCCCCAGCACCTCCAGGTCCTGATCGCCGGCGACGGCAGCCACCGCGGCTACACCTCGGTGATGTCGGACGGCGGGCACGGCGACTTCGCACGCTTCCAGCCAGGCCCCGGGCAGACGATGAGCTTCGACGACTCGAAGGTGATCGAGGCCAAGCTCTTCCTGGAGTCCGTCGTCACCGGCCGCCAGGTCGCGCCGTCCGCCGGCGACGCCTGGGCTGCGGCTGAGGCCGACGAGGCGATCGTGGCTTCCGCGGCCGACGGTGCCTGGCATGCCGTCCCAGAAGTGACTGGAACCACCTTCCAGGCCTGACCCACACATTTCAAAGGAGAGGTTGCATGGTCAAGATCCTGCTCGATCCGAGCATGTACCACCCGCACCTGTCGGTGGCCGAAGAGTGCTACAAGGCCGCCGACCTGGGCTATCAGTACATCGAACTGTCGCCGCGCGCGGACTTCCACGAGTGGCACCACTACCCCAAGGTCAACAACGCCGACATCGTCAAGGTGAAGCAGGCGATGGCTGCCTCCGGGGTGAAGATCTGGACGTTCAACCCGGTGTTCAACTGGTCCTCCCCGGACGAGTGGACCCGCTCGATGCACGTGCGGAACTTCCGCCGCCTCCTCGAGATCGCCAACGACCTCGAGGTGCCGATGATCGCCACCGAGCTGTCCGGCGATCCGAACCAGCCGAACGAGTGCGAGTGGGCTTTCTACGCCTCGATCGAGGAACTGGCCCCCGACTTCGAGAAGTACGGCATCACCTGCACCGTCGAGGCGCATCCGTACGACTTCGTCGAGACGAACTCCCGGGTGGTCGACATCGTCCGGGGCGTCAACAAGGACTGGTTCAACTACGAGTTCTGCTGCGCCCACGCGTTCCACCTTTCCCAGGGCGGAACGGACGTGCGCTCGATGCTGGAGTACGCCGGCGACAAGCTCGCCCACGTGCACATCGCCGACGTGTTCAACCATGTGGCCAACGTGGGGAACCGGTACATCGTCAACCCGCCCGGGGTGGACGCGCGGATCCACCAGCACAACGAGATCGGGAACGGCGAGGTCCCCTGGGACCAGGTGTTCGGCTACCTGCGCGAGACCAGCTACGACGGTCCGCTGTCGGTCTGCGTGTTCGGCTGGGAGGAACA
>CAYUWV010000155.1:0-2398 GCA_964448385.1 uncultured Propionibacteriaceae bacterium | reverse complement strand
CTGTTCGCGCAGCCAGCGGCGCAGGTGCCAGGTGGCCTTCACATCGTCCTCGTTGTATTCCAAGACCCGGGTGCGGGCCTGCTCGCGGGCTGCTGCGGAAGGGGCGTTCACGGCGTCGGCGAACCAGTGCATGCTGTTGAGGCCGCCCGGATCCTCGTCACGCCACGCGAAACCGGCTCCGTGGGTTGCCACGACTTTCAGGCTGAGGCCGTTGGTGCCGAAGAAGTTCGTCCGCACAATGCCGAAGAGATCCACGAAGTTGGTCTCGGCGTACTCCAGCGCCCAGGACAGCGCGGGGTGATCGCTCGTCGAGGCGAGCCGAGCGATCCGGGTCACCTCGTAGTCGGAGTAGTGGAACACCAGCGCGTCCGCCTGCGCCACACGCTCGCGAAGCCAGCTCAGGGCTGTCGCGGCGAGCGCGGTTTCGCTGGGGGCGTCCAGGGTGGAGAAGTCAGAGAACTGCCGGTAGCCCAGTTCGCCGGTGGCTGGATCGGACACCCAGAAGCCCCACAGGTAGACCCGGTCGTCCCAGGAGGTCTCGATGTCGATGTCGATCTCGAGCGCGGCCGAGCGGACCGGGATCGGATCGGTGCCCGTCCGCTCCAGGTGGACGCCCTCGACCAGCAGCAGGGAACGCCGTTGCGCCAGCCGCAGCCGGTCTTCACCCCCCAGTCGGTGGCTCACCTGCGGCAAGTAGGTGGGCAACAACGTCTCGAGGTCGGCTCGTGCCAGGTCGGTGACCGTCGAGATGCCGGCCTGGCGCAGCACGGTGATTTCGTGGCTGTCGAGGGGGGACTTGCTGATCCGCAAGCTGAGGTCGTCGTCGTCCAGTTGGGGACGGCAGACCTCCCACCAGGGGCACCAGTTGCATTCCCTGGTGACGACGGGCTGGAGCACCGCGGGCGCTCCGGGGGCCAGGGCGCTGGCCTGCTCAGCGATCCGCAGGCGCTCGGCGAACTCGGCGTCGTAGCGTTGGAGGGCTGAGACGGGGGCATCGCTCGTCGTGCCCCGTCCAGCTGGGGGAGGGACTGCCGGTTCGCTCAGGTCAAGCCAGACCGCCGGCCCTGGTGCGCCGTCCGCCTCATCCGTGCCGATCGCCACGGCCCACGGGGTTCCGGGCTCACCCATGCCCATCGCCGCCAGCATGCGGTGGAAGTGCGCCAAGTGCAGCGCGTTCGCGTGGCGCCAGTGCCATCGGTAGCGGTACCCCTGCAGGGGCTCGCGGCGTCGGAGGTCGTCCACGGGGGAGGCCATCAATGCGGTGTCGTCGCGGCGAACGTCCAACAACTTCTGGAACCTGACCAGGCCAGGCACGTATCCCGTGGACTGTCGGATCAGCAGGTCGGGACGGCCGGAGCGATGGCCTGCTTCGTCCCGCGGCAGCAGAGCGCCGATGACCACATCGGCTTGGCGCTCCAGAGCCGCGAGCGTTGCCTCCACTTGGGCCTGGGACGGCTGGTCACGCAGGGGGCGGAGGTCGACGATCGTCCCCGTCCCGGCGGCCACTGCATCGAGGATCGCGGCGACGAACTCGGGGCCGCCGCGGCTGCCCAGCACGTCCTGGCGTGGAGCAGGGCGTTCCAGCCCGGGTCGGAACAGGTTGTGGGTCTTGACCGGACAACTGCGAGCGGCGTAGGGATCCAGGGCGAGCATCAGGCGTGGGCTCGGTGCAGGGCGACGATGCCCCCCGAGAGGTTCTTCCAGCCCACGCCCTTCCAGCCGGCGGCTCCCATCAGGTCGGCCAATGCCCGCTGGTCGGGCCAATCCCGAATGGACTCGCCGAGGTAGTCGTACGCCGCCGGGTTGGACGACCCGAGTGAGGCCACCTTGGGCAGGGCGGTCACCAGATAGCGGTGGTAGACCGTCCGGAACGGAGCCCAGGTGGGGGTGGAGAACTCGCAGATGACGATCCGCCCGCCGGGACGAGTCACTCGTCGAAGCTCGGCCAGGGCCGCCGCGGTGTCCTCGACGTTGCGAAGCCCGAACGAGATCGTGACCGCGTCGAAGGCCTTGTCGGCAAACGGCAGCGCGAGCGCGTCGGCGTTGACGAAGGGAAGCTCCGGATGCCTGCTCTTGCCCACCGAAAGCATCCCGAAGCTGAGGTCGGTGGGGACGACCACGGCTCCCTTGGCGGCAAACGGGACCGAGGACGTGCCGGTGCCGGCGGCCAGGTCGAGGATGCGCTGGCTGCGCCGGGGGTCGACCGCCGCGACTGTCTCGGAACGCCAGTGCCGATCCTGGCCCAGCGACAGCACGTCGTTCATCAGGTCATAGCGCGACGCCACCTGATCGAACATCGCGGCGACCTCGGCGCGACGGCGTTCCAAGGTGGCCCGGGCTTCACTCTTCTGCACGGCACTAGCCTGCCACGCGCCACCCACACCCCCTAACCCGTCCG
>CAYUWV010000154.1:0-6092 GCA_964448385.1 uncultured Propionibacteriaceae bacterium | reverse complement strand
AAGGCTTTGCGCTTCAACTTCATCGTGGGAGTGACCACCCCGCCGGCTTCGCTCAAGTCAGTCAGCAAGAGGGCGAACCGGCGTACCTGTTCGGAGCGGGCGAGTTGCGCGTTGGCGGCGTGGACGGCCCTGCCGATGGCGGCCAGCAGTCGAGAATCCTCGATCTGGACGGTCCCTCCGTCAGCCGGGAGTTGCAGGCCCTTCAAGCCGGCGACCCCTTCCCGCTCCGCCCAGGCGCTGACCGACTCAGCATCGAGCAGGATCAGCCCACCGAGGTACGGCTTTCCCTCGCCCACCATGACCGCGTGGGCGACGAGGGGGTCCGTCTCGACCGACCCCTCCCAGGTGGCAGGAGACACGGTCTTGCCCCCAGAGGTCACAATCACGTCTTTGATGCGACCCCGCAACATCAACCGCCCCAACTCGTCCAGCTCACCCAGGTCTCCGGTCCGGAAGAAGCCGTCGGTGAATGCATCGATGTTGTCAGCGGGGTTTCGGTATCCCGCGAAGACGCCAACCCCCTTGGCGAGGACCTCCCCGTCCTCGGAAATCCGCACGGTGCTTCCCGGCAGGGGAATGCCGACGCTGCCGGCCCTGATGGCGCCAGGCAGGTTGCCGGTCAGCGGAGCCGTGGTTTCAGTGAGACCGTAACCCTCGATCACTGGGACACCCAGCCCAAGGAAGAACAGGGCGAGTTCGGCGTCCAAGGCCGCGGCGCCACACAGCAAGTGGTCGATCCGCCCCCCCATCAAGGCGCGGAGCCTGGCATAGAAGAAGCGGTCGAACAGCGCGTGGCGCACCCTCAGCACGAAGCGAGCGCTGGCGGTCGGGTCGTCCTGTGACCGCTCGGTGAACCTGCCCCACTCCACGGCAGTCCGGCGCGCAGACCCCCAGACCGAGCCGAGCCGTTTCGTTGCGGCGGCGACGCCCGCAGCGGCCTGGATCTTCTGGAGAACTCGGGGCACCACGACCAGGAAGGTGGGGTGCAGCGCGCCGAGCGCCCCGACGACCTCACGCGGGTCGTCGAGGTGAGCAATGCGCATGCCCCTGGCGAGACAGATCAGCTGGAGCGCCCGTGCCAGGACGTGCGACAGGGGCAGGAAGATGATGGTGTTGCCGTCCTCGCGAACCACCTCGGTGTACGTCGCCGCGATGTTGAGCACTTGACCCACAAGGTTGCGGTGGGTGATCATCGCGCCCCTCGGGGCGGCAGTCGTTCCGGAGGTGTAGACGATGGTCGCGACCGAATCGAGATCGGCCAGAAGTCGACGCGACTCCAACTCCTCGTCGCTGATCGAAGCGCCGTCACAGACCAGCGCGGCCAGGTCGGTTCCCGCGCTGTAGTCCATCGTCCAGACCCCCAGCGGGGTCGTCCCGGCTCGCTCGAACCCCTCCGCCAGCAGTGCGGCCTCCGTGGCCGTCCCGCCGACCGCGAGTCTGACGCCGGCGTCGCCGAGGATGGCTGCTACCTGAGGCAGCGCTGACGTCTCGTACACGGGAACGACTACGGCCCCGGCGAACCAAGCCGCCAGGTCAGCCACCGCCCATTCGTACCTCGTGGGCGCCATCAGTGCCAGGGATTGGCCGGGCTGGATGCCGGCGGCGATGAAGCCCTTGGCCAACGCCCTGACCTCAGCGGCGAATTCGCGGGTCGTGATCTGGCGCCACGGGTCGGTGACTGGGGCGCCCGGGGTGCGTACCTCAAAGGCGATGTGGCCGGGTGCTTCTCGAAGTCGCTCCACGAGCAGGTCGGTCGCGTTGCGATAGCCCTCTGGCTCGACCAGCGGCGGACTCGCGTACTCTCTCACGTGATCTTCCTCTCGCCAGGCTGAGCCCAGAGTATTCGCCGGGCGAGGTCCAAGCCGTCGCCCGCCGACCAGGAAAGGACCCGGATGAATCCGGACCATCGCAAGTCCCTGATCACCGTCACCGTGGCGACCTTCCTGGGCGCCATGATGGCCATCGCCGGAAGTCAGCACGGCGCCACGGTGGACGGTGTCCCGGTGTTCTCCCTCGCCGTCCTGGTCGCCTTCGTGATCCAGTGGCTGGTCTTCGTCCCCTCGTTCAGGGCGCAAACTGAGCGGTTCTTCGACCTCACCGGTGCCCTGACGTACATCTCGATCACGGTCATGGTCGTCCTGCTCACACCAGGGGTCGACTTTCGGGGTCTGCTGTTGGGGGTCATGGTGATGGCGTGGGCCGCCAGACTCGGCACCTTCCTGTTCCGCCGGACCAGCAGGGCCGGCAAGGACGATCGCTTCGACGACATCGTGCCTTCATTCCTGCGTTTCCTCGGTGTCTGGACGGTCCAGGGCCTCTGGGTGACCATCACGGCTGCGGCCGCCTGGGTCGCCATCACCGCCGCGAACCGCGTGCCGTTCGACTGGTTCGCCCTCGTGGGTTTCGCCGTCTGGACGATGGGCTTCGCCATCGAGGTAGTCGCCGACCTGCAGAAGAGTCGCTTCAACGCCGACCCTGTCAACAAGGGCAGGTTCATCACCACTGGGCTCTGGTCGAGGTCCCGCCATCCCAACTACTTCGGCGAGATCCTGGTGTGGATCGGTGTCGCCGTCATTGCCCTCCCGGTGCTGCGCGGATGGCAATGGGTGGCGCTGATCTCCCCGGTCTTCGTCACACTGCTCCTGACGAAGGTCAGCGGGGTGCCGCTGCTGGAGGCCAAAGCCGAGCGCAAGTGGGGCGGCCAGCCCGACTACGAGGCCTACCGCCAGAGCACTCCCGTGCTGGTCCCCCGACTGTGATGCGGTGCGGTCGTGGCTTGAGGGATGGCGCCTGGATGAACAGAGCCGGATCGCTGGGCTAAGGTTGTGCCCGGCGTCCTGGGCGTCGCGCGGATGTAGCTCAATGGCAGAGCCCCAGCCTTCCAAGCTGGCCATGCGGGTTCGATTCCCGTCATCCGCTCCACGTGGGGGCCGTTCGAACCCCTCGTCCGCCCGGTGTGACCTGCAGTGGTGACCTCGCTAGGATGAGCAAGTTGCCTTCCACGTCCCATATCAGGAGTCCAGCCTTGCCCAGCACAGTCGAGCAGCTCAGCCCCACCCGCGTGAAGCTCACCGTCGAGATCCCGTTCGCCGACCTCAAGCCGCACCTGGACAAGGCCTATCGCGAGATTGCCAAGACGGTGACCATCCCGGGTTTCCGGAAGGGCAAGGTGCCCACCATGGTGATCGACCAGCGTTTCGGACGGGGCGTCGTGCTTCAAGAAGCGATCAACGCGGCCCTGCCGGCCGCCTACGAGGCGGCGGTCAGCGAGTCGAAGGTCATCCCGCTCGGTGAGCCCGAGGTCGAGGTCACCAAGCTTGAGGACGGTGAACTGGTCGAGTTCACCGCCGAGGTGGAGGTCCGTCCCGAGTTCACGGTGCCGGCTTTCTCCGGGCTGAGCGCCACCGTGGACGCGCTTCCCGACACCGATGCCGAAGTCGAGGAGCGCATCGAGGTACTGCGTAAGCGTTTCGCCACCACCACCGAGGTCGACCGTCCGGCAGCGGACGGCGACATCGTCGTGATTGATCTGGTGGGCACCCGTCAGGGCGAGCCGCTGCCCGACGCGACCGCGGAAGGCATCTCCTACCAGATCGGTTCGGGCGGCATGCTCGACGGTCTGGACGAGGCGGTCACGGGGCTGGCTGCTGGCGAGGCCGCAGAGTTCAGCTCGATCCTTGTCGGCGGTCCGCTGCAGGGGGAGCCGGCCGACATCACCGTCACGGTGATCAAGGTGTCGACCCAGGAGTTGCCGGAGGTCGACGACGAGTTCGCCGCGCTGGTCTCCGAGTTCGACACCCTTGCGGAGATGAAGGCTGATCTCGCCGAAGGCGTGACGGGCTACGCCAAGGCTGAGCAGGCCGCCAAGGGCCGCGACAAGATCCTGGAAGCGCTGGTCGAGCAGACCGACATCCAACTGCCGGAGCGTGTTCTGGCAGCCGAGATCCAGTCACGCAAGGACGAGATCAACGAGCAGCTGAAGCGGATGGGCTACACCCTTGCCGACTACCTTGAGCAGGCCGGCGACGAGGCGGACACCCCGGAGGAGTTCTGGGCCGAGATCGAGACCTCGACCGAGCGTGGGCTCAAGGCGCAGCTGATCCTGGACAAGGTCGCCGATGACGCCGAGGTGGGCGTCGACCAGGCGGACCTGAGTGAGATGCTGGTGCGCAAGGCGACCCAGAACAACTCCACTCCCGAGCAAGAAGCGCAGCACATGATGGAGCACAACCACGTGGCCTCCTGGATGCAGGAAATCCGGCGTAACAAGGCGCTGGGCGTGATCGTGGCCGACGCCACGGTCACCGACACCGCAGGCAACACGGTCGATGTCGTGGGACGCCCGGCCGCTTCCGACGAGGCCGAGGTCTTGGACGAGGCCTGACGGATCCGTCGAGCAGGGCCGCCTTCGGGCGGCCCTGTCGCAATTGCGGGACCCAGGGCGAAGCCGCTGGTTGCCGCGCTGCCGCGCACGAGGCCTGCCCATCCCCGACGGGTCGAAGCCAGGGGCTGCGCCGACAGCGAACAGTGTGACCAAGCTCACAGAAATGTGGGTTCCAGCAGGTAGGTTCGCTCCCGTGAACGATTTCCGACCCATCACCCAGCTACCGTCGATGGCCGGTGGCCTGAGCCCAGCCGGCATGACCGATTCGGTCTACCAATCACTGCTCGCCAATCGGATCATCTTCCTCGGATCCGAGGTCCGCGACGAGAACGCCAACGCCATCTGCGCGCAGATGCTGCTGCTGAACGCCGAGGAACCGAACAAGGACATCTTCCTCTACATCAACTCTCCCGGCGGTTCGGTCGACTCCGGCATGGCGATCTTCGACACCATGCAGTGGATCTCCAACGACGTCGCCACGGTCGCGATGGGGCTGGCCGCATCCATGGGTCAGTTCCTGCTCAGCGCTGGCACGAAGGGCAAGCGGTTCGCCCTGCCGCACAGCCGCATCATGATGCACCAACCCTCGGGTGGGCTCGGGGGCACGGCGTCCGATATTCGCATCCAGGCCGAGCAGTCGCTGCACATCAAGCGCACCATGTCGAACCTGATCGCCGAGCACACCGGCCAGACCGTGGAGCAGATCGAAGCCGACTCCGATCGTGACCGCTGGTTCACGGCCGAACAGGCGCTGGCCTACGGGTTCATTGACCATGTCTACGAGCGGGCGGCCCAGATCAAGACCGTTTCGCCGAACAAGTGAAGGGTGCCGAGATGAGCATGCCTGCCCTGCCCGGTGGTCTGGCTCCCGCCGGACCGTCCATGGACTACTACATCCCCCAGTGGGAGGAGCGCACCTCCTACGGCGTGCGGCGGGTCGACCCGTACACCAAGCTGTTCGAGGACCGCATCATCTTCCTGGGCACGCCGATCAGCGATGACATCGCCAACGCGGTCATGGCTCAGTTGTTGTGCCTGCAGTCGATGGATCCCGAGCGCCAGATCAGCATGTACATCAACTCGCCGGGTGGCTCGTTCACCGCGTTGACAGCGATCTACGACACCATGCAGTACATCAAGCCGGACGTCCAGACCGTGTGCCTCGGACAGGCCGCGTCCGCGGCTGCGGTGCTGCTCGCGGCGGGAGCGAAGGGGAAACGGCTGGCCTTGCCGAACAGCCGCATCCTGATCCATCAGCCCGCCACCGAAGGCGGCTATGGGCAATCCTCCGATCTGGAGATCCAGGCGCGGGAGATCCTGCGGATCCGTGCCCTCATGGAGGGCATGCTCGCCAACGACACCGGTCAGACCATCGAGAAGGTCAGCAAGGACATCGAGCGGGACAAGTACCTCACCGCCGCCGAGGCGGTCGAGTACGGCATCGTGGACGACATCCTGACGTCACTGAAGGAAGTGCCTCGCTGAGCCCAGCGCGGCGGGTCCATCCGGATCCGCTGCGAGTCCGGCTAGGGTGGCTGACACGAAAGGGAGGATCGGGAAGTGGCTCGTATCGGGGAGACCTCGGACCTGCTGAAGTGCTCGTTTTGTGGGAAGAGCCAGAAGCAGGTCAAGAAGCTCATCGCCGGACCTGGCGTCTACATCTGCGACGAGTGCATCGACCTGTGCAACGAGATCATCGAGGAGGAGT
>CAYUWV010000153.1:3770-6099 GCA_964448385.1 uncultured Propionibacteriaceae bacterium | reverse complement strand
AACGAAACCCAGGCGAGCGCCACTAGAGTGAGGCGTTCGGAGGTGCCCATGGAGCGCAGCACGGTGATCACGGTCTCGGATCGCAGCGCGGCCGGCGTCCGGGTCGACGAGTCCGGCCCCAGCCTCGCCGCCGCCTTGCGCTCAGCCGGCTACGACGTGTCACAGCGCGTGGTCGCTGACGGCGAGGAACCTGTCCGCGAAGCTCTGCTGGCAGCGCTGGCCGAGGGCGCTCGGCTGATCGTGACCACCGGTGGCACCGGCGTCGGCCCGCGCGACCGAACGCCGGAGGCAACCGAAGCTGTGCTTGACCGCCAACTGCCTGGCATCGCTGAGGCGTTGCGCGCGGAAGGCCGACGCCACTCCCCGCACGCCGCGCTCAGTCGCGGGCTGGCCGGTGTGGTGGACGCCTCCCCGAACTCCCCCGGCGCGCTGATCGTGAACCTGCCAGGCAGCCCCAAGGCAGTCCGGGAAGGGATCGAGGTGCTGTTGCCCCTGATCGGGCACGCGCTGGAACAGCTCTCGGGGGCAGACCACCGATGACCGGCATCAGGCTGGCCGAGGTCACCGCAACCCCGATCAACCAGGCTGACCTGCTCTGGCTGGTCAGCCGCCCCGACGCCGGTGCGGTGAGCATGTTCCTCGGTGTGGTTCGTGACCACGATCAGCAGGCGGCCGGAGCGGTGGTGTCCCTGAATTACACCTGTCACCCCTCCGCCCCGGAACGGATCGGTCAGATAGTGCAGGAGGTGCTCAGCAGCATCGACCCGGACGGGCAGAGCGCGGTTGCCGTCGCCCACCGGATCGGTCACCTGGCGGTGGGCGATCTCGCTTTCGTGGTGGCCGTGTCGGCGCCACACCGGCAGCTCGCCTTCGAGGTGTGTGAGCAGGTCGTGGAGCAGGTGAAGCGCCAGCTACCAGTCTGGAAGCAGCAGTTCGAAGCCGACGGCAACTACCGGTGGTCGGGGCTGTAGGGGGCTCAGTCCTGCCGGTGCCAGTCACCAGAACGTCCGCCGGACTTTGCCACCAGCCGGATGTGGCCGATCTCCACCGCTCTGTCCAGGCCCTTGATCATGTCCACCACGGCCAACGCTGCGACGGCCACCGAGGTCAGCGCCTCCATCTCGACCCCGGTGCGATCGGCCGTGCGTACCGTGGCATGGATCACAACTCCGTCGTCGACGATGGCGAGGTCGACGTCGACCGCATGCACGCCGATCACGTGGGCCAGCGGCAGCAGTTCGGGGGTCCGCTTCGCCGCGGCGATGCCCGCGATCCGGGCGACCGCCAGGACGTCCCCCTTGGGCACGCTCTGATCCCGGAGTTGCCCGATCACCCGGGCCGGGCAACGCACCATGCCTTCGGCGGTGGCGCTGCGGACGGTGACCGGCTTGCCCGTGACGTCGACCATCCTGGCCTGCCCGGACTGGTCCAGATGGGTGAAGGGCTGGTCAGTCACACTGCATCCTGAGGCTGGTCGGTCACGGCTGACTCCTAGGGTTGAGCGGGATCTCTGCCACGCTGGTCGTCATCGAGTCGAGGTACCACACCCGGCCGAACAGGGTCTCGCCGGCTCCGGTGATCAGCTTGATCGCTTCGGTGGCCAACAGCGCCCCCACCTGACCGCACAGCGCCCCCAAGACTCCCACCTGAGCGGCGGTGACCCAGCTGGCGGCGTCCGGTGGTTCCGGGTGCAGGTCGCGCAGCGTGATGCCTGGCACCGGACCCTCCGGGGTCAGTGGGCGGCTCCAGAACACGCTCACCTGCGCTCGAGTGACCAGCACGGCACCCCACACCACCGGCAGGTCGAGGGTGGCGCAGGTGTCGGAGATGAGGTACCGGGTGGGGTAGTTGTCGACGGCGTCGATGACGAGGTCGTAACCGCCGAGGACCTCGCTCGCGTTGTCCGGGGTCAAGCGAAGCCGGTGCGCGACCACCCGCACGCCGGGATCCAGGTCGGTCAGCCGGGACGCGGCGCTGTGCGCCTTGGGGGTACCGATCCCGCCGGTGGTGTGGACCACCTGGCGTTGCAGGTTCACGAGTTCGACGTCGTCCGCGTCCACGACGCCAAGCGTGCCGACGCCGGCCGCGGCCAGATAGAGCAGGGCGGGGCTGCCGAGCCCACCTGCACCCACCACGCACACCCGGGCGGCCCGCAATCGTCGTTGGGCGGTTTCGCCGAGTTCCGGGATGGGCAGGTGGCGGGCGAACCGCTCCCGATCGGAGGCGGACAGCCCCGGTCCGGGTTCGACCAGCGGGCTCAACTTCATCGCTCAGCCGCCAGGGCAGCGACCCAGCGAGCGACGTCAGCCGGGGTGTCGACGTCGTCGAC
>CAYUWV010000153.1:0-3670 GCA_964448385.1 uncultured Propionibacteriaceae bacterium | reverse complement strand
AGTGACCGGGCAGCGCCGCGAAGCCGGCGTCCACCCCGGCGACCGGCCCGCCGAACGGCGGGTCCTCCCGGGTGCGCAGCACGCCGTCGGGCACCTCGACGGGTCCGACGACCACCACGTGCCTTGCCGGGGCAACGGAAGCCAACGCGATGTCCAGCAGGCGCCTGCCACCCATCAGCAGGTCAGGCTTGCTGGGCGCACCCAGGCGAGAGCCGCGGCCACCGGCCAGCACGATCGCGTCGAAGTCGCCGATCACAGCCACCTCACCGCCAGTCGATCCCCGGCCGCGACGGCGGTGGTCTCCTCGGCCACCATCGCGTAGCCATCCGCCACGGCGAGGGCTGTGACCAGATGGGACCCCGAGCCGAGGGCATGGGCCGGTTCGGCGAGCAGGGTGCCTTCGGGCGAGGTGCGAAGGCGCACCGGCAGCAGTTGGCGTCGCCCCTGCGGTGAGTTCCAGTCCGAGTTCGCCACCGCTGTGTACCAGGGACGCTGTTGGCGGCCGAGGATCCGATCCAGCATGGGCTGGACGAAGAGCTCGCAGCTGAGCAGGGCCGAGACCGGGTTCCCCGGCAGCGAGACGACCGGGGTGCCCCCCGGCCAGACCGCCCAGCCCTGCGGCTTGCCCGGCTGCACGCGGACGTGCCGGAAGACCCCGTGGGCACGCTCGCTGAGCACATCGCGGACGACGTCGTAGGCCCCGACGCTGGCGCCCCCGGTGAGCACCACGAGATCGCAGTCGCGGCTGGCAGCCTGCAACCAATCGACCAGGTCCTCGGGGCGGTCGCCGACCAGGTCCGCGCGTGCCACTGATGCCCCGTGTCGGGCCAGCGTTCCGGCCACCGTGGCTGTGTTGGACTCATAGATCTGACCGCGCCGCAGCGGTGAGCCGTCGCGCACGAGTTCGTCCCCGGTCGCGCAGACCGCCACCACCGGACGCGGGCGCACCGGCACCCGGGTGATCCCGACCGCCGCCAAGGCGCCAGCCAGCCCCGGCGTCACTACGACCCCGGCATCGGCGAGGTGCGCGCCGGCAGGGATGTCCTCACCCGCACGGCGGACGTGGGTGCCGGCTCGGACGGGCGACCGCAGCACCACGACACCGTCCACGGCAGGCTCGGTGTCCTCCACCGGCACCACGGTGTCGGCGAATCCGGGCAACGCCGCCCCGGTCATGATCCGTACGCACTCCCCCGGTCCGGCGGACGGGTCAGCTGCGCTCCCAGCCGGCACGTCGCCCACCACGAGCAGCCGCGTCGGTGCCTGGGCAACATCGGCGAACCTCACCGCGTAGCCGTCCATCGCCGAGTTGTCGAAGACCGGGATACAGACCGTGCTGGCCACCTTCGTGGCGAGCACCCGACCCACGGCCTGGAGCAGCGGCAACTCCGCCACGCGCACGTCAGGCTCGACCAGACGCAGCAGTTCCGCCTGGTACTGCTCGACGCTCAGCAACTCACGCATCGCAGGCTCGCTGGACGTCGGGCGTTGGTGCATCGCTGGGCTTGGTGACGCGAGCCATGTGCAGCAGGCAACTCGACGGCGTGGCCCACGGCTCGAGGGACACCGCCGTCCAGGGCTGGTCGGGGCCCAGCAGTCCGCGAACGAGCCCGAGGTGGAGCTGACACACCACCTGCGGATGGTCGCTGGCGAGTTGACCGTAGGGACATGGGGTCAGCGTGACGACCGGCTCAGGCTCGGGCCCCAGTCGGGGGGCGTAGCCGAGATCGGTCATCGCGCCCACGAGGCGCTCCAGTGGTTCCTGGCCGGGGTCGGCCCGCTCGAAGTCCAGGCGCAGTTGGGCACCCCAGGCCTGGCCGGCCTTCTCGGCGCGGTCGGACTGGTCATCCAACGCGCCGGCGAAGTGGTGCACCAGCACCTGCGCCAGATCCTGGTAGTAGCTGTCACGGTGCGGATGGGCAGCGGCATACAGCACCTTGGGGCGCCCCGGTTGTCCGCTGTGCTCAACTCGTCGCACCACCAGCCCCTCGGCGGCCAAGGCGTCCAAGTGAAACCGGGTGGTGTTCGCGTGCAGGCCGATCGCGGTCGCCACGTCAGTGACGGGCACCGCCTCAGCGGTCACGCGCAGGTGGTGCAGCACCTCCGCACGCGTCGGTCCGAGGCGAGGCTTGCGGGAGTCGGCCATCGCACCCCACCTCGTCTCGGATCGGAGCACCCATGATCCCCCACAACCCGCCGGTTTTGCACTAGAAAATCGGAACTATCCCGGTTACGGTGGCCCCAGAACGCGTCACCCGTGCCGTTGGGAGCCGAGTTGTCGACAGCAATCCTGCCAGTGGACATGCTGCGCGACGCCCACGGACGCGTCGCCCGCGACCTGCGGGTCTCACTCACCGACCGCTGCAATCTGCGGTGCAGCTACTGCATGCCCGCCGATGGCCTGCAGTGGATCCCCACACCCGACATCCTCACCGATGCCGAGGTCGTGCGGGCCATCGCGGTCGCGGTCGGCCAGTTGGGCGTCCGGAAGGTGCGGTTCACGGGTGGGGAGCCGCTGCTGCGCCGCGGTCTAGCCGGGATCATCGCTGGCGCCGCGGCGTTACGCACCGACGAAGGCCAGCCGCCTGAACTCTCATTGACGACCAACGGAGTGGGGCTCGACCGGCGCATCGACGAACTCGTCCGGGCGGGACTCGACCGGGTGAACATTTCCCTGGACTCCCTCGACCGCGAGCGCTACGCGTCTCTGGTCCGCAGGGATCGGCTGGCGGACGTCCTGGCCGGCCTGGCAGCGGTCGAGGCCGCCGGGTTGCGCCCGATCAAGGTGAACACCGTCGTCATGCGGGGAGTGAATGAGTCGGACGTGGTGCCGCTGGCCGAGTTCTGCCTGACCCGAGGCTACCGGCTGCGCTTCATCGAGCAGATGCCGCTGGGGCCACGACATGGCTGGGATCGGAGCCGCATGGTGCTGGCCGACGAGATCCTGACCAGGCTTCGCGCTCACTACGAGCTCACGCCCGCCCCGCGGCGAGGCTCCGCACCGGCGCAGGATTGGCTGGTTGGTGCGGCCGGCTGCCACCCGTCCGGTCGGATCGGCGTGATCGCCTCCGTCACCGCGCCTTTCTGCGCCGCCTGTGATCGCACCCGGCTCACCGCCGACGGGCAACTGCGCAATTGCCTGTTCAGCCACACCGAAACCGACCTGCGCACCCCGCTCCGGGCTGGCGCCGACGACGCCGAGTTGGCTGGCCTGTGGCTGGGGGCGCATCGGGACAAGGCCGTTGGCCATGGCATCGGCAGCGCAGGCTTCCAACCGCCGGCACGCACCATGAGCTCGATCGGGGGCTGAATGCAGATCACCTACTACGCCGGGGCCGCCGACGCCGCGGGCATCAGTGCTGAGCGTCTCGAGACCGGGGACCTCACCGCCAGCGCCCTACTCGCCCTGCTCGGCGAGCGTGACCAGCGGTTCGCGGAGGTGCTGGCCTGCTGCTCGCTCCTGGTGGACGGAAGCCCCGTGCGCAAGGCCGATCAGCTCGTCCCGGCGCAGGCCCGGGTGGACATCCTGCCGCCCTTCGCCGGCGGCTGAGACCCCGCTCGCGAGTTCTCACGAATACTTCGGTTCTTCCTCGGATTCGTGGCTAGCATGAGCCATGACCTCCCGGCGTGCACACCTCGATGGCCCGGCAGCGGAAGCACTGCTCAAGCT
>CAYUWV010000152.1:2441-6117 GCA_964448385.1 uncultured Propionibacteriaceae bacterium | reverse complement strand
TCCATCATGAACTCCCAGGTGAGTCCGTGGGCCAGCAGGACGAGCAGGATGAGCAGGACCGAAGCCACCTGCAGCGGCGTGGCGCCGAGCCGACCGGCCAGTTCCGGGGCGATCCCCAGCACCACGATCGTGGCGTAGAGCACCGGGGCCAGCCACCTGAATCGCCGGAACGGACCGACGTTGCCCGTGGCGTCCAGGCTGAACATCCTCACCGACGACACCAGCCCCACGATCGCGGTGAGACCGAAGCTGACCCGCCACATCAGCGGGCTCGCCGGGTTCACTTGGGCGAACATGCTCATCACACCGGGCAGCAGGAAGGACAGGTAGGTCCCTCCGGCCATCCGGCGGAGCCGTCGGTCAGTGCGCCACGCGGGGTGACGCTCGACCACCGTCCACCACAGCCCGACCAGGGTGAAACACGTGACCGACATGAGCGCATAGAAGGTGCCAAGGTCCATCGGCCCATCCTTGCCCAGACCAGGCCCGGCGGACAGGGGTCACAATTCACCATTGTTGGCCTGCCGCGTGGACGGACGCCCGCTCGTATCCTGGGCGGATGGCCCCCAGACCTACGTCCCCGCGATCCGCAGCGACACTGCACCGCGACGACCTCGACCGTCAGGCCGACCGGTGACGCAGCGGATCGACGTCGTCGGCGCGGTCATCGTCCGCGATGGTGCGATTCTGTGCGCCCGACGCGGTGCGGACGGGAGCCTCCCCGGGCTCTGGGAGTTCCCAGGCGGGAAGATCGAGGCGGACGAAACCCCGCACCAGGCGCTGGCTCGCGAGATCAGCGAGGAACTCGGCTGCACCGTCGATGTTGGCGAGCAAGTCATCTCCACGACGCATGAGTACGACTTCGGGGTGGTCACGTTGACCACGTTCTACTGCCGGCTGATTTCCGGCTCGCCCCACCCCGCTGAGCACTCGGCCGTCGTCTGGCTCGCCCCCGCTGACTTCGACACCATCCACTGGGCGCCCGCCGATCGGCCTGCGGTCAAGGCGATCCAGGCACGTTTCGCGTCCTGAACGGGCCTGGCGGCGGGTCGTCGAGGGCGCCCAGGGCGGGGTGAAGCCTGGGACGGGCAGAATCCCGTGCACTCTGGACGGTGACCTGCGATCACCGCTTGGCACGTCACGGCGCTGGCGCTAGGTTCGTGACGTGATCGTGCGGCCCCTCCTTGCCCGCGCCTACTGGGCGTTCTCCCGCTACCGTCTGCGTTCCGAGCCGCCGCCCGCAGGCGGCTCGGCAGTGCTGATCGGGGCTCCACACACGTCCAACTGGGACTTCGTGTTCATGCTGGCGATCTGTTGGCGCCACGGGTTCGCACCGCTGTGGCTGGGGAAGCACACCCTGTTCAAGGCCCCCTTCGGGGGGGTGATGCGCGCCCTCGGTGGGATCCCGGTGATCCGCGACAATCCCGGTCGGCTGGTGGAAGAGATCGTCGCCCGGGTTCGGTCGGGGCAGAAGTTCTTCCTGGTGATCACCCCCGAGGGCACCCGGCAACGCGGGAAGCTCTGGAAGTCGGGCTTCTACCGCATCGCCCGGGACGCCGACCTGCCGGTGGTGCTGGGGTACGTCGACTCGGCAACCCGCACCGCAGGCCTGGGCCCGACCATCCACCTCACCGACGACGTCAGGGCGGACATGGATCAGGTCCGCGCCTTCTACGCCGACAAGCGTGGCATCCACCCCGAGGACTTCACGCCGCCCCTGCTTCGCGAGGAGCGGGCCAGGCCAGACCAGGGGTGAGGCTCCTACCATGGGCGCCGTGAGGGTTGCCGTAGACGGTTGGTACCCAGGGTGGACGTTGCCGTGACCCGCGACCGCGACGCCTCGGGTCGCCCACGTCAGGCGCGGCCACGTGATGCGCTGGGTCGGCCGCTGCCCTATGGCGCTGCCGGCGTGGAGCCGGTGTCGGAGGAGCCGCTGCCGCCCTTGGAGTCGTTGGCGCTGGCCCGGAGCCTGCTGGACGAGGGTCGGCCGTTTGCCGCCCACGAGGTGCTTGAGGCTCGCTGGAAGGCCGGTCCGGCAGCAGAGCGCGACCTGTGGCAGGGCCTCGCGCAGCTGTGTGTCGCACTGACGCATTCCGCCCGCGGGAACACCGTGGGGGCCGCCCGGCTCGTGGAGCGTGGGGCGGGCAACCTCGCGGCGTACGGCGCTGGCGACGGTCCCACCTACGGGCTGGACCTGGCAGCGGTGGTCACCTGGGCGCGCGGTCACGTGGGCGCCGGCCAGGCGCAGGAGCCCGGCTCAGGACTCCTCACGGCCCCACCCAGCTGAGCCAACCGTCAGCCGTCCTCCGCCGCCGACCCAGGCGGGACGCCTTGGGTTCGGCTGCGCGCCGCGACGAGCTGGGCGGCGACGCTGACCGCGATCTCCTCCGGCGTGTGGCTGCCGATCGGCAGCCCCATCGGGGCGACCAAGTGGGGCACGTCCGGCACGTGGGCGAGTTTGGCTCGGCTGCCGAGCACGCCGAGGTACCCCAACGCGACGTCGGCCAGCGCGGCGACGGCCGCGGCGTCCCGGTCGGGCGCATGGGTGGCGATGACGGCGAAGGTCCGCTCCGACGGTGTGACGACGGCACGCAGGTTCTCGTACGGGACTACGACGACGTCGTGAGCGAGGTCCGCCAGTCGGACAGCCGCGCCGGGACGCTCGTCGACCACGCTGACCTTGAAGCCGAGCGGGACGAGCACGCGGGCCAGCGCCGAGCCGACATGGCCGGCGCCGACCACCACCACCCGATGACTGGGCCCCGAGGTTTGGGTGTGCACCCAGCCGCGACCGTCCCGGGTGAACCCGTCGTCGCCGGTCCCACCCAGCGTCCAGCCGTGCGGCGTGATCGTCCAGGTGACGGTGTCACCCCTGGTCAGCGCCGCGTCGACGTGGCCCAGCTGGGCCGCGGACGCGGTTGCGAGCGGAATGAGGGCCACGACCTGCTCGCCGCCGCAGAGCAGCCCGGACGCATTCGCGGCGCCACTGCGGTGAGTCTGGTTCACCAGGCGGGGTGCCGGTTCGGGTTCGCGCAGCAGGTCGACAACCCACGAGACGACCTGCGCTTCCGCCGCGCCACCGCCGGTCGTGCCCGCCAGCCACCCCCCGCGGCCCACCGCCATCAGCCACCCGGTGCGTCCCGGCGAACTGCCGGTGTGCGCCACGACGACGACCAGGACGGCCGGACGACCCTGGGTCAGCTCGTGCCGCAGCGCCCGCCAGACCCGCCGCTCCGGCAGCACCGGGCCGGTCGCCACGCTTCGGCCGGGGCCCGCGGCGGGCGACGGCGCGTCGTCAGGTCTGGCCATGGCGCGGCTCGTCAGCGAACGGGCGTCCGTGCAGCAGGCCGAAGATCCGCTCGGCGGTCAGCGGGGTGGTGAACACGTGCGCCGCAGCCGGGGCGTAGCTCGCGATCGCGTCCTGGAGCGCGAAGAAGGCGCCCAGGCCGTAGACCAGCGGCGGCTCGCCCACCGCCTTGCTGTTCAGCAGCCCGACCGGGTTCGGCTCGCCGATCAGGTGCACCTCGATCTCGGGGGCGTCGGGCAGGTCCGGCACCTTGTAGGTGGCCAGGGTGTCGGTGAGCAGCCGGCCGTCCGCGTCGTGGCGGATCTCCTCGGTGGTCATCCAGCCGATGCCCTGCACCAGGGCGCCCTCGATCTGGCCGCGGTCGGTGAG
>CAYUWV010000152.1:0-2341 GCA_964448385.1 uncultured Propionibacteriaceae bacterium | reverse complement strand
CTGATCCCGGTGACCCGGACGTGCCGGATCGCGTAGGCGTTGGTGGCGTGGAACAGCGACCGTTCGAGGATCGCCGGCGACAGGTCGGTGAGGCAGCCGGCGTCCTGGTAGAGGGTCGCCTCATAGGCCAGGAAGTGGCCGGCTGCGTCCAGACCGAGGCGGTAGTCGGCGGTGTAGGGGTGCCGCTTGCCGGTGATCCGCAGGTCGTCGCTCCGGTCGAGCCAGAGTCGTACCGGCCGGCCGGTGTGGACGGCGGCCAGCGCCGCGCAGCTGGCCCATTCGGTGGCTTGGTCCTCCTTGCCGCCGAAGCCGCCGCCCAGCCGGGCGACGTCGACCTCGACGGCGCTCATCGGCAGGCCGGTGACCCGGGCGATCGCCGCCTGGGTGGCGCTGGGCGACTGGGTTGAGCTGTGGACGACCAGGCCGGAGTCGGTGGGCACCGCCAGCGCGCACTGGGTCTCCAGGTAGACGTGATCGGCCGAACCCAGGCGGACGCTGCCCTCGACCACGGTCGTGCAGTCGGCCCAGGCCGCGTCCACCGCTCCGCTGGCGATGATGCGCGGCGGTTCGATCAGTTGCCCGCGGGCGGCGGCCTCGCGGGCGTCCAGGATCGCCGGCAGCAACTCCCAGTCGGCGTCGACGAGACGGGCCGCCCGCCAGGCCGCGTCCGGGGATTCGGCGATGACGAGGGCGAACGGTTCCCCGACGCACCGCACCTCGGCCTCGGCCAGCAGCGGCTCGTCGTGGACCAGGTTGCCCACGTCGTTCGTCCCGGGGACGTCGGTGGCGGTGAGGACGGCGAGTACCCCTGGTTCTGCCAGTGCCGCTGCGGTCTGGACGCGGGTGAACCGGGCGTGGGCGTGCGGCGAGGTCGCCGGCTGGGCGTGCAAGCTGCCGGGCGGCAGGGGCAGGTCGCCGGTGAACTGGGCGCGACCCGTGGCGAGCAGGGCGAGATCCGAACGGGTCATCGCAGGTACCCCCAGAAGTCGAAATCGGGGTGAAGCGCAGCCAGGTGGGCCAGGACGAGGTGCCGCAGCAGGGCGGCCTTGTAGCCTGCCGCGCCCCGGACGTCGCTCATCGGCGTGATCTCCGCCGCGAGCCGGTCGAGCGCCTCCCGCACCACAGCGTCGGTCAGCGGCCGTCCAGCCAGGGCGGACGCTGTGCCCCGCAGCAGCAGGGGGACGGGCGCCACTCCCCCAGCGCTGAGCGCGACGTCACCGAAGCCGTCCCGGCCTCCCCCGGTGACGACCATGGTGCTGCAGACGGACGCGATGTCGTCGTGCGTGCGCCGGGCGACCTTCTCGGCGTGCAGGCGACTGCTCCGGTCGCGGTTGCGGGGGATGCGCACCGACACCAGCAGCTCGTCGGGGCCGAGGTCGGTGTGCTTGTAGCCGTGGAAGAACCCGGCCAGTGGCAGGTCGCGCCGCCCGTCCGGGCCATCGATGGTGAGCTCGGCGCGCAGCGCGAGCAGCACCACCGCCAGGTCGGCCACCGGGGAGGCGTTGACGAGGTTCCCGCCGACGGTGGCCAGGTGCCGGATCGCGGGCGAGCCGAACCGGTCGAGAAAGGCCGGCAGGTCAGGCCAGGCGTCTGCGACCAGCGGGCTGGCCTGGAGTTCGGCGACCGTCACCGCGGCGCCGATGGTGATGCCGGTCTCGTGCTCTGCGATGCCGCGCAGCGCAGGCAGCCGGTGCAGCCGCAGCCACGGCCCGTACGTGGCCCGGGCGTGGGGGTGGCGGACGCTGTGGTCGGTCTCCCCGGCGAGTCGGGTCGGCCCGTGCTGCCCGGGGGGCGGGGGCGGCTCCAAGGGAAGCGGACGCAGGCCACGCGCGGCCTGGGCGACGACCTCCGGGAGCAGCCCAAGCCCCGCCGCCTCGTCGAGGGTGCGCGGCCGTTGCTCGAAGTCGCCGGCGAGTCGGTCGCAGGCGCGGCGGATGCCCGCGTAGCCGGTGCAGCGGCACAGGTTGCCGGCGAGCGCGTCCGCGGGGGCGTGGCCGCCCAGCAGCGCGCCGGTGAGGGCGACGACCAGGCCCGGGGTGCAGTAGCCGCACTGGACCCCGCCGGTCTCGACCAGTGCCTGCTGGACCGGGGTGAGCAGCTCGCCGTCCAGCCCTTCGACGGTGATCAGGTGACAGTCGGCGACCCATCCCGTGGTGAGTAGGCAGCTGTTGACGCTTCGATAGCGGGGCTCGGCACCAGGTTCGTCGCTCTCACCAAGCAGCACTTGGCAGGCTCCGCAGTCGCCGCCGAGGCAACCGGGCTTGGCGGCGGTGAGGCCCTGGGCGCGTAGCCAACCGAGCAGGTTGACGTCCTCGGACGGGAGTTCGGTGACCGTGTGGTT
>CAYUWV010000151.1:0-6172 GCA_964448385.1 uncultured Propionibacteriaceae bacterium | reverse complement strand
GGGATCTTCGCGGCCTATGCCTTCAGCCGCTACGACTTCCGATTCCGTAAAGCACTCAATGTCATCATCATCGGCGTCCAGGCCGTCCCGCCGATTACCTTGCTGGTCCCCTATTTCGGGCTCATGGTTGGTCTGCGGCTGTACAACACCTACCAGGGTCTGATCCTCACCTACATGGTCTTCACGCTGCCCTACGCCATCATCATGATGACCGGCTACTTCAACACACTCCCTCGGGAGTTGGACGAGGCGGTGAAGGTGGACGGCGGCTCTCCGCTCACCGCACTCTGGCGGGTCCTCGTCCCCATTTCGTTGCCCGGCATCGTCTCGGTGGCCATTTATACCTTCATGATCGCCTGGAACGAGTACCTCTTCGCCCTCACCCTCACGAAGACCACGGATATGCGAACCGTTCCTATCGGAATCCAGCTACTGATGGGTCAGCACTCGTATGAGTGGAACGAGATGATGGCGATGAGCATTCTAGGATGCCTGCCAGTGCTCGTCTTGTTCGTCTTCTTCCAGCGCCACTTCATTGGCGGCATGACTGCCGGTTCTGTCAAATAGCCCACCCAGAAATCCGAAAGGACCTCCATGCTCACCAACGGCGTCGACCTGTTGAAGGTCGCAAACGAACACAACTTTGCAGTTCCCGCGTTCAACATCAGCGATTGGGCCATGTTCAAGGGCTGCATTGAGGTGTGCGAGGAGAAGGGTGCGCCGTGGATCATCGCCATTCACCCCGACGAGCTCAGCCACGTCGGCACCTCCCTCCTGCCGGCCATCATCGATGCCGCCTGGCGAACGTCGGTCCCCACGGTCATCCACCTCGACCATGGCGCCACCTACGAGCAGGTCCTGACCGCCATCCAGGCAGGCTTCACGTCCGCGATGATCGACAAGTCGATGCTCCCCTTTGACGAGAACGTGGCGATCACCAAGCGCGTGGTGGAGACGGCGCACGCCGTGGGGCTCTCGGTCGAGGGCGAGCTGGGGACGATCGGCACCGCCGACAACGAGGGGGAGTACGTGTCGTCGAGCATCATCTACACCACGCCCGAAGACGCTGTTCGCTTCGTCGAGCAGACCGGCGTGGACAGCCTGGCAGTCGCCATCGGCACCAGCCACGGCCTCTACCCCAGTGACAAGAAGCCCGAGCTAGCGCTGGACCTGTTGCGGGAGATCAAGGCAGTGCTGCCCATTCCGCTGGTGCTGCATGGCGGATCGGCCAACCCTGACACCGAGATCGCCCAGGCGGTGAAGCTGGGCATCAACAAGATCAACATCTCCTCCGACTTCAAGGTCGCCTATCACGACCGGATGCGCGAGGTGATGCAGCAGAATCCGGGAATGCGAGAACCCAACCGGATCCAGCCGCTGAGCATGGTGGCGATGAAGGAGGTTTGCGCCCAGAAGATCGATCTCTTCGGTGCTGCCGGGAAGGCCGAGTTGTACCACTCGTAGGGCTGGCAAGTGGATGAGGAGTCGCGATGGCATCACCGATCTTCCTCGGGTTGGGCGGGTGTATCGACCTGGAGGTGGCGGTCAACGCTGACGAGTTGGTGGCCTACGCAGACGGTGTTGGGTTGACCGCGGACGACCTCCGGGACGACCTGCCGCTGACCAGCGAGCGAAGGCTCCTGGGCTCGTTTCTAAGTCGGATGAGCGCCGGGGCCGGCGGGGAGCGGTTCGTTGAGTCGGCCCAGGCGGCCCTCCAGCTCGCAGGTCACTTCGAGCCAAGGCTCACCCTCGGCGGAACGGCCGCGCGAGCCGCGCTCGCTCTGGATCGATTGGGGATCGGGTCGCAACTCCACGTGGCATCGCTCACCCCGCAGATGCGGGCATTGCTGCCCGACTCGGTGAGTGTGGTGGCCGCGGACACCAGTGACACCCTCGATCCCCACCTGATCCTGCAATACCCACAGGGGTGCGCGATTCCCGGCACCGACTCGACCGCGCCGACGGCCAATCGCGTGATCTACGTCAACGATGAGCCGAACACCCGGCTGGAGCTGGCCGAAGGCTTCGACGCGGTGATCGCGGCAGCCCGAGTGATCTTGATCTCCAGCCTGAACGCCATGCGCGATCCGCGGCTCCTCCAACGGCGGCTGGAGACCATCCGAACCGCACTGCAAGGCCGGGATCCCCGGTCGGTGGTCGTCTTCGAGGACGCCAGCTACCACGCCGAGGAGTTGCGGCATCAGGTCTCGGCAGGGCTGCGCGGTGTCATTGACCTGCACTCGATGAACGAGGAGGAGTACCTGCGCTATCTCGGCGCCCCCCTCGACCTCTCCGATCCGCAGGCGGTGGTGACGTCCCTGTCGGCCCTCGACGAGTTGGCGATGGCCGAGACCGTGATCATCCACAGTCATCGGTGGGCGCTCGCCCGTGGCCCCCTTGCCTGGCAGTTGAGGGCCGTCCTTGAGTTCGGCAGCTCGCTCGCCACCGCGCGCTACGCCTTCGGAGACGCCGTCGACTGGGACCGCTTGGAGGAGGCGATGTCGTGGCCTCCGTCGCAACCCGGCGTGGCCTTGGCCGAGGCCGTCGTCGGTGTCCCCGACATCGTGGCCGTGCCGGCCCGCGAGATCAACGTGGCCAAACCCACCACCATCGGTTTGGGTGACACCTTCATCGCTGGGGTGATCGCCCAGTTGAGCGCTGCAATATCGGAGGACCCATGACGGGAGTGGAACGGCTGGGCGCCAATCAACCCGCAGATCGCTTCTACCGGGGCGGCAGTCAGATCAGGCAGTTCCGGCGTGGGGCGTCCAGTGACTCGGATCGAGTGCCCGAGGACTGGGTTGGCTCGGTGACCACGTTGTGGGGCGAGTCCAGCCTCGGCCTGTCCCGGGTTGCGACCGGGGAGTATCTCAGAGACGCCATTGCGGCCGATCCGGTCGCCTGGCTGGGGCCCACCCACCTGGAGCGATTCGGCGCCGATCCGATGATCCTGGTGAAGCTGCTGGACGCAGGCGAGCGGCTTCCGGTGCACGCGCATCCGCACCGCGACTTTGCGGCCAGACATCTGGGTCGCAGCCACGGCAAGGCGGAGGCATGGTTCGCTCTGCGAGCCGGGACGGTGGGGGTGGGCCTGACCCGTGACGTCACCTTGGCAGAACTCAGCGACCTGACTCGCGACCAACGAACGGTTGAGTTAATCAGCCTGCTGCATCAAGTCGAGGTGGCTGCGGGCGACACCGTCTACGTCCCGCCGGGAACCCTGCACGCGATCGGTGCCGACAACTTCGTGATCGAGGTCCAAGAGCCCGAAGACATGTCGATCCTGCTGGAGTGGGACGGCTTCGCGATCGACGGCGCAGCCCTCGGACACCTCGGGTTGGGGTTCGAGACTGCCCTGCAGGCGATCGATCGCACCGGGCTTTCGATCGAGGAGGTCGAACGACTCTGCACCCGGGGTTTCTCCGGGCCGTCGATCCTCCCCGCTGTCGCCGATCAGTACTTCCGGTTAGGGCTCCTCCGCGGCGATGAGCCGGTGGAGTTACCCCCGGGCTTCCGAATCCTCATCGCCACCGAAGGGACGTTGCGGCTCACCGTCGCCAACGAACGTCTGGACGTCCACGCCGGCGACACTCTGGTCGTCTCGTTCAACGCCGGGCCGGTAGGGATCGCCGGGTCCGGTGCCGCCGTGGCGATCGGCGCTCCGCCGGGCTGACGCCGTCGCGCGCTCCACCTTCGTCCCCGATCTCCGGTCAGACGTCGAGCCGTCGCTCCGACAACCACCTGACCATGGAGGGATCTCGATGGTCGAAGAACTGGCTGGCCCCACTGTCCAGCGTGGCGATGGCCGCCATGTCGTCGCCGGTGAGTTCGAAGTCGAAGACGTCCAGGTTCTCCGCCATCCGCTCCGGCCGGACTGTCTTGGGAATCACGACAACGCCGCGTTGGACGAGCCAGCGCAGCACGACCTGGCCGACACTCTTCCCGTGTGCCTCGCCGATCGAGGCCAGGGTGGGGTTGGTGAACAGTCCGTTGCGACCTTCGGCGAACGGTCCCCACGACTCGATCTGGACGCCCTCGGCGGCCATCAGTTGCTGGTCGGCAACCCGTTGGTGGAAGGGGTGGGTCTCCACCTGATTGACCGCCGGGACCACGTCGTTGTGCAGGATCAGATCGATCAGCCGGTCCGGCTGGAAGTTCGACACCCCGATGGCCCTGGAGAGGCCGGCGGCCACGATCTGCTCCAAGTCGCGCCAGGCGCCGTACACGTCCCCGTAAGGCTGGTGGATCAGGTAGAGGTCGACCCGGTCGAGTCCGAGGCGCTCCAGGGAACGCTCGAAGGCCGCTCGGGTCTTTCCCTCCCCGGCGCCCTGGATCCACAGCTTCGTTGTGATGAACAACTCGCCACGGGGAATGCCGCTCGCGGCGATCGCCCTGCCGACCGCTTCCTCGTTGAGATAGGACGCCGCGGTGTCGATCGACCGGTAGCCCGCGGCAAGAGCGTCGGTAACCGCTCGTTCGCAGGCTGCCGATTCCGCGATTTGGAAGACCCCGAAGCCCAGGATGGGCATCTGGACGCCGTTATTGAGGGTTACGGTCTGCATGGGTGGTCTCCTCGGTGCTGACGTCGACACTCAACCACACTCATGGGCGCCGCCCCCCGTCCCGGGACCGCGTCGGTCCCGCGGCCGCGACCCCTACTGCGCGCCCTGCTCCTGCACGGCGCGGACTGCGTCGAGCGCCGTCGCGTCACCCTCGGACGTGGGCTCTGCTCCTCGTCCCCACAGCCAGCGGGCGAGTTCTTCGGCGGTTCCGCTGGTCCGGGCCACCGGGTCGCCGCCGCCTTCGACGATCACGAGTCCGGGCTGGTCGTAGGACTGGCCCGACTCGCCGACGCCCGTCCACCGCCCGGGCTGGACGAGCAGCGGTGCGGAGTCGCTGGCGTCCAGGGAGACGAGCCCGCTGCCAGGGGTGAAGACGAAGCCGGGCAGCGTCCCCCACCAGGAGAACATCACCTCGATCACGTGCCGCATCGAGTCGGCCGCAACCTCGGTCGGAATAAGGGTCACCGGACGACCGGCGGTCAGTTCGGCGTCGATCCGGTGCATCACCGCCTCGTGCACCTGCATCCGCCTAGTGAAGCCGACGGTCTGGTCGCTGGGGAACCAGGACCAGGCCGGCTGGTCGTCAGGGCGGTTGGAGAGTTGGTCGATCAGGGTGTCGGTCTCGCGCCGCAGCAGGGCGACCACGTCCTCGCGCGCATCGGGCCTGGCGGGCTTCGCCGCCTCGATCGTCCCGCTTTGCTCGTCGGTGAGCGCTCCGCTGGACAGGATGCCTGCCCAGAAGGCGTGCACCTCGGTCAGGTGCCAGAGCAGATCATCGGCCGTCCAGTCGGGGCAGGACGGCACGGGGGAGGAGGGGTCGACGGCGGTGACCGCGTCGATGAGGCGCTCGGTTTCGTCGTGGATGACGGTGAGGTGATCGATCATGAGTCCAGTTTCTCAGAGATTCCGGACGATCCACGTCCTGATTGGATGAGGCGGTCTTCCTCGTGGTCGCCCACTTCCACTACGTCGTCTTCGGGACCGTGGTCTTCGCGATGTTCTCCGGTTACTACTTCTGGTGGCCGAAGCTGACCGGACGCAGGTTGGACGAGACCTGGGGCAAGGTCCACTTCTGAATGCTGTTCGTCGGCTTCCACACCACCTTCCTCGTCCAGCACTGGCTGGGCATCGAGGGGATGCAGCGCCGGATCGCCGATTACCTGCCCACCGAGGGCTTCACTTTCCTCAACCAGGTCTCGACGGTCGGCGCGTTCCTGCTCGGGATGTCGATGCTGCCGTTCCTCTGGAACGTCTGGATCAGCCGCAACGCCCCAGGGGAGACGCTCGACGACCCCTGGGGCTGGGGCCGGTCCCTGGAGTGGGCCACCGCCTGCCCGCCGCCGCGCCACAACTTCGACGGTCTGCCCCGGATCCGCTCGGAGTCGCCCGCCTTCGAGTTGCACCACCCCGATCTGTTCTTCGAACCCGCCGAGGTGGCGGTCGGCGACGACCCGGTGATCGAGGTCGACGATCGATCCAAACCTCCGGCCTGATCCCGCCACGGCCTGGGGAGCCAGCGCCCCGGTCGCCGGATGCGGCCGGCTTGTACGCTGGGCGCCATGTCCAGCGAGTCCGTGGCCCGGTACGCCCGCGCACTCAACGGCATCCCC
>CAYUWV010000150.1:1407-6230 GCA_964448385.1 uncultured Propionibacteriaceae bacterium | reverse complement strand
CTCTTCTTGCCGGCCCGCGAGCCCTGCAGAGCCAGCAGTTCGGCGTAGATGCCGCCGCTGGCCGCCAACTCGGCCGGGGTCCCGACCTCGTCGACGCGGCCGTCCGCGAGGGTGACGATCCGGTCGACCCCGGCGATGGTGGCGAGCCGGTGCGCGATGATCAGCGTCGTCCGGTCGGACATCAACTCATCCAGGCCTTCCTGAACCAGCCGCTCAGCCCGGGAATCCAGCGAACTGGTGGCCTCGTCGAGCACCAGGATCGGCGCGTTCTTCAACAGCGCCCGCGCGATGGCGATGCGCTGCTTCTGGCCGCCCGACAGCTTGACCCCGCGCTCACCGATCTCGGCGTCGTAGCCACCCGGCAGGCCGATGATGAAACCGTGCGCGTGCGCCCGTCGGGCCGCATCGATGATCTCGGCCTCGCTCGCCTCCGGACGGCCGTAGGCAAGGTTCTCGCGGATCGTCCCCGAGAACAGCGACGGATCCTGGAAGACGATCCCCACCAGCGACCGCAGCGACTCCAGCGGCATCTCGGCGACGTCGTGCCCGTCCACCAGCAGCTTGCCCGCACGCAACGGGTACAGCCCGAGCAGCAGGCTGGTCAGCGTGGTCTTGCCGCCCCCGCTCTCCCCCACCAGCGCGACCCGCTCGCCCCGGGCGACGCTGAACGAGACGTCCTGCAGCACGTCGTCGCCGGTGCCGTACCCGAAACTGGCCTGCTGGAACTCGAGGATCGGCTGACCGGGCGCCGCCTGCACCGGCAACGCGGGGCTCTGGCGCGCCACCGCAGACGGCTCTTCGGGCTCGTCCAGCACCGCCAGGTAGTCGGTCGAGCCGGTGATGGCCCGCTGCGCGGCATCGACCAGGTAGCTCATCATCGTGACGGGCGCCCGGGCCATCGTCACCAGCTGGATCAGCAACACCATCACGCCGATGGTGAACCCGCCCTGCACCGTCCCGGTGAAGATGATGACGTAGATCCCGAAGAAGATGACGTTCAGGGCGACTCCGCGCAGCACGTCCATGCGGTGCCAGAACGCCGACTGCTCCCGCGTGATCGCCACGGTGGAGTCGTACTGCTTGGTGAAATGAGCGAGTTCACGCTGTTGGGAGCCGAAGCTCTTGACCACCCGGATCTGACCGACCACTTCGGCGAACCGTCCGCCCGCGATGTCGAAGGCGGTGTTCTTGCGGCCTTCCAGCTTCTGCCAACGGCGGCTGGTGATCATGGTCAGCCACGTGAACACCGGGTAGATGGCCAGCATCAACAGGGCCAGCCACGGCGAGTAGGTCGCAATGATCACCAGCGCCGCTCCGACCGTGATCAGCATCGGCAGGAAGTTGTTGGCGAAGGTGTTGAGGAAGGTGGTGGTCTCCGTGATCGAGCGCTGCAACCGCGAGATCACCGTCCCGGTGAGCTGGTTGTCGAAGTAGTCCTGCGGCAGCCGCAGCAACTTCTCGAAATACCGGCGCGACAGCAGCGAGCGCAACCGGACCGCCATCAGGTCGCCCGCATAGCCACCCAGATTGCCGATGACGGTGTGGGCGATGTCGAGGACGAGCAGCGCCACGGCCAGCCACACCACGGCGGTCACACTGCCCCCCGTGCCGGTCAGGGCAGCCACCACCTGGTCGGTGGCGGCCTTGATCACGAAGGGGACGCCCAGCCCGGTGGCCGCGTTGAGCACCGCGCCGGTGATGACGGCGACGTAGAGCGGCCACAACTCGGCGGCGAGAACCAGGATTCGGCTCAGGGAGCGCACGGCCGCCCGCCTTCTGCAGGGATGATCAGGCCTTGATCGTCAGCTTGGCATTGATCTGCGGCAACTCGACGAAGGACTGCCCGGGGGCCATCTTCAACGGCGAGCCGTCGGTGAGCGTGAACTGGAACAGTTCGTACTCTGCGCCCTTCGTCCACGTCCCGGTGACGTACTTGCCGCCGTGGAAGTAGTAGAAGCTGCCCTTGGTGTTCACGATGTCGTGGAAGGGCTCGTGATGCGCGAAGTGCTGGCGCGCCCGGATCACCAGGACGTTGTCGGTGGAGACCCGGGTGCCGTCGGCGAGGATGTGCTTGCCCCACGGCATGCTGCGCAGGTACCGGTTGCTCCCTGCGTCGTAGGTGTAGGTCATGTCGTAGGTGTGGCCGGCCTTCCACGGCACGGCGACCGAGCGGGCGTCCTTCCCGACCACCTCGGTGCTGACCTCGTCGTCGGAGGCCGCCCACGGGAAGAACGACTGCTGCGGCCCTGCCTGGAACTGCTTGGTCTGCTTGGACAACGCCTTGGGGTGGCACAGCACGGCGCGGTCGTAGTACTTGATCCCGCCGAGGGTGCGGACGCGGCTTCCGTCGATCGAGTAGGAACCGGTGCCCTTGGTGGCCATGTAGGTCTTGGAGGTGACCACGTAGTCCTCGAACTGCTTGACATAGCTGAGCACCCAGCCAGCCCCGCCGGTGTTCCCGATGATGGCGGTGATCGGGCTCAGCATCGCCATGTCCACCGGCCGGACGGACCGCACCGGGCCCACGTCCTCGGCCATCTTGGTGTGGAAGATGGGCACCAGCCGGGTGCCTGACTGGCCCACCGCGGCCGGGTAGCCGTCCAACTGCACGTAGACGATGTCGGCCTTGTCGAGCCCCTTCTGCGGGTGTTCGCCCTTGTTGTCCGGCACTTTGACAGCGACCGCGATGTGGGCGGCGTCCTCGGCGTTCTTCAGCACCTTGCCGGTCAGGGGCCAGCGCGGGGTGGTGTCTTCGGTGGGGGTCGGGGTGGCCGCGGGCGTCGTTGGCGGTGGCAAGGGGACGGTGCTCGACGTCGGGGCGGACGGCTGGCCCGTGCATCCGACCAGGGCAGCGCCCGCGGCGCCTAGGGCGCCGATCATCGCAGACCTGCGGCTCACCGCGTCCATCTGGGACCTCCTCGGTCAGGGTTTCGTGCAGCGCCCCAACCCGACGGCGCCGCCCCCATCGTAGAGGGCCGTCACCAGACCCTGGCCGCGCCCCGCCCGCGTGACACGGCGATCACCTCGCGGACGCTCAGAGCTCGTCGGCGACCGAGGCCGGGCCACCAGGCTCGCCGAGCCGAACCAGGTCGAGCAGTTCGTGCCACGCCTCGATCTTGGTCCGATGGCGGCCTTCGGTGCTGCCGAGCGACTGCTCGGCGGAATCGATGCGTTGCCAGTCCCCCAGCGTCGACCACGTGATGCCGCGGGCCGCGAGCATCTCGTCCGGGTTGTCGAGGCCAACCGACTCGGCCCCAGCCAAATCGTCCAGCAGCGCGGCGACGGTCTCGGCCGCGTCGGCCTTGTTGGTGCCGATCACGCCGATCGGGCCGCGCTTGATCCAGCCGACCGCGTACTCGCCGGGACGGATCGTGCCGTCCGGCTCGCACACCCGTCCGGCCAGGTTCGGGATCCGTCCCGTCGCCTCATCGAAAGGCACCCCCGGGATCGGAACCCCCCGGTAGCCGATCGCCCGCAGCACCAACTGGGCCTCGACCACGGTCTCCACCCCGGTGCCCCGCACCCGTCCAGGGCCCTCGGGCTCGGTGCGTTCCAGGACCACCGCTTCGACGCGCTGCTCACCGGCCAGCCGGACGGGCTGGTGCCAGAACAGGAACCGCAGCCGGGCACGGGGCTGCTCGACACTCCGTCCGGCAGCTTCAATCAGGGCGGCGACGTTGGCGCGGGTACGGCGGTCGAGGACGGCGTCGTCAATGGCGGCCAGGTCGCAGCCCTCCACGCTGACCGCCAGATCGGGGGTGTTGAGCAGCTCGCGCAGTTCGGTGGTGGTGAAGCTGGCGTGCTCCGGCCCCCGGCGTCCGATCACCCATACATCCTCGACCTGATGCGTGGCGAGTTCGGCCAGCACCGGTAGCGGCATGTCCGTCCCGGACAGCTCGTCGGCGGTCTTCAGCAGCATCCGGGCGACGTCGATCGCGACGTTGCCCACCCCGACGGTCACCGCGGTTCGCACGCCGTCGAGGTACTGCGGCTCGGCGTCCGGATGACCCGAGTACCAGGCGACGAACTCACGGGCGGATCGGCTGCCAGGCAGGGTCTCCCCCGGCACATGCATCCGCCGGTCCTCGCTGGCGCCGGCCGCGTAGATGACCGCGTCGTAGGCGGTGGTGAGGTCGGCGACACTGAGCTCACGGCCCAGCTCGACCAGCCCGAGGAACCGGACGCGGGGCGAGTCGAACACGTGGGCCAGCGCGGTCGCGATCGCCTTGATGCTGGCATGGTCCGGGGCGACGCCGTAGCGCAGCAGGCCGAAGGGGGCGGGCAGCCGGTCGAAGATGTCAACCAGCACCTCCACCCGGTCCTGGTTGACCAGCGACTGGGTGGCGAACAGGCCCGAGGGTCCCGAGCCGATGATGGCGATCCGCCGCGGGCCGGTCATCGCGTCCGTCCACTTCGGACGGGGCGCAGCGTGGCGCTGGTCTCGATCGGCTCGCGCTGGCCGCCCACGTGGACGACGTCAGCACCGTCGACGGTGAGCTGGCTCGAGTAGCGCCCGAGGGCTGCGCTGACGGTGGGGAGCCGCTGCGGCAGGGTGAGGGTTTCGGCGTCGGTTCCCGCCGCCGCCAGGCGCGATGCCGAGACGACCTCCAGGAACCGGACGCGGGTGCGGCGCGCTGCAGCGACGGCGATGTGGTGGCAGGCGACATGGTCGGGGTGGCCGTAGCCGCCGAAGGAGTCGTAGCTGACCAGCACGTCAGCACCGAACCACTCCAGGTAGGCGGCGGCATCCGCGGCGGCCTCGCTCACCGGGGCTGCGGTCAGGGCGTCAGGTCCGGCGTCCGGACCGGGGCCGGCGACACCCG
>CAYUWV010000150.1:0-1307 GCA_964448385.1 uncultured Propionibacteriaceae bacterium | reverse complement strand
GCGCCGGTCGCCAGCGTCTCGTCATCGGGGTGGGCGTGCAGGAACAGCACGCGCCCCACGCCGCTCAGGTATCCCATGCGTCATCCCGTCCCAACAGGTGCTCGTAGACGGCAACCAGGCGGGCCACCGACCAAGTCCAGACAAACCGGCGGGCGTGCACGCGCGCCACGATGCCCATCCGTTCCAGCAGGCCCGGTTCGGTCAACAACCTCGTGATGGCCAACCCCCAGTCCTCCGGGCGGCGGGAGTCCATCAGCTGGCCGGTTTCGCCGTGGGCGACCGCCTCCCGCAGGCCGCCCGCGGCAGCGGCGATCACCGGGGTGCCGCTCGCCTCGGCCTCCAGCGCCACCAGCCCGAAGGTCTCGGAGTGGGACGGGACCAGGACGATGCGGGCCCAGCGCATCAGCTTGGCCAGCGTCGGACGGGGCTGCGGGCCCACGAAGGTCACGTCGCCGCTCAGCCCCAGCTCGTCGACCAGCTGCAGCAGCTTCGCTTCATAGGCACTGAAATCGGCCGACACGTCCCCTGCCACGACCAGGTGCGGACGGATGTCGGCCGGCACGTGCGCCATGGCGCGAATCGCGAGATCGGGGCCCTTGAGGGGCTGCAGCCTGGCCGCGAACAGCAGGTAGCCGCGCGGCAACTCCCGTCCGGGCGGGCAGCACCAGGGTTCCTCGTCCGCGGTCAGTGGGCGGAACAGCGTCGTGTCCACCCCCGGCGAGATGATGCGCACCCGCTCCGGATCGGCCCCACAGCGTTCGATGACGGTCCGTGCCTCGGCGGCGCTGATGGCCACCACGGCCTGCGACTCACGCGCCACCAGCGCCTCGCCGGGGACCCGAGCGGGTGACTCTGGCGGCTCTCCCTCGGCCAGGGACGACCCGGGCAGGGCGGCCACCGAGTGATAGCTCTGCACGTGGGGGATCCCCCAGGCCCGGGTGTGCGGCAGCGCCGCGACCCCTGACATCCAGTGGTGGGAGTGCACGATGTCGTACGGTCCCAGCTCGCCGAAGCCAACCGAGAACTCCGGGATATGGGCATCGATCTCGCTCTTGGGCAGCGGAGTGGTCGGACCGGCCGTCAGGTGGCGCAGCCACACTCCGGGGGTCAGCTCTACGACGTCCGGGTCGTCCGGCGAGGTGCGGCGGGTGATCAGCTCGACGTGGTGGCCCATCGCGGCAAGGGCGTCGGCCTGCGCGCGCTCCACGACGTTCAGCCCTCCGGCGTCACCCGACCCGGGTTGCATGGCCGGGGAGGTGTGGAGAGAGACGAACGCGATTCGCAGCGGCACGAGCTGAGCTTAGTGG
>CAYUWV010000149.1:0-6265 GCA_964448385.1 uncultured Propionibacteriaceae bacterium | reverse complement strand
GCAACTTGTCCGGCTGCCGCCGCTTCGAGGTCGCGCAGCCGCTGTTCGACCTCGCGCAACGCCTGCCGGGTCTCCTGCTCGGGGTCGATCCCCAGTGCCTCGGCGACCGCGACCAGCCGGACGATCTCGCGTCCGATCAGGTCGGGATCCATCGCGGTGACGTGGACGCCCAGCGCGTCCGGCTGGTGACCGTGGCTACGCGCCCTTGCGATGACCTTGTGGGCTCTGGCAAGGGCGGACATCCGCTCGGCGATCCCGTCGAGGGCGGAGCTGCGTCCCTTCTCGACAGCCTTGCGCTGCTCCCAGGAACTCACCAGGTCGGTGGGCACGGCTGCGTCGCCGAAGACGTACGGGTGGCGCATGACGAGCTTGTCGGCGATGCGGGACGCCACCGCCTCGATGTCGAACCGGCCCGCCTCGGCCGCGATCTCAGCATGGAACAGCACCTGCAACAGCAGGTCACCGAGTTCTTCCTCCAAGTCGGCATCGTCGCCGGTCTCGATGGCTTCGACGGCCTCGCAGGTCTCTTCGACGAGGTAGTGCACCAGCGAACGGTGGGTCTGCTCGGCGTCCCACGGGCACCCGGCCCGCAGGGCGTGCATCACCTGAATCAGTCGGACGACCTGCGGATAGGTCTCCGGCACGCTCAGGCCTTGGTCGCCACTGGCGCCGGGCTGGACAGCGAGCCGGATTCGCCGGTCAGCGTGCCGAGGTTCTGATTCCAGGTGCCGAACCTGGGGTTGACGACGACGTCGAAGCTGGCGACGGTCGCATAGAAGTCGGTGTCGCCGACCTTGGTCCGGGTCATGGTGTAGGCGGCGTAGTCGTTGATGAGCTGGGTCAGCGCCGGGATCTGGGCCATCGCCGCGAGCATCTCCTGGCTGACGATCACCGCTTGCCGCTCGGCGTCGGTGACCACGATGCCCTTCTGCTCCGCGACCTGGCGTCCCAGTTCGTTGGAGATCAGCACTCCGGCTGACGTGAGCCGGTAACCACCAGCGCCGTTGACCTCCTGGTTGAACTCGGCCAGCGCCTGCGCGGTGGCCTCCACCTGCGCGTCCGTGATCACGACCCCGTTCACGCTGGCGGCCGTGGTGGGATTCGCCATAGCGCACCCACCAAGCACCAACAGCCCGACAACCATGGCGATGATCGCTCGCGCAGCCTTCAACATCGGCATTACTCCTGCCTCGCAGTGACGCTGCGATCCTATCGGCTCGCGCCGCCCCCGAAGACGTCGGTCAGCACCTGCGTCGCCCAAGCCAGCAACGGGGCGTCGTTGATCGGCTGCCCGCCGATGGGACGGGTCATGGGCCGCGGCACCAGCACGAAGCCAGACGCCTTGCGGACCTGGGCACCCGGGTAGATCCGGGCAAGCCGAACCTGAGCCGAATCGGGCAGGTCGGCCGGGGCGAATCGGATGTGGGTGCCCTGGGCGACCACCTCGCGGACGCCGCGCCGCTTGGCCTCGATCCGGAACGCGGCCACAGCCAGCAGCGCCTCGACCGGCGGCGGCAGTTCGCCGTAGCGATCGAGCAGTTCCTCGCGGACGGCCGCCAGATCGGCCGCCGAGGCAACCTGGGCGAGCCGCTTGTACATCTCCAGCCGCAACCGCTCGCTCTCGATGTAGTCGGTGGGCAGGTGGGCGTCGATCGGCAATTCGATCTTCATCTCGGGTTCTGGTTCGACCGCCTCGCCGCGGAAATCGGCCACGGCCTCGCCCACCAGCCGGATGTACAGGTCGAAGCCGACTTCGGCGATGTGCCCGGACTGCTCACCACCCAACAGGTTGCCCGCGCCCCGGATCTCCAGGTCTTTCATGGCGATCGCCATCCCGGCGCCGAGGTCGGTGTGGGCGGCCATGGTGGCCAGCCGGTCGTGAGCGGTTTCGGTGAGGGGCTTCTCCGGCGGATAGAGGAAGTAGGCGTAGCCACGCTCCCGGCTGCGGCCCACCCGTCCCCGCAACTGGTGCAACTGCGAGAGCCCGAGCAGGTCGGCGCGTTCGATCAGCAGGGTGTTGGCCGTCGCGATGTCCAGGCCGGCCTCGATGATGGTGGTGCACACCAGGACGTCCGATCGCCGCTCCCAGAAATCGACCATCACGTTCTCGAGGGTGTGCTCGTTCATCTGACCGTGCGCCACGGCCACCGTGGCCTCCGGCACCAGGTCAGCCAGCCTTTTGGCGGTCTTCTCGATCGAGGCAACCCGGTTGTGGATGTAGAAGACCTGGCCTTCGCGGGCGAGCTCGCGACGGATCGCGGCCCGCACCTGCAACTCGTCGTAGGCCCCCGCAAAGGTGAGGACCGGATGGCGTTCCTCGGGCGGGGTGGCGATGACGCTCATTTCACGGATCCCGGTGATGGCCATCTCCAGCGTCCGCGGGATCGGCGTGGCGCTCATGGCCAGCACGTCGACGTTGAGCCGCAGCTTCTTCAAAGCCTCCTTGTGCTCGACGCCGAAGCGCTGCTCCTCGTCGATGATCACCAAGCCGAGGTCTTTGAACGCCACTTCGTCGGAGAGCAGTCGGTGGGTGCCGACGACGACGTCCACGGTGCCATCGGCCAGGCCTTCGGTCACCTTCTTCTTCTCCGCCGGCGACTGGAACCGGCTCAGCGCGGCGACCGTGACCGGGAAACCGGCGTAGCGGTCGGCGAAGGTCGCGTGGTGCTGCTGCACGAGCAGCGTGGTCGGCACGAGGACGGCCACCTGCTTCCCATCCATCACAGCCTTGAAGGCGGCCCGGACGGCGATCTCGGTCTTGCCGTAGCCGACGTCGCCACAGATGAGGCGATCCATCGGGATCACCTGCTCCATGTCCGCCTTGACCTCGGTGATCGCCGACAGCTGGTCGGGGGTTTCGACGTACGCGAACCCGTCCTCGAGTTCCCGCTGCCAGACGGTGTCGGGGGCGAAGGCGTAGCCGCGCGACGCCTGCCTGGCGGCGTAGAGCTTGATCAGTTCGGCCGCGATCTGGCGGACGGCCTTGCGGGCGCGGGACGTGCGCTTGGCCCAGTCGGCACCGCCCATCCGGTCCAACGTGGGGTTCTCGCCACCGACATAGCGGGTGACGAGGTGCAGTTGGTCCATCGGCACGTAGAGCCGGTCGGCCGGTTGGCCGCGCTTACTGGCGGCATACTCGATGACCAGGTACTCCCGGGTCGCGCCGGCGACCGTCCGCCGGACCATCTCGACGTAGCGACCCACCCCGTGCTGCTCGTGGACGACCGGGTCGCCGGAGGAGAGCTCGAGCGGGTCGATCTGGTTCTTGCGTCGGGCCGGCAACTTGCGGGCCGACTTGTCAGTGTCCCGCTGGCCGGAGAGGTCGCCAGCGGTGAAGACGTCCAGGCCGATGGTAGGCAGCGAGAACCCGTGCCGCAGTTCGGCGACCAGCACGCCGACCACCCCCGGTGCGGGCGGCGACGCCGGATCGGCCTGGGCCACAGGCACGTCCGACTCCGCGAGCACCTCGACCATCCGCTTGGCCAGGCCCGGGCTGTCTGCCACCAGGACGACGCGATGCCCGGCTCGCAAGGATTCCGCCACCGCGGCGACGGCTGCTTCGGTGTCCCCCCGCCACACCGGTGCTTCCTGCGCGTCGACCACCAGGCTCGGCACGGAACCGCCGCTCGGCTCCTCCGGGGCATCAGGTCCGGCGCTGAACGGCGATAGGCTCCACCACGCCTGGCCGCGTCCGAGCGCATGGGCGCGGACATCGGCCAGCGCGCGGTAGGCAGAAGCCGCCAGATCGATCGGCTCCCGCCCGCCCTCGGCGGCCGCCGCCCACGACGCGTTCAGGAACTCCTCGCTGGTGGCCACCAGTTCGTGTGCGCGGGTCCGGATCCGTTCGGGGTCACTGATCACGACGGTGGTGTCGGCAGGCATCACGTCGATGAGCAGTTCCATGCCGTCCACCAGCACCGGGGCGAGGGCTTCCATGCCGTCCACCGCGTGGCCGGCGGCGATCCGGTCGAACAGCTCACCCACGTTGCCCGGGGTGTTCGCGTACTGGGCAGCGAGCGTTGCGGCCCGCGCCTTCACCTGGTCGGTGATCAGCAGTTCGCGGCAGGGTGAGGCGATGATCTCGGGAAGTGTCACGTCGAAGGAGCGCTGGTCGGCCACCGAGAAGGTCCTGATCTCCTCGACGGTGTCGCCGAAGAAGTCGATTCTCACCGGGTGTTCCACCGTGGGCGGGAAGACGTCGATGATCCCGCCCCGAACGCAGAACTCACCTCGCCGCTCGACGAGGTCGACCCGCGTGTAAGCGGCACCAACCAGGTCGCGGGCGACATCGGTGATGTCGTAGTCCTCGCCAGCGACAATCCGGACCGGCTTCAGGTTCCCGAGTCCGACCACCTGGGGTTGCAGCAACGCGCGCACCGGGGCTACGACGATTCGGGGTACGCCGAGCGGATCGTTGCCGACCAGCCGGCGCAGCACGGCCAACCGCCGGCCGACGGTGTCCGAACGCGGGCTCAGCCGCTCGTGCGGCAGCGTCTCCCAGGCCGGGTAGTAGACGACGGAGTCCGCTGGCAGCAGTGAGGTCAGGGCCGAGCTGACCGCTTCGGCCTCCCGGAACGTGGACGTGACCAGCAGCACCGGACGCGGGGTCTGCTGCGCCAGGGCGGCGGCGAACAACGGGCGCACCGGCTCCGGCAGAGTGACATCCAGGGCGGTCAACCGCCCGGAACGGCAGTGGTCGATCGCCTGAGCCAGCACGGGTTCGGTGCTGACGAGGTCGACCAGGCCGCTCAGGATCACCGCATCACCTTACTCGGGCGGTTGGCGGGGGATGACCCCGGCCGCTGGCCGTGGGTGGCTCTCCGGTGGTCAGGCAGGTGATCGACAGGCAGGCTGCCGGTGGGCGGGACCGCCGCGCGGGCTGCGAATCGCTGCCCTCGGCATGCCGGACCGCCAGGCGGTCGGTGGTCAGGAGTTGAAAGCGTTCTGGGCCTGCTCGAGGCCTTGGCTGATCAGCGTGGTCACCGCGTCCGCGGCACGGACAACATCGACTGCGACATCCTCCCGTTGCGCCGCCGGCACGCTCGACAACACGTAATCGGCCGGCGCCTGCGAGCCGAGGGGGCGTCCGATGCCCACCCGCACTCGAAAGAAGTCGCCAGTTCCCAGGCACCGCCGCATCGACTTCAACCCGTTGTGGCCGTTGTCGCCGCCGCCGAACTTGAGCCGGATCCGTCCGGGGTCGAGGTCGAGTTCATCGTGGATCGCGATCACGAATTGGGGGGCGCCGTTGAAGTAGGCCATGGTTCGCTCCACAGCGAGCCCGGTTTCATTCATGTACGTGCGGGACTTCATGAGCACCACTTTGGCTGCGATCGGACCAACGCCACCGACTTCCCCGGACGCGGTGATGCGGGTCTGGCAGACCTCGGCGCGCAGCTTCTGCAGGGTGCTGAACCCAGCCCCGGCCCGCGCTGCGAGCTCGTCGACCACCCGGTACCCGATGTTGTGCCGGTGAGACGCGTAGGTCGGGCCCGGATTACCGAGCCCGACCACCAGCCACGTGGACATCTGTGCGGATCAGGCCTCGCTGGCCGCTTCCGGCTCGCCGGCCGCTTCAGCCAAGCCGGCCAGCTCAGCGTCCAGGGACGCCTGGCTCGGGCTTGCGGCGATGCTCAGGATCAGGTCGTCGGGCTCGCCGTTGAAGACGGCGCCCTCGGGCAGCTTCAGGTCCGCAGCCGTGACGGTGTCGCCGATGTCCAGATTGGTCACGTCGATCTCGACAGACGTCGGGATGTTGGTGGCCTCCACCTCGAGGGCAATGGTCTGCTGATCCATGGTGACGATCCGGTCGACCTTGTCCGCGTCGCCGACCACAACCAGCTGGATCTCAACCGTGACCTTCTCGCCACGCTTCACGATGACCAGGTCGAGGTGCTCGATGCTGCCCTTCACCGGGTTGCGCTGGACCTGCTTCGGCAGCGCAAGCTGCTCGGTACCGCCGTCGATCGACAGGGTCAACAGAGCGTTGGCGGCTCGCAGCGCCAAGGTGATGTCGTGACCCGGCAGGGACACGTGGACGGGATCGGTCCCATGGCCGTAGAGCACCGCGGGCACCATGCCGCTACGACGGGTGCGACGCGCCGCCCCCTTGCCGAACTCGGTGCGTGCAACTGCCGCGATCTTGATCTCTGACACTGTTTTCCTACTCCTCGAACCTCGGCTGTCTCAGGGCTCAGCGAGGGAGGACCTTGTCGATCACGGGTGGAACCCCTCGCCGAGGCAACTTCGCGAAGCTTACCGCCTC
>CAYUWV010000148.1:0-6279 GCA_964448385.1 uncultured Propionibacteriaceae bacterium | reverse complement strand
GCGTCCCACCCGGCAGCAAGTCCGGCCAGGAACCCGCGTTGCGCGGCTGGTGTTGCGGTGTCGCGCGGGGTCAGCGAGACGGTGATGAGAGACTTCTCCACCATCGTGCTGAGCGCCTTCTGTTGGGCGAGCAGCGACTCAAGATCGGCTTGGCGCGTCGTGAGCTGGGATTCCACCGCGGCGATGTCCGCCACTGATCCTGCTCGCTTCATGAGCGCCTGCAACCTCGCGATCGACTCCCGGAGAGTCTTGATTCGTGCGTCGACGTCGACCACCGCGTCGGTCACATCACTGGATTCGATCACCCGCGACGTGATCTCACCGAGGCCCGCCAGGGAGCTCAGGGCTTCGTCCAGTCGAGCGGCGGGCACACTCAGCACCACGTAGGAGACCTGGGCACGTTCGGTGTCCAAGCCCAGCGATTCCGAGGTGACAGATCCCCCCAGCGAAGCAGCCAGCCGAGCGAGCTCACCGGCGGCGACCATGACGTCCGTCACGGTGACGCTGACCGAAGCACTGCGGGCTATCATCCGCTCACCGGCGGTGGGGGTCTTCCCGTCTGCCGGCACGGGCCCTCCGCCCAGGCGATCCGCCGACTCGTCGGTGGTCACGGTGGTGTTGGCCGGCGCAGAACCCGCCCCCGAGCCGGCGGAACAACCGACGAACCAGGCCAGGAGCAACCCGGCCATTCCCAGACTGATCAAGCGATACGCCGACCGGCGACGAACACGAGGCTTCATGTCCCTACCACGCGGCATGGATTCGATCCGTTGCGCCGCCAATCTCATGAGTCGAAGGGAAGGGTTGGTGTCGCGCGCCCTCGTGGGGGCAGCCGCCAATCCCACTGGTCGTCCTGGACCAGGAAACCGCGGTCGACCAAACCGTCCAGGATCGCCAGACAGGCGGCCAACCCGACCCCCGAAGCGAGGGAAAGCTCGGCGGCCGAGCGGGCCCCTCGCGCTGGGACCGCCTCGAAGACTCGCAGCTCATCAGGTGCCAGCTCATCCGTCCGCCGGTGCGGGGAGGCTGGTCTGGCAGCCCCACGTCCCAACGTCCCCACGAGTTCGAGCACGTCGGTCGCCTGAGTCACCAGCACCGCCTCCGCCTCGCGGATCAGCCGGTGCGGAGTGAAGGACATCGCGCTCGTCACCGGACCGGGCACGGCCATCACCACCCGTCGCAGGCAGTTCGCCCACGTGACGGTGTTGCGCGCCCCCGAACGAACCGCCGCCTCCACCAGCACGGTTCCCACGGACAGGCCAGCTATCAGCCGGTTGCGGCTCAGGAACCGGGAACGCGTCGGGTGCTGGCCGGGGGGAAGCTCGGAGACCAGTACTCCGCGCTCGGCTGCCCTGTCGAACAAGGGACGGTGGGCGGGCGGATAGGCTTGGTCGAGCCCACCGGAAAGCACCACAACGGTGGGGGTGCGACTGGCCAGGCAGCCACGATGGGCGGCCGCATCGATCCCGAAGGCTCCGCCGGAGACCACGGCGTGACCGGCCTCGCCCAGCTCGGCAGCGAGGTCAGTGGCCACCGTCTCGCCGTAGGGGCTGCAGGCCCGCGAGCCAACCACGGAAACCGACCGCGCCACCAGCTGTGACAGCGAGCCCGATCCCCGAACCCACAATCCGACCGGGGGGCCGGTCATGTCGTTGACCGCCTCGCAGCCCACCAGATCAGTCAATCGAGGCGGCCATTCGGGATCATCGGGCACGATGAACCTGATGCCGGACGCCTCGGCGGCCGCTTGGACCGCCTCGGGCTGGAAGGCCCGCGCCCGCCGGGCCACGGGACTTGCGCCACCGCTCTTCAGGCTCTGCCAGACCGCGTCTGCCCCGAACTCCTCAATGGCCTCAGCCACCGCCGGGGTGGCCGGCTCCACAACACAGCTCAGGGCCAACCGGGATTCACGCTCGCTCATGGTTGCTCCGTTCTCTTATTCTTGCCCCCGGCGCAGGGCCAGAGCGGTCCGCAGGTGTTCCTCGGTGGGTCGGTCGGCACCCGCGAGATCGCCGATCGTCCAAGCGATCCGCAGGACTCTGTCGACGCCGCGGGCCGACAGGCGGCCGCGGCTCACTGCCTCGTCGAGCACCTCGATGCCCCGAGGCAGGGGGAGGTGGCGTCGCAGCGCGGGTCCGGGCACTTCGCCGTTCGTCCGCCACCCGCTTGCGGCCAAACGCTTACTTTGGCGTTCCCGCGCGAGGCGTACCCGCTCGGCCACCACCGCGCTCGGTTCGGACGACCGGAGGGCGGCGGCCAGAAAGGCCCGTCGAACCGGGCGCAGATGCTGATGGATGTCGATGCGGTCGAGGATCGGCCCCGAGACCCGATCTGCGTAGCGACGCACGACCATGGGGGCACAACGGCATTGGCCTCCGGGTGTGGCGGCCAGCCCGCACGGACACGGATTCGCCGCCAGCACCAGCTGGAAGCTGGCCGGATAGACCGCCGTGGCCAAGGCCCGCCCCAACACGATCCGTCCGGATTCGAGGGGAACCCTGAGGGCCTCCAGCACCCGCGGGGAGAACTCCGGTGCTTCGTCGAGGAACAGAACCCCGCGATGCGCCCGCGACACCGCACCGGGAACGGCGATGCGAGCGCCTCCGCCAACCAGGCTCGCCATCGAGGCTGAGTGGTGAGGATCGGAATAGGGCGGACGGCGGATCAGCCCGTCCTCGAGCACCGCCCCGGACAGCGAGTGGATGGCAGAGACCTCCAACGACTCCCCCAACTCCAAGTCGGGCAGGATCCCGGGCAACCGTTCTGCCAGCAGCGTCTTGCCCACCCCCGGCGGCCCGTGCAGGAACAGGTGGTGCCTCCCTGCGGCGGCCACCTCAAGCGCCCACCTGGCCTCCACCTGTCCGGCGACATCCTTGAGGTCGGGCGACGTGGGCGCAGCAGTGGGCGGTGAGCAGCTGGACGGCAAGGCCGCCCCTGCCCCACCGCGCAACACGTCAAAGAGGTCGGCGAGATCCTGAACACCCCACACCCGCATCCCCTCTACGAGACCTGCTTCGCGCATCTGTGCTGCGGGCACCACCACCGCATCGAAGCCGTGCCTTGCAGCCGCCAGGACTGCGGGCAGCAGTCCCCGGACCGCCCGCACCCGACCGTCCAGTCCCAACTCCCCCAGCAGCACCCGCCCGTCCAGGGCAGCGGGGTCGCACGCGCCGCGCGCCGCCCCCACCGCCCCCACGATGCTCAGGTCGTAGTGGGAGCCAGCTTTCGGCAGGGTCGCGGGTGACAGGTTGATGGTGACCGGATCCGATGGCCAGCCCAGGCCGGTCGAAGCCATGGCGGCGCGGCAGCGATCCCGGGCCTCATAGAGTGAGGTGTCCGGCAACCCGACGAGGACCGTGCGCGGCAGTCCACTGCTGATCGCGGCCTCGACTTCGACCATCGTGCCCTCCATGCCCACCAGCGCCACCGACCATGCCCGGGCAAGCGTCATGACCCGATACCTCGTACGTGGGTGATCACCGGCGGTGAATCGCGAGGCAGCAAGATACCCACGCCATCGAAACGGATCCGCGGTACCGCCCGTTCATGACCGCGCAGCCAGTGCAGCGCCACCTCACGCAACTTCGCCTGCTTGGCAGGCGTGATCGCCTCCAGGGGATCGCCGTAGCCGAGGCCTCGTCGACACTTCACTTCGCAGAACACCACCACCGAGGGCGACCCTGGTTCGACGGCGATGATGTCGAGCTCACCGGCCGAACAACGCCAGTTCCGGTCCAGCAGTTCCCAGCCGATGCCGCTCAGATAGGTGGCAGCTAGATCTTCCCCAGCCCGCCAGACATCCCTGCTCCCCATAACGCACCTCCACGAAGCAGTCTCGGGAAGTCGGGGCGAATGTGTTCAGCGATCTGTTGGCTGTGGAAAACGCTCGCGCGTCATCCACAGATCACAGGCTCTCGGGCACCCTCAAGTCGGAGTGCGCGATCTCTTCGATCGACACGTCTCGGAAGGTCAGCACCTTGGCGCTCTTCACGAAGCGAGCAGGCCGGTACATGTCCCACACCCAGGCGTCCCCCATGGACACCTCGTAGTAGACGTCTCCGCCCTCAGTGCGCACCTTGAGGTCGACGGCGTTGCACAGGTAGAAGCGGCGCTCGGTCTCCACGGCGTAGGTGAAGATCCCGACCACATCCTTGTACTCCCGATACAACTGGAGTTCCAGATCGGATTCGTACTGCTCAAGGTCTTCGGCGCTCATGACGAGTCAACTCTAGGCGATGGGCGGACACCCCCGCGCCAGCGGCGCGTCAACGCCCCCCGGAACCGCTCAGGGCGGACTCGCCACGCGGGACGCCGTCCCGCGCCGTCCGCCGGACATTCTCGAAACACCAGCGATGAATGGCACACGGACCGTGGAGCTCAAGGCGTTCCTGGTGCTCAGCGGTGCAATAGCCCTTGTGAACGTCGAACCCGTACTCCGGGTAGGTCTCGTGCCATTCGATCATCAGGCGGTCCCTGGTCACCTTCGCCACCACCGAGGCTGCAGCCACACAGGCGGCGACCTGATCACCCTTCCATACCCCGAGGTTGGGCATGGCCAGCCCGTCGACGGCGAAGCCGTCGCTCAGGACGAAGTCCGGCGCCGGCGTGAGGCGCATCACCGCCCGACGCAGTGCCGTCAGGTTGGCCACGTGCATCCCCAGCAGGTCGCATTCCGAGGGTTCGAGACTGACGACCGACCAAGCCAAGGCTCGCTGCACGACGACGTCATGGATCCGTTCTCGCTGGAGCGGGGTCAGCTGCTTGGAATCGGCGAGCCCGTCGATCCGTCCCGCGTCCGTGGGCTTCAGGACTACCGCGGCTGCCACGAGTGGGCCCGCGCAGGAGCCCCGTCCGGCCTCATCGGTACCGGCCACCAAGCCGAATCCGGCCCGCCGCAGGGACCGCTCGTAGCCGTAGATCCCGGCATCGCGCCTCACCACACTCGCCATGGCACGACTCCTCAGCAGAGAACCGTCGGCCCCGTGATGATCGGCTCGGCGGGCGGCGGGGCACCAGTGGGAATCCCGGCGAACCCGGCGGGCCGTTCGAATCCGCCCCATCTCGAGAACGGGAAAACGACCGCCACCGCTGTTCCCACGACGTTCTCGACGGGGATGAAGGCCGCCGATCCGGACGCACCCCCGGTGACCTCGTCCGCCAGATGGCAGCGTGAATCCTGTGAGTTGTTGCGATGGTCACCCATGACGAAGATCCGGCCCTCCGGGACCACCACGTCGAAAGCCACCGTCGAGGGGTCCACCTGCTTGCCCGTGGCCGGATCGGTGTAGAGGTAGGTGCCCTCGTCGAGCGCAACGGAGTTGACCATCACCCGGCCCAGGGCGTCGCAGCAGGTCACGTGGTCGCCCGCGACCCCGATCACCCGCTTGATGAGATGGTTCGAGCTCTCGTCGGGTGCAAGCCCGACGAAGATCAAGACCCGCCGCAACGGGTCGTCCTCGGGCTGGACAGCTCCCAGCCAGTCCTGGGTGTCGCGGAAGACGACAACATCGCCTCGCTGGAACGGCACCACCTTCTGGACGGCTACCCGGTCGTGTCGCTGCAGGGTGTTCTGCATCGACCCGGACGGAATCACGAACATCTGCAGGAAGAACACCCGCAACAGGGTGGACGCGATCAAGGCGCCGACCACGACGATGGCGATCTCACGCAGCCAGACTCCGGCGGGGGAACCGCGGCGCGCCGTAGAGGCTCGTACGCCTGCTGTACGGCTCACCGAACCCCCCTCATCAGAACCTGATCGATGATAGTTCGCGGCACCGACTCCACGAAGGACCCCGCGTTCAGCGGTCGCGCTTCTCCTTGATCTTGGCGGCCTTGCCGCGCAGACCACGCAGGTAGTAGAGCTTCGCCCGGCGCACGTCACCGCGACGCTCGACCTCGATCTTCTCGATGATCGGGGAGTGCAGCGGGAAGGTCCGCTCGACGCCGGTGCCGAAGGAAACCTTGCGTACGGTGAATGCTTCGGCGATACCGGCCCCGGTGCGGGCGATCACGGCGCCGGCGAAGACCTGGATCCGGGAGCGGTTTCCCTCGATGACTCGCACGTGCACCTTGACGTTGTCCCCGGGACGGAAATCGGGGATGTCGTCGCGAAGGGAGGCTTGGGCGATCTCGGCTACCAGCTTGTTCATGGTCTTCTTCCTCGCCAGTGCCACAGGCCACTGCTGAAAGTGTTGGTCGGATTGTCGCTCGCAAGCGCCTTCCCCCTGTGGCAGGAGCGCCCGCGGCACAACAATGTCCCAGTTTGCCATACCGGCA
>CAYUWV010000147.1:2916-6341 GCA_964448385.1 uncultured Propionibacteriaceae bacterium | reverse complement strand
GCCTGACCGCTGCGGCGTACGCGCTCAGCCCACGGATCGCCTCGGCGCGCAGGTCGGCGAACTGCCGCACGAACTTGGCCCGGTGCCCGGAGCTCAGACCCAGCAGGTCGTGCCAGACCAGGACCTGGCCGTCCGTCGCCCCCCCGGCCCCGATGCCGATGACCACGCAGGTCAGCTGTGGGACCAGCAGTTCAGTGACCGCTGCTGGGACGGCCTCAAGGACGATCGCGAAGCATCCGGCCGCCTGCAACGCGAGGGCGTCGTGGATCAGCTGCTCAGCCTGCGCGGCTGTCCGACCTTGCACCCGGTAGCCGCCGAGGGCGGTGGCCACCTGTGGGGTCAACCCGACGTGGCCCATCACCGGGATGCCCGCCTCGATCACCGCTCGGGCCCGGTCCACCGACGTGCCGCCGCGCTCCAGCTTGACGGCGTCGGCGCCGCCCTCCTTGACGAAGCGCTGGGCCGTCCGCACCGCCGCTTCGTCGGAAGCCTCATAGGAGCCGAACGGCAGGTCGGCGACGAGCAGCGCCGCGTACAGACCACGGCGGACGGCCCGGGTCAGCACGAGCATCTCGTCGACGGTCACCGGCACGGTCGAGTCGTAGCCCAGCACGACATTGGCCGCGGAGTCGCCGACCAGGACCAGGTCGACGCCGACCTCGTCGGCGATGCGGGCGCTGGGATGGTCATAGGCGGTCACCATGACGATCGGCTCGTTGGCGGCCTTCTTCCCGGCAAGGGAGAGCAGGGTGACGCTCTTTCGCGCCTTCGCCTCACGGTGTCCGCCCGACATGGTCAGTCCTCGAAGTTGTCGTTGAGCGAGGCGACATCGTCGTCGATCGCCAGGATGCGGTTCTGGCGATCGACGTGCACCACCCGCGGTTCGTAGGAGGCGAGTTCGTCGGGGTCGTACAACCCGTACGAGATCAGGATCACGGTATCCCCGGTGTGGACGAGGCGGGCGGCGGCCCCGTTCACCTTGATCTCCCCGGAGCCGGGTTGCCCGGCGATGGTGTAGGTCTCGAAGCGGGCGCCGTTGTCGACGTCCACCACGGCAACCTGTTCGTGCACCCGAATGTCTGCCGCCTCGAGCAGGTCAGGGTCAACCGTGATCGAGCCGACGTAGTGCAGGTCGGAGTCGGTGATCGTCGCGCGGTGGATCTTGCTCTTCAGCATGGTGCGGATCATGGGGCCACCTCGATGTTGTCGATGAGACGCGTTGAACCGACGCGGGCTGCGACGGCGATGAGGGCGGGGCGTTCGATGGTGTCGACCGGCCGGAACACCGCAGGATCGACGACGGCGACGTACTCGGCGACGATGCCGGCCTCGGCCAACTCGTCCTCGACCCTGCGAGCGAGGACGGCCGCGTCCCGCTCTCCCAGGGAAACCGCCGTCCGGGCCGCGGCCAGGCCGCGGTGCAGCGCGGTGGCGCGTCGGCGTTCGTCCGGATCGAGCCGGACGTTGCGGCTGCTCATCGCCAGCCCGTCGGCTTCGCGGACGATCGGCAACACCTCGATCCGGGTCGGGATGTCGAGGTCGGCCACCATCCGCCGGACCACAGCCACCTGCTGGGCGTCTTTGGCGCCGAAGAAGGCGACGTGGGGCCCGACCATGTTCAGCATCTTGGCCACCACGGTTGCCACCCCGGCGAAGTGCCCGGGACGGTGAGCGCCTTCAAGGACATCAGCCAGTCCCGCGACGGTCACGGTCGTGGCGAACCCTGCCGGGTAGACCGCCTCGACGTCGGGCGCGAACAGGATGTCCGCCCCGCACTCGGCCGCCAGCGCCGCGTCCCGCTCCTCGTCCCTGGGGTAGGCGACCAGGTCGGCCGACTCGTTGAACTGGGTCGGGTTGACGAACAGCCACACCACCACCAGGTCGCACGCCTCGCGCGCCGCACGAATCAGGGAGAGGTGCCCCTCGTGAAAGGCGCCCATCGTGGGCACCAGACCCACGAGCCCCGAACCGGCCACGGCCGCTCGGACCGCCGTCACATCTCGAACGATTCTCATCGTCGGGTCACCTCCGCCATCGTGTCGTACAGGGGGAGCAGGGCAGGCGTGCGGTCCAGCAACGCCTGGCGGTGCTTCGCGACGGTGGCCGCATCACCTCTCGCGATCGGCCCGGTGAGCGCATCCGGACCCAGCCGTGCCCAGTTCTCGACGGTCGCGCGCACCAGGGGAAGCAGGTCCGCCCGGCGCAGCCCTGCGGTCGCGCCCACCTGCTCGGCGGCGTCCTCGAGCGTCACCAAGAAGTTCGAGGCCATGCTGGCGGCGGCGTGATAGGCCGCCCGGTCCTCGTCCGCGACAGTGATCGGGCGCATCCCCAACCGGTGGGCGAGGGTGGCTGCGACCGGGTGGCCGGCGACTGCGCACACGACGCCGGCGAAGTCGGCAGTGCCCTGCGCGGGGACGGTCATCAGCGGGTGAAGCGAGAACGCCGGGTGGCCGCCCAACGGTTCGAGCGTTGACACCCCCGAGCAATGACCGACCAGCGGACCTGGCGGTATCGCTGCGGCCGCCTCGCTGATCGCGCCATCGGGCACGCACAGCAGCACGACGGTCACCTCAGGGGTCGGGGTCTCGCCGCGACGCAGCGGCCCGTCGACCTGAAGACCAGTTGCTCGCAGGGCCGTGGCCAAGGCGGTGCCCAGGCGACCCGCGCCCACCACCGCTATCCGCTCGAGGTCCCGCATCTTCCCCCACAGGTGAGAGTGAACAATCCCCGTGAGGTCCACGCCGGGCGGCTCCCCACTCGCGCCAAGTCTAGGAGTACGACGCCGTCACGAGTTGGTCCTGCGGGAACGCGCCGTCTCGGGCGCTCGTGGGCTCCTGCCAGAGCGGATCAGGCCTGGTGCGGGCGCTACCGTGGGCGCCATGGCAGATCGCGACCACCGCACCCCCGCGCCAGGCTGGCGCCGACTCGCTGCGGTCGTCCTGTTGGCGCTGCTGGCGGCGCTGTGGCTGTTCGTGGGAGCCAGGTTGTACTTTGGCCCGCCACCGGGCGGAACGGGTGCCTGGCTGTGGGCGTTGGTCGGCTTGACTGCCGCGCTCAATGCCGGCGCCCTTGGCCTGTGCGCCTGGTGGCTGTGGCGCAGGCTGGGCTGGGCGCGGTGGGCCAGCGCCCTGCTGCTGGTCGGCAATGTCGTCCTCGTGGCAGCACCCGGGATGGCACTCCCGGACTGGCTGGTCGTCATCGGGGCGATCGCAGCACTCGGGTTCGTCGTCAGCCTGCTGGTGCGGCCCCAGGCCTGACGCGCCTCGGGGACGGACTTGGCGGCCAGCGGGTGGACGGTGAGGATGTGCCCATGACCCTCGACCCCGCGAACCCGCTCGCCAGCCGCTCCGGACTGCCGTTCGAGCTCCCCGACTACCACCTGATCCGGACGGAGCACTACCTGCCCGCCCTGGAAGCGGGCATGG
>CAYUWV010000147.1:0-2816 GCA_964448385.1 uncultured Propionibacteriaceae bacterium | reverse complement strand
GAACGGGTGGCGACCGGCGACGTCGTCCTCGACGAGCAGCAGTCCTACTGGCTGGTCCGCGTCCGACTCGCCTTCGAACGGGCGGGCGTGCACCTCGGGGACGCCGACCAGCGGGCCCTTCGCGCCCTCAACGTCCAGATCGCCGAACTGCAGTCGGCGTTCTCCAGGCACGCGCTGGCCGGCAGGAACGCCGGGGCGGTCTGGGTGAGCGATGTCGCCGAGTTGGCGGGCCTCAGCCCCCACGAGATCGACGCGGCCCGTGAGCGGGCCGCCGACCGTGGACGCCCCCAGGCCTGGCTGATCGAGCTCGACAACACCTCCGGCCAGCGTCCGCTGGCCTACCTGACCAACCGCGACCTGCGCGAACGGCTGCATCGCGCAGCGACCGGACGCGGGCTGAGCGGTGACCACGACACCCGGCGCCTCGTGATTGATCTCGCCCGTGCTCGCGCCGAGCGGGCCGCGCTGTTGGGGTTCGCCAGCCACGCCGACTATGTCGCCGCCGACGGTTGCGCGGGGTCGGCGGCGGCCGTCCGTCAGTTGCTGACCGGCCTGGTGCCTGCGGTGATGCGGAACGCCGCCGCCGAGGCCGCCGAGCTGGATTCGGTGTTGCAGCAGCTCGAGCCGGGGGCCACCGTGCAGCCGTGGGACTGGCAATACCTGTCCGAGATCGTCCGTGCCCAGCGCTACCACCTGGACGCCGCGCGGCTGCGTCCCTACCTGGAACTGGAGCGGGTGCTGCACGACGGGGTCTTCGCCGCCGCGACGGCGCTGTACGGCATCACCTTCACGCGGCGGACGGACGTGATCGGCTACCACCCCGACGTCAGGATCTGGCAGGTCGACGAAGCGGACGGGACACCGGTCGGGCTGTTCCTGGGGGACTTCTTCACGCGGGTCTCCAAGAACGGCGGCGCTTGGATGAACAACCTCGTCGACCAGAACCAGCTACTCGGCCAGCTCGCCGTGGTCTGCAACAACGCGAACCTGGTGCAGCCGGCCGCGGGCCAGCCCACCCTGATGACGTGGGATGACGTGATCACGCTGTTCCACGAGTTCGGTCACACGCTCCACGGACTGCTGTCCGACGTGCGGTACCCCTCCAAGTCGGGCACCAACACACCGCGTGACTTCGTCGAATACCCCTCGCAGGTCAACGAGCTGTGGGCACTGGATCCCTCACTGCTGCGTCGCTACGCCGTCCATCACGAAACCGGTGAGCCACTGCCGAGCGAATGGGCGGACACGCTGGTGTCCTCGACGCTGTTCCAGCAGGGGTTCAAGACCGCGGAGTACCTGGCCGCGGCGCTGCTCGATCACGTGTGGCACACCACGCCGCTGGCCGAGTTGCCCACCGACCCGGAGCAGGTGGAAACCTTCGAGGCGGCAGCGCTGCAGCAGGTCGGGCTGGCCAACCCGCTCGTCCCGCCGCGCTACCGGTCGGCCTACTTCCGTCACACCTTCGAGGGCGGCTACGACGCCGGCTACTACGCCTACCTCTGGTCGGAGGTGCTGGACGCCGACACGGCCGCCTTCATGACCGCCAGCGGTGGGCTGACGCGCGAGGTCGGCGAGCGGTTCCGGCGTCGGCTGCTGGCGCGCGGCGGTTCCATCGATGCCATGGACGCCTTCCGCGACTATCGCGGGCAGGACCCCGACATCAGCCACCTGCTGCGGCGCCGCGGCCTGAACGACTGACCGGTCGGGCGAGCGGGAATCGCTCAGGCTGAACCGTCCACCACCTGGCGGATCAGCGCCTTGAGTGCCTCGGCATCGCGGGGCAGGTCCACCACATGACGCGGCAGGTCCTCAAGCCCGAGGAAGCTGGCGGGCCGTTCCGGCTCGACGCCGATGGCCTCGACGATGGTGGCGGCGAACTTCACCGGCAGTGCGGTCTCGGTCACGATCATCGGCACCCCCGGCTCGACGAAGCGACGGGCGACGCCCACCCCGTCGGCGGTGTGCGGGTCGATCAACACTCCGTGTTCCCGCCAGGTCGCGGCGATGGTGGCCACCCGTTGCGCGTGCGTCGAGGAGTCGCTGACGAAGCCGTAGCGCTGCCGCAGCGAAGCGAACTCAGGGGTGTCCGACAGGTCGAAGTACCCCCGCTGCGGCAACTGGACGGCGAACAACTCGCGTACCCGCTCGCCGTCGCGATCCAGGAGGTCGAAGACGAAGCGCTCGAAGTTGCTCGCCTTCGAGATGTCCATGGACGGACTGGACGTTTCGTGGGTCTCTGCCGCGGAGCGCACCCGGTAGACACCCGTGCGGAAGAACTCGTCGAGCACGTTGTTCTCGTTGGTCGCCAGCACGAGGGTGTCGATCGGCAGGCCCATCTGGCGTGCCACGTGGCCCGCGCAGATGTTGCCGAAGTTCCCCGTCGGCACACAGAACGACACGCGCTCGCCGGCGTGAGTGGTGACCCGCGCCCAGGCGGCGACGTAGTAGACGACCTGGGCGACGAGCCGTGCCCAGTTGATCGAGTTCACCGCACCAAGGTTGTAGCGCTGCTTGAACTCGAGGTCGCCGGCGACGGCCTTGACGAGGTCCTGGCAGTCGTCGAACACCCCGTTGATCGCGATATTCACGATGGACGGATCGTCGATCGAGAACATCTGGGCCTGCTGGAAGGGGGTCATCCGTCCGGCGGGGGTGAGCATGAACACCCGGATGCCGCGCCGTCCGCGCAAGGCGTACTCGGCTGCCGAGCCAGTGTCGCCGGAGGTGGCGCCCACGATGTTGAGCTCCGCGTTCCGGCGGGCCAGCTCGTACTCGAACAGCTGGCCGAGCAGCTGCATCGCCATGTCCTTGAACGC
>CAYUWV010000146.1:0-6372 GCA_964448385.1 uncultured Propionibacteriaceae bacterium | reverse complement strand
ATGGCGAGACGCGCCCGAACCCGCAGCCTGCGCAGCTCAGCAGTCTTGCTCACGAACTCCCCGGGGGTGACTCGGCTGATGCACGTGGCTGAGCAGTCCAGCTGACGCGATCCCTGAGGTGACTAGGCTGGACGCATGGCTGAGATGGCGAAGGCGTCGACTGGTCTGCTGTGGCTGCGCCGGGACCTGCGCCGAGGCGACCATCCAGCCCTGGCCGCTGCCGCGCAAGCAGGGCGGGTGCTCCCGGTCTTCGTGATCGATCCCAGGTTCTGGCAGCCAGCCGGCCCCGTCCGCCTCGGCTGGCTGGCGGCCACGCTGCGGGCGACCAGCGAGGCCTACCAGGGGAACCTGACGCTGCGAGTCGGTGATCCCCGGGTGATCATCCCGGCGTTGGCGTCCGAAGTCGGAGCGACCAGCGTCCATGTCTCCGCCGAATCGGAACCGGACGGACGGGCGCGCGACGCCCGGGTTCGCGAAGCTCTCGCCGCGGCCGGGGTGGCTTGGGTCGAAACCGGCTCTCCCTATGCCGTCTCGCCCGGTCGGCTGCTGACCGGCGCGGGCCGGCCCTTCCGGGTGTTCACCCCCTTCGCGCGAGCGTGGCGTCAGCACGGCTGGCGTCCGCCGTGTGCCGAGCCCGCCGCTGTGAGCTTCGTCCGCGCGAACGACGATCCGGCGGCCCGCCCGCTGCTGGATGCGGCGCTGGCGGCGTGCCCGATCGAGCTCCCCGAACCCGGCGAGCGGGGCGCGTCCGCAGCCTGGGCCGAGTTCCGCGACCACCGGGTGGACGGGTACGCGAGGCTGCGGGATCGTCCTGACGTGGACGGCACCTCGCGGCTGTCGCCGTACCTGAAGTTCGGGGTGGTGCACCCCCGCACCCTGTTGGCTGATCTTGCCCAGCAGCCCGACGGCGAGGGCGTCCAACGCTTCGTCACCGAACTGGCGTGGCGGGAGTTCTACGCCGACGTGCTCGCCAACAACCCGGCTTCGCTCGAGGCCGACCTGCGCCAAGACCTCGCCGGGCTCGCCTACGACGAGCCGGATGACCGCTTCGAGGCGTGGCGACAGGGTCGCACCGGCTTCCCGCTGGTGGACGCGGGCATGCGGCAGCTCCTGGCCGAGGGGTGGATGCACAACCGGGTGCGCATGGTGACGGCCAGCTTCTTCACCAAGGACCTGCACGGTTGGTGGCCGCTCGGCGCCCGTCACTTCCTCGACCGACTGATCGACGGCGACCTGGCGTCCAACGCCCACGGGTGGCAGTGGGTGGCTGGCACCGGAACCGACCCCTCACCGTACTTCCGGGTGTTCAACCCCGTCAGTCAGGCCGACGCGGTGGACCCGCAGGGGGACTACGTCCGCCGCTACGTCCCGGAGTTGCGGCACCTGGCGGGCTCGGCCGCGCTGCGTCCCTGGGATTCCCCGCAGGGCTACTCCCACGGCTACCCCGAACGGATCGTCGATCACGCGGCGGCACGTCGGGAGGCCCTGGAGCGCTACCGGCTCGCGCGCAACCGCGACTGAGGCTCACCGGGCGACGCGTGGCTCCGTGATCACCGCTCAACGCTGCGAGTAGGTGCGTCCCGGCTTGATGCGGCTGCCCAGCAACTGCGGGACGGTCACGAAGACGTAGCCCTTCTTCTTCAGCTCAGGGATGGCGGTGGCCCAGGCTTTGCGGGTGGTGGGGTAGATGTCGTGGCTGAGGATGATGGCACCGGGACGTGCTTGCTTCAGCACCCGCTTGGCCACCTTCTTCGCGTCCCGGTAGCGCCAGTCCAGCGAATCCACGCTCCACAGGATCTGGCACAGGCCTTGTTTCCTGGCGATCGAGCGGATCGTGGCGTTGGATTCACCGTACGGCGGCCGGAACAGCGTCACCTTCTTGCCGGTGGCCTTCCGGATGGCGGACGTGGTGCGGGACAGCTGGCTCTTGACCCCTGCTGCGCTGATCTTCCAGAACTCCGGGTGGCTGAAGGAATGGTTTCCGATCGCGTGTCCCTCGGCCACCATCCGGCGCAGGACGCCCGGATGCGCCTTGGCCTGCTGCCCCACCACGAAGAAGGTCACAGGGACGTGCTGCTTCTTGAGCATGTCGAGCAGCTTCTCGGTCTCTGGCATCGGACCGTCGTCGAACGTCAGCGCGAGGCACTTGCGCTTCGCGCAGTTGACCGGAGTGGCGGGCTGCTTGGTCTCGGGGGGCGGCGTCGCCGCCGGGGCGGGCGACGTGGTCGGGACCGGCAGCGCACCCGGCAGCGTGGTCGTGCTCGCCGATGGTGGCACGAAGGTCGGCAACACGTCCGGGCCCTCGGTGGCTGGGGTCATCGGCACCGCGCTCGGCTGCAGTGTCGGTTGCACCGTACTGGACGGCGATGGGGCGCTACTCGAGACGGCGGTCGGCCGGGACCTGCCCCACTGCTCTGGCGGCACCTGGGCGCAGCCAGTCGCGCCGAGCAGGCACAGGGCTGCTGCGGCGGCGACGCCAGCCCGCAGGAGGCGGGCTGTAGGGAAGGCTGCGCTCACCTCACCAGAGTAGGTCGCCCTCCGGGAAGGTCCGCGCCAGGACCACGCGAGCCGCCTCAGGGAGTGGACGCCTGGGTCGCCGTGGGACCGGTGACCGTCGTCGGCTCAGGCGCTGTCGTCGGCTGGGCGGCGGCCGTCGGGGTGGTCGTGACAGTCGCGGTTGGGGTGGTCGTCGGGGCTGTTGCCGTCGGCGTGGGGGCGGCTGTCGCCGTCACCGTGACGGTGGGAGTGCTCGTCGGGGTCGCGGACGGGCTAGCGGACGGCTTCGCCGTGGTGGCTGGACGCTGCGAACCCCCGATCGTGGTGCCCTTCGAACCGTCCAGAGCGGCACCGACGGTGAGTTCGTAGACGGTGATGGCGGCGAAGGCCAGCAGGAAGATCGCGGCCGCGCTGACCACGATGCGCAGCACCATGGGTCGGCGGTTGGGCTCGACTGCGGGCTCCTCGGTCTCCGTGGCGCGGAAGATGTCCGGCAACGGCTCGGTCATCAGCGTCTGGTCCGCCGCGGCCGCGGGAGTGGCTTCCTGGTCGGTGCCCCTGACTCGCTCGGCCACCGTCCGGATGCCACGGGTGGTGTGGTGAAGTCCGGCGGTGTAGATCGTGCCCGCAACAGCACCCACCACGCTCGCGATGGCTGCGCCGGCAATCGTGCCTGCCGTGCCGAGGCTTGAGCCGATGGCCGCCACGGTCACCGCGGCGAGGGCGCCGCTCAGGATCTGCGGCAGCGAGAACGTGATCTTCGCTGGGTCTTTTTCGTCGGATGGGGTCTGGTCGGTCTTCTTGCTCTGTTTGGTCTCATTCATGCATTCGCTCCGGCTATCCAGAGTAGCGGGGAGCTCCTAGGACACCTCCCGCTTCCACGTCAGGGCAAGACCCCGACCTGGTCTGCGATCAGCCGGGCGATCTGCCGCGCGGCATCCGGTCGTGCCATCCGATGGCTTGCTGCCGACGCTTCGGCCCTGGCGGACGGATCCAGTACCCAGCGGCGTGCCGCGTCCACCACGTCGCGTGTCCGCGGGGCCCAGACACCGGCCTTCTCTTCGACGACGTAGGTGACGTTGCCGTCCTCCTGCCCGGGCAAGCGCGCGTAGAGAACCAGCGGCAACCCAGCGATGAACGCCTCACTGATGGTGCCGGGACCGGCTTTGGTGAGCAGCATGTCCGCGCCGGCCATGAAAGCCGGCATCTCACGGGTGAAGCCGTAGATGTGCGCCGGCATGTTCCACGCGAGGGCTTCGAGGTCGGCCTTCAGCTCGGCATTGCGGCCGCAAATGACGACCAGGCTCGCCGGCATGGCCGCTTCATTGATGGCCTTGGCCACCTGCTTGAGAGGGCCCATTCCGTCCCCGCCGCCAACCAGCAGGATGACCGGAAGATCGCGTCGCCAGCCCTGCGCGTCACGGAATGCCATCGGGTCGCCCACCGGACGACAGAACCTGTCGGCGACCGGCAGGCCGATGACGCGCAGGTTCCCCTCGGGCACCCCGAAGTGGATGCCACGCTCTTTGGCCTGCTCGGTCGGGACCACGACGAGGTCGGCGCGGCGGTCGTACCAGAACGCGTGGGTGGTGACCATGTCGGTGACCACGGTGATGAACGGGCGCGGGGCCTCCCGCATGGCGCGCATCAGCGTGGTGTTCACCAGCGGGTGCACCGACACGATGAGGTCGGCAGGGTTTTCCCGCACCAAGCGGCGCGCGGCCTTGCGCAGGTACGGGTAGCTGAGCGTGTTCAGCATGCGCGTGCGACCTCGGCTGTTGGACGCCTTGTAGCTGAACCCCCAGGCCTGAGGCATGCGGGAGATCGGCGGATAGATCTCCGGTGCCCGGTTCAGGGGCCGCGGGTAGTAGTCGACGAGGAAGTCGATCATGGCGGCGTCGAAGACGCCCGGGAACTCCAGTTCCAGGGCTTCGATCATCGCCTCAGTCGCAGAGCGATGCCCACCCCCGGTGTCGGAGAACAGGAACAGAACCTTCTTGTTGTGCTGCCCGGTGAAAGGGGCCTGATGAGTCATCCAGATCCTCGGTCGGCGCGCTGGTCAGTTGAGCACAGCATGGCACGATCCGGCGCGCGGGTGCGCGGCGGCGCCCGGATCTCACCTGAGCAGCGCGAGCAGGGCCTCCGGCTTGCTGCGGAAAGCCTCCACGCTCTGCTGTCCTGAGCTGAGCGCTTCAAGGGTGTCGGTGAGGACGGCATTCACGGGAGTAGGCACCCCGCGCTCGGCGCCGACGCGGGCCACCGCCCCGTTCAGGAAGCGCACTTCGGTCCGGCCGCGGCCGGAGTGCAGGTCGATGTGGAAGGACGGCATCTTGTCGCCGCGTCCGCTGCCCAGCGCTTTGGTCAGTGCGGGCTGGGCGATGAACCGCGGCAGCCGTTGGGCGGCGAACGCCAGCGCGCGCACCGGCGTCCCCGGCAGGTCGACGGGCCGGTAGCCCAGCGCGCGCATCACCGCGAGGCATTCGCGCAGCACGGCGACCTCGACCTCGTAGAGTCGCCGGTCGGCGAACAGCGCCCCGACCGGGAGGTCAAGGATGGCCGAGGTGGCGTTGCCGGTGAGGTTGGTCAGCAGCTTCGACCACTTCATGGGGCCAGCGTCGGGGTACCCGCGCGCCACGAGCTGGGCGTCGTTGAGCGCGGCGATCAGGCGGCCGGCGAGCGGATGACTCAGCGCAATGCCGATGCCGCGGAGCTTCTCTTCGACGACTTCGCCCACCCCCGGCTTGCCGACCGCCGTGGTGACCGTGCCGGTGACCACGTTGGCGGCTCCCAGCGCGGCGGCGATCGTGGGTTCGTTGTCCACGCCGTTCTGCAACGAAAGGATCGGCGGCACCGGTGCGCCGGTCGCGATCAACTGGTCGAGGGCGGCCGCGGTGTCGAACGACTTCAGCGCAAAGACGCCGACATCGTAGGGCCCTGCCGCCAGCGCCTCGGCGGCTGACGTGAACAGCGCGAACTCGCGGACGGTCGTGGTCCGGTCACCGCGGTGCAGCAGCAGGCCCCGCGTGCCGATGATGTCCGCCGCGGCCGGCTGCTCGATGAAAGTCACCTGATGCCCGGCGGCGGCCAGCGAGCCGCCCACGTAGGTGCCGATCGCGCCGGCGCCAAGGAACAGGAACTTCATGGCCGTCCGCCTTTCGTGGGGTGGGTTGCTGCAGCGAAGCCTAACCGTCCATGGCGTTCCGTCACGCTGCCAGCACAAGTCGCCTGAACACGAGTTCGACGCGTGACCAGTTCTGCCCGCGCTCCGGCTGGAGTTGGGCCTGGGACACCACCTCGGCCCCCGGCGGCTGGGGCGCCCAACTTCGATACCGGTGCCCGGTCGGGGTTTCCACCAGGACGGTGTGGGCGCCTTCCGGCCCGGGACTGGCCCGCCACCCCGGCGCCTGCTTCGCATGATTACACGCCTCACACAAACCCTGCCCGTTGGTGGGTGTGGCGCCCGTCAAGCCTGCGACGAGACTCACGTGACGTCCCCGCGTAGTCAGGGACCGTGCCTCACATGGTTATCCCCGGGAACCCGGGGGGCCGGCGACGATGGCGCGTGCATGTGGGGAGACTGTCGTTGTCGGCTCGAGTGGAAGTCACCAAGAAGTACGCCGAGGCGTATGCGAGGGCGGGGAAGAAGGACAAAGGCAGGATCCTGGACCAGGTGGTCGAGGTCACCGGCTGGAATCACCGGCCGTGATGGTCCTGTCCTCCGACGACCGGGACCACGCCCGGCAACAGCTACGCGGCCGGCTCAGGCAGCCTGCCCGCTTCGCAGTTGGTGAGTTCAACCCACGATCTCGAAGCGCCGAAGACTCTTCTTGCCGGCCCGCGAGCCCTGCAGAGCCAGCAGTTCGGCGTAGATGCCGC
>CAYUWV010000145.1:2945-6375 GCA_964448385.1 uncultured Propionibacteriaceae bacterium | reverse complement strand
GCCTGCCATGGTCGACACTCCTCGGTGAGGGAACCAAAGGCGCTGACTGCTCTCACGTGAACTGTAGACGTCAGGAACCGGCGCGCGTCCGGAGTCGAAGGAAACCCCCCGTCATCGGAGTCCGGGCTGCTCTACCACGCGCTCACCCGGGACACCTGGCTGTGCGGCTTAGTCGAGGAACCCCTCGGTCTCGCCCCGGACGGCGCGCCCCACGTGCACCGTGAAGAAGGACGTGCCCAGGACGCACAGCGTGAGCATGGCGTACAGCACCACCATCGGGGGTGGCGAGTCGTCCGGAAACAGGGTGGGCGTCAACGCCACGCCCGCGCTGGCAACGGTCGGAATCAGCACGCCCACCGACGCCAGCCGCAGGAAGTGCCGGGTCTGCATCGCGGTGCGCCGCGGTATCCACAGCGCAACCGCGCCCGATGCCAACTGCACCAGTCCGGTGGCTCCGAGCACTGCCCACAAGACGTACTCATTGGTTTCGAACACCGACCCCACGTGCCGCGTGCCCTCGGCCAGGTAGAGCCAGACCACGCAGGGAGCGCCGATTCCCACGACGTGGCGCGTCCATCGGTTCAGGTCCGGAGCGGCACTGCAGACCAGCCGCCGCACGGCGAGCAGCAGGATCAAGGCCCCCGTTCCGAAACCGCAGCCGACGATGATCTGCTCGGCCGCCAAGCGCGGGCTGTGCGGCGGCTCCCCAGCCATCAGCCCGTAGGCCAGCGACGACAGCACCAGGCCGACGAATGCCGCCGTGAGCAGGGCCAACGGGACGTCGGGATCATCGGCCGCCCCCGGCGCTCCCGTGGAGGAGCGCGCCGAGAGAGTCTGCCGCTCCTCACGGGTCAGCAGGGCCACGACGAAGATGATGCCCGACACGGCGAACCCGGCGAGGGTTGCACACAGGCCCGAGAAGAGCCCTGCGGCAACGGCACTGTTGAACTCGGACACGGCGCACCTCCTCGACGGCTCATCAATGGGATGCGCGGTTTGCATCCTGGATGATGCTTCAAGTTTGCATCGTGGCGCAGCCTGGCGCTGCCGCACCGGGGGTCCTCGCAGGTGTTGTCGCGCGACCGATCAACCCATCGGCCAGGCCTCAGCACGCAGTCGGCATTCGTCGACTGTCTTCACGTCGGCCTCACGCGTCGCAGCCACGCGCCCCCGACTGAGTGGGTGCTTCAAAGCCTGCGCTCGATGGGGCCTGGGGGCCGGTTTGCGGCTGTGGCGAGACCTCGGGCGAAGGCTTTGGTGCACATTCCCGCGACTCCCGGCCGGTTGAACTCGCGGCGCCAGAGTGAGAAACTGGTTGGCTGCCCGGAGACCGGGCACCCCGTCCCTGTCCCCACGAAACGACCTTGTCATGACTCTGTCGAGCGGCGGCCGCGCCCTGCTCACGAACCGCGCGTTCGTGACGCTGTTGGCTGCCCGGACGATCTCCATGCTCGGCATGGCGTTCTCGCCGATCGCGCTGGCCTTCGGCGTGCTCGCCCTGCCCGATGCGGACGCCGGCACGCTGTCGGTCGTCCTGGCGGCTCAGATGGTGCCGCTGGTGGTCTTCATGCTGCTCGGCGGCGTGGTGGCCGACCGCTACCCGCGCTCGGTCGTCCTGGTCTGGGGTGAGTGGCTCAGCGCGGGGGCGTGGGGCGCCATCGGGGTGATGATGCTCGTCGGGTACACCCCCGTCTGGCTGCTGTGCCTGGCGGCCTCGCTCGCCGGGATCTCCGGCGCCGCGGTCTACCCTGCCCTCAACGGCATCATTCCCGACTTGGTCCCGGCCCCCGAGCGGCAGCTCGGCAACGCCTGGCTGGCCATGGGCGCGAGCGCCGCGCGGCTCGCCGGCCTCGTGGCCGGCGGGGCGGTGGTGGTGTGGCTCGGCGGCGGCTGGGCCATGATCACCGCGGGAGCGATGTACCTACTGGCGGGCGGCCTCGTGCTCGGCCTGCCGCGCGTCGTCGGCACGCTGGCCGATGCCTCGGTCAGTCCGCTGCGGCAACTGGTCGAAGGGTGGGGCGAGTTCAGTTCCCGGCAATGGCTGTGGGTGGTGGTGCTGCAGTGGTCGGTGCTGATCATGGCGCTGCAGGCCTCCCACGGGGTGCTGGGCCCGGTGGTCGCCGACGCCGAACTCGGAGGCGCAGCCGCCTGGACGACCATCCTGGCGGCCGAGGCGTTGGGGGCGATCGTAGGCGTCGGGCTGTCCATGGTGTGGCGTCCCCACCGTCCGATCCTGGCGGCGACCCTGCTCACCTTCACCGCGGGACTGCCCGCGCTGCTGCTCGGCGCCAGCGCGCCTTTGTGGACGATCGCCGTGGCGGCCTTCGCGATGGGCATCGGCTTCGACCTGTTCGGGGTCTGGTGGATGACCACCATGCAGAACGAGGTTCCGCCCGAGTCGCTGGCTCGGGTCGCCTCCTACGATGCGCTTGGTTCGTTGATGCTGGCCCCCGTCGGACTGTTGCTCGCCGGACCGGCGACGTTGCTCTTCGGGGTGCATGCCTGCCTCATCGCGGTCGGCGTGATCACCGCCTCGACAACCGTGTTCGCCCTCGCCTTCCCAGAGGTGCGCCAGCTGCGCGCCCGCTCGCACGAGCACCAGGAGCCGGTTGGAGTGAGGTGACCGGCAGGGTCACTCGCCAACCGCGGCCAGTAGGCTGGTGAAGGTTGTGATCGAGCTGTTCCGCCCGGCCGCACTGGCCGATTCGTGACGCAGGACGGGGGTAGGCGACACTCATGCCCTCGCGCGATCCCGACTCGTTGCCGACGGCCAGTCACCGGACTCCGGTCGCCCCCGAGATCGCGCGCTGGGTGCGTGAGGTCGCCAGCAGCCAGGACCCCCGGGTCAGCACCACCACTCCCGTCGTGGTGCTGGCCACCGGGAGCCTGCCGACCCGTCCGGTCCCGCCCGAGCAGGCGCAGGTCTATCTCTGCGCAGGGGTCGTGGTGAAGATCCACGCCCAGCACGCCGACCCGGCCGCCCTGACCCGACGGCTGCACCTGATGGCCGGCCCCGACACTGAGCCTTGCTGGGTGCAGCCCCTGGTGTACCGACCGTTCGCCGCGCCCGGCGGCAGGCTGGGGACGCTGTGGCCGCGGGTCACCGTGTTGTCGTCGATCGACCGTCCGCCGTGGGCCGAGGCGGCCGCCCTGCTGGCACGCCTGCACCGGGCCGTGCTCCGAGGCGACCCGCCGCGCCAGGGTGGGCCCGATCGACTGGCCCGGGCGCTCGTCCGGCTGAGGCGGTGGGACGATCCTGAGCTGGGCTGGTTGATCGACCGGGGGGACGCTTTGAGCGAACGCCTGCAGCATTCCCCCCGCCTGCACTGGGTGCACGGCGACTGGCATCTCGGCCACCTCGGCCACACCGTGCTCCGCCGTCGCTGGAAGCTCATCGACGTGGACGACTTCGGGGTAGGCGATCCGGCCT
>CAYUWV010000145.1:0-2845 GCA_964448385.1 uncultured Propionibacteriaceae bacterium | reverse complement strand
CGCCGTCGCTGGAAGCTCATCGACGTGGACGACTTCGGGGTAGGCGATCCGGCCTGGGACCTGGCGCGACCCGCGGGCTTCTGGGCGACCGGGCTGCTGGACGACGAGTCGTGGGTGAGCCTGCTGACCGCCTATCGCGAGGCGGGTGGTCCTGCCGTCCCGGCCGACGGCGACCCGTGGCCGGCGCTGGACCTGCCGGCCAAGGCGGGGGTCCTGATCGCCACGGTGCAGGCGCTCGGGCAGCCCCACCGTCCGGAGACGGCTGCGGCTCTGCTGCAGGCCAGCCGGCAGCTCCTTGGCGGGTGACCCGAGCCGTCCCTGGGTCAGTCCAGCTCGTAGGAGAGGTCGGCGGCGGCGATCCGGGCGATGATGGCATGCACGGTCGGGTCTGCCAGCGGACGGGAGAACTCCGGGGCACTCGGCAGCGCAGTGCGGGCCGGATTCCACAGCGCCACGTTCGGCTCGCCGGTCATGGTCGACGCCACCCACAGGCCGTCAAGGTCAAACCAGGTGGTCCGAATCGCGCGGGCCCAGGCCCGGCATACGACTCGCGGCGCCGCGCTGAGCGCGTGGGCAGCCTGGTTGCGCAGCGCCCAGGTGCCGGTCAGGTCGAGCAGCCGCAGCGGCCTGCTTGGCGTCCACACGGTCAGTTGCGGCTGGTAGCTCACCGTGTCGATCAACCGCGTGGTCTGGAAGGTCTCGGCCAGCGCGGTGGTGAGGCTGGTCGCGGCGTACAGCACCCCTTCGTCGTGCTCGCCCAGTGGCGGCGGGTGCGGGTCGAACCGCATGGACGGCAGCGGTCCGTACCGGCGTAGTTCGTTCCAGGGAATCACGTGGGCACCGCGGGTGCGATGGATGCGCCACAACCGCGGCGCCACCGTGAGCACGTCCCCGGGCTCCCGCTGCAGCGCTGCCGGGGGCGTCCGTGGCACCTTGGGCTTGGCCGTCGGGTTCACCAGACGCCCAGGTCGGCCAGGAGCCCGGCGACCGGACGCGGGTCGCCCCCGTCGGCGAGGTGGGCGGCCGGGGTGCGGCCGTCGAGTTCGGGCTGCGGTGTGGTGATGAACGCCTCGACACTCCGCGGCGCCAGTCCGTCGGGGATGCTGGCCACCACCACCGCCAGGCCTGGCAGCAGGTGGCCGTCGGTCGTGAACTGCCAGCGAGGGATGCGGCGGGTCCGGCCCACGCTGAAGGCCCACAGGCTGCCCTGAGCCAGGCGATGGGAGATCCGCGACCGGTCGACGCCGAGCAGCAGGGCGGCCTCGGCGATGCTCATGGTGGCCTGCGCGGCGGCGGCCACCCGCCGGACGGCAGCCCGGGCCTGGGCCACGTCCTCGGCCGCCGGATCCCACTCGTCGAGGACCTCGGACGCCCGTGGCCCGCCGTTCGCGCGCAGGAATTCGATCTCGGACGCGCTCAGCGGCGCCGCCCCGGCACGAGTCACCTCGGCGAAGGCGGCGTCGAGACTGGCCACCACCTCGCTGCTGCTCATCGGCACACCGTGACGGGCGAGCACCCCCGCCAGGTCGTCCATCGCACCCACGCTCATGGGTCATATGCTATCAGTCGGGTGCGTTGACATGATAGGCCGCTCCAAGCGTCGCCGCCTTCGGCGGCCCCGCGACAGGCGGCTCCGGGATAGTGTCGTCGGCATGGCGCTCAGCGTCTTCGACGTGTTCCGGGTCGGCATCGGGCCGTCCTCCTCCCACACCGTGGGGCCGATGCGAGCGGCCGCGAGCTTCATCGCCGCCGCCGCAGACTCCGGCGCCCTCGGACGGATCCACTGGCTCACCGCGGAACTGTTCGGCTCGCTGGGCGCCACCGGTCGGGGCCACGGCAGCATCGGGGCCGTGGTGCTGGGGCTGTTGGGGAACGACCCAGAAACCGTCGACCCGCGGCAGTGCCGCAGCGTCATCGAGCAGGTCCGGCAGACCCGGCGCCTCCCGCTGCCGGGTGGGCCAGAGATCGACTTCGACCCCGAGCACGACGTGGTGCTGCACCGTCGCCGCTCGCTGCCCGCCCACTCCAACGGGATGCTGTTCACCGCCAGGGACGCGGACGGCAACGTGCTCAGCCGCCGCACCTACTACTCGGTGGGCGGCGGCTTCGTCGCCGACGAGAATCAGGTCGGGGCCGATCGCATCGTGGCGGACGCCAGCCCCCTGCCGTACCCGTTCAGCACCGGCGCCCAACTGCTGGCCCACTGCGCCGAGACCGGGTTCTCGATCGGCAGGCTGATGCGAGAGAACGAACGCACCTGGCGCACCGACGACGAGATCGACTCGGGGCTGCTGCAGCTGTGGTCGGTGATGCAGGACTGCATCCACCGCGGGATGACCACCGAGGGCGTCCTGCCCGGGGGGTTGAAGGTGCAACGTCGCGCCCCCGCCTTGCTGCATCAGCTGCAGGTGGAGGCCGACTCCACCGACCCGCTGCGCGGCATGGACTGGATCACCCTGTACGCGTTGGCGGTCAACGAAGAGAACGCCGCCGGCGGACGGGTGGTCACCGCGCCCACCAACGGAGCCGCTGGCGTCGTCCCCGCCGTGTTGATGTATTTTCGCCGATTCGTCCCAGGGGCACGGGACGACGGGGTCCTCCGGTTCCTGCTGACCGCCGGAGCCATCGGGGTCATCATCAAGGAGACCGCCTCGATCAGCGGCGCCGAGGTGGGCTGCCAGGGCGAGATCGGTGCCGCCTGCTCGATGGCCGCCGCCGGGATGGCCGCGGCCCTCGGCGGAACGCCGGCCCAGGTCGAGAACGCCGCCGAGATCGGGATGGAACACAACCTCGGCCTCACCTGTGACCCGATCGGCGGCCTGGTGCAGATCCCCTGCATCGAGCG
>CAYUWV010000144.1:0-6397 GCA_964448385.1 uncultured Propionibacteriaceae bacterium | reverse complement strand
CGGCTACGCGGCCTGGCAGTACTGGCAGGCGACCAATGAAGCCAATGCTCGGGCGTGGGCGACCGGGACGGACCAGACCCACTAGCTCGCTGCTCGCCGCCACTCGGCTCAAGCCAGATCGTCGTCCTCGAAGTGCGGGGCCGGCTCGAGGATCCGTCCCATGGCCTCGCCGACAGCGGCAGCATGGTCGGACGGATTCTCCAGGCTCCCGAGGCGGCCGGCCAGTTTGTGGTCCTCGGAGTTGGCCCACAGCAGCAGGTCGTACGTCTCGAAGCTGACTTCGGTCACGTCATCGCCGCGGTCCACCTTGATCACCAGCGTGAGGCTCTCCGGCGGCCACGATTGCCGGTAGGAACGGCGGATGTCCGTCCAGGGGTACTGCTGGACGAACCAGTCCGGTTCCGCCTCGAACAGGACGGCCGAACCGTCCTCCGGATCGTCGAGGACCGCGCTGAACTCGAACCCGTACGGAGCCAGCTCGTCGGTCAACAGGTCGACGTAGTCCTCGGGCAGTTCCACGGAAGCTCCTTCGTCGCCAGGCGTGGAGCATAGGGGACTCGAACCCCTGACCTACGGCTTGCAAAGCCGCCGCTCTACCAACTGAGCTAATGCCCCGCGGTGGACCATTCTGGCACGTCCTGAGCCCGCTCGCCGAAGCCGGGCGGCGGCCGGCTGGAATGGATCAACTACGATTGAACCCGTGTGGTCCACACGCGAAGCGGCAGCTGCCGCGTCGTCAGCATACTGTCGAGGACATTTATGGCTAATCCGAAACGCGTATCGTCCGGCCGTCCGGCCAGGCAGAAGAAGAACCCCTGGCTCCGGGTCTTGACCTGGTTCGGGGTCGCTTTGCTCAGCCTTGCCCTGATCGGAGGCATCGCCTTCGGAGTGCTCTACGCGACGGTCAAGATCCCTGACCCGAACGCCGACTTCACGACCAACACCACGTTCGTCTACTTCAAGGACGGCAAGAGCCAGCTCGGTTCCTTCCAGATCCAGAACCGGCAATCCATCGCCTTCGCCGACATGAACCCCTACGTGACCGACGCCATCGTCGCGGCCGAGAACCGCACCTTCTGGACCGACCCGGGCATCTCCATTCCGGCGCTGTTCCGGGCGGTGACCACGGCGATCGGGCCGGAGCAGACCGTCGGCGGCTCGACCATCACCCAGCAGTACATCAAGGTGCTCTACCTGAGCCAGGAGAAGACGCTGACCCGGAAGGTCAAGGAGATCATCCTCGCGGCCAAGATGGGGCAGCAGCTCAGCAAGGAGCAGATCCTCGAGGGCTACCTCAACACCGTGTACTTCGGACGGGGAGCGTACGGGATCGAGGCGGCCAGCCTCGCCTACTTCGACAAGCCGTCGGCGAAGCTGAACCTCGCCCAGTCGGTGGCCCTGGCGGCGATCGTGAACTCGCCGGGTAACCTCGATCCGCGCAACGGTGACAAGCAGGCCGCTGACCTGCTGGAGCGCTACCAATACACGCTCAACGGCATGGTCGAAACCGGTGCGATCACGCAGGCCCAGCGGGCCGAGATCTACGACCAGCTGCCGAAGTTCCCCAAGATCGCCACGGATTCCCGCTGGGGCGGGCCGAAGGGCTTCCTGCTCAAGATGGTCGAAACCGAGCTGGCCGCCTCAGGGCTGTCTCAGGAGCAGATCAGCGGGGGCGGGCTCAAGGTCGTCACGACGTTCGACGCCGACGCCCAGGACGCCATCGTCGCGGCCGCCCAGTCGATGACCCTGCAGGCCGCAGCGGGCAACAAGAAGGCGGCGGCGCAGTTGCACGCCGGGGTCGCGTCCATCGACAACGCGACTGGCGGGGTGCTCGCCATCTACGGCGGTCCGGACTTCGTCAAGAGTTCCCGCAACTGGGCGACGACCACCAGTCCCACCGGATCGACGTTCAAGCCCTATGCGTTGACCGCGGCCCTGCGGGAAGGCTGGACGTTGAACGACCGTCTCGACGGCAACACCCTTGACCTGGGTGGCGGCACCGTAGTGCACAACGCCGGCGGGGCCAACTACGGGACGGTCAACCTGCTCACGGCCACCACCAAGTCGATCAACACCGCCTATGTCGACCTGACCACCCAGTTGGCCGGTGGCCCCCAGGCGGTCCTGCAAGCGGCCAATGACGCGGGCGCCCCCACCGTCGAAGGCTGGGACCCGGTCGCCACGGCAGCCCTGGGGACGCCTGAGGTCAGTCCGCTCTACCAGGCTGCGGCCTACGCGACGTTCGCCAACCAGGGCGGGCGGATCACGCCGCACGTGGTGAGCGAGGTATTCGACGCCGACGGGAAGCCCCTGTTCGTCGCCAACACCACCAAGACCCAAGGCGTCGAGCCCGACGTCGCCACCGACGTCGCGTATGCCCTGTCCAAAGTGGCCCAGGACGGCACCGGATCCCGAGCCTCGGCGCTGGGCTACCCGGTTGCCGGCAAGACCGGGACGGCGTACTACTCGACAGCCGGAGCCACCAAGACCGTGGCCGCGTGGTTCGTGGGCTTCACCCGCCAGATCACGACCGCCGTGATGTACGTCCGCGGCGACGACGGGAACGACGACCTGGGCAACAGCTTCTACGGTTCCGGCTACCCTGCCATGACCTGGCTGGCCTACATGAGCAAGGCGATGGACGGCAAGGAGAGCATCAACTTCGATCCGCCCACCGACCGGGTGTCCAGCCACACCCCGACGGCCAAGCCGCGCGACACCAAGAAGTCGAACGGGGGGTCGACGTCCAAGTCGACGAAGTCTTCGAACCCGACGACCCAGCCGACCCAGACCAGTGACCCGGGGCCGACGGAAACCACCGCCCCGGAGCCGACCCAGACGCAACCCGCGGAACCGACGCAGTCCGCGCCGGCGGAAGTGCCATCCTCCAAAGCCACCTAGGATCAGTGGTCGTGTCGATTCCTGCGTCCGCGCCGGCTCGCCGCTTCGGACGCGCTGGTCGGCATGCCGGACGCGGTGGGCAGTGGCTCGCCGCCGGCCCGTGGGCGATGCTCGCGCTGACGCTTTCGTGGCTGGTGCTGATGCTGCGGCAGTTGCCGTGCCTGGCCCGAGGCGGCGACTACTTCCCCGCCATGTGCTACAGCGACATCACCGTGCTGTTCTACTGGCGTGGCATCAGCGAGGGGAAGGTGCCCTACCTTCAAGCTGACCTGGAATACCCGGTGCTCACCGGCGCGTTGATGGACTTCACCCGTCGCCTCACCAACCTGCTCGGCGGGCAGACCGCTCCGGGGCTCCCCGCCGAGCAGGTGGCCAGTTCGGCGGGGCTGTACTTCGGCGTCAATGCGCTCGTCCTGTTCATCCTGTTCGGGGTGCTGGTCTGGGCCCACCTGAAGCTGTCGCGGCCATGGGATGCGCTGATGATTGCGGCGTCGCCGGCGATCATGACGGCCGGGCTGATCAACTGGGACGCCCTGGTGGTGGCGTTGACGTCACTGGCCCTGCTGGCCTGGTCGCGCAAGCGTCCGGGCTGGACGGGATTGTGGCTCGGTCTGGGGATCGCCGCCAAGCTGTACCCGGTACTGCTGCTGGTTCCCCTGGCGGTGCTGTGCCTGCGGACGAGCCGCTGGCGGGACTTCTTCATCACCGTGGGCACCACTCTCGGCGCCTGGGTGGCGGTGAACCTGCCCATCTACCTGCTGGCCCCCCAGGGCTGGATCAACTTCTGGACCTTCAACGTCGATCGCGGCGGGGATCTCGGCTCGGTCTGGTACGTGCTCAGCCTGGCCGGCGTTGAGTTGCAGCGGGTGTCGCTGTGGGTGGCGACGCTGATGGTCGCGGGAACCCTGGCGATCTGTTTGCTGCTCCTGCTGAGCAAGCGACGGGCCCGGCTCAGCCAGGGCGTGTTCCTGATCGTCGCGCTCTTCCTGATGCTCAACAAGGTGTACTCGCCGCAGTACGTGCTCTGGCTGCTGCCCCTACTGGTGCTCGCCCGCCCTCGCTGGCGGGAGTGGATCGTGTTCTCGGTCGCCGAACTGCTCTATTTCGTGGCGATCTGGGCGCACCTCGACGGGGTGCTGTACCCCGGGGCCGGCACGCAGGAGCGGCTGTACTGGCTTGCCGTGGGGCTCCGCGTCGCGGTGCAGCTCTGGCTGTGCCTGCTGGTGGTGGCGGACATCGTCAACCCGCGGCGGGACATCGTCCGCGCGGATGGCGCCGACGACAGCGACGGTGGCGTCTTCGACCATGCGGTGGACGCGCCGTGGCTCCAGCGACTGCGGGCCGCCCTGGTCCGCGGTTGACGTGACCCACTTCGCGGAGCCGACGGGCGGGGTGCCCATCCGTGGCCCTCGCTGGGCTGAGGGTCCCCGGCTGGTCCTGCAAACGTGGTTGGGTACTCGACTGCTGATGGGCGCTGTCCTGGTCTGGCTGATGGTCACCGAAGGCCGCACCCCTGCGCAGATGCTGGCCAACTGGGACGTCGCCCATTTCCTGGCGATCGCGGCGGACGGCTACGCCGAGCGGCAGGACGTCGCGTTCTTCCCCGGCTGGCCGCTGCTGCTGCGATTCTTCGCCGGCCTGGGAGTTCCGGTGCTGCTGGCGGGCGTGTTGCTGGCTCTGGCATGCAGCGGCTTCGCCGCGGCCGCGCTGTACCGCATGGCCGGCACGAGCGCCGCGGTGGCGTGGTTGCTGGCGCCGGTGGCCATCTTCACCGCGGTGCCCTACACCGAGTCGCTGTTCTGCGCCGCGGCCTTCTGGGCGTGGGAGCGGGCACTGTCCCGACGCTGGGGGCAGGCGGCTGCCCTGGCAGCGGTGGCCGCGGGCGTGCGGGTGTCCGGGGTCTTCCTGATCGGAGCGCTCGCGATCCTCGCGCTCAGCCAATCCGGGCCAGCGCTCGAGCGGCTGCGGAGACTCGTCTGGCTGGCGCTACCGTCCCTCGTCGTTGGTGCCTACCTGTGGTACCTGCGTGGCCTGACCGGCAGTTGGACGGCGTGGTACCAGGCCCAGGCGGACGGCTGGTCGCGCGGGTTCACCCTGCCCTGGGTCTCCCTGCAGCAGACGATCGACGCTGCCATGCCCGGCGCCTATGCCGACCACCCGGAATGGTCCTGGTTGTTCCGAGCCGAACTGGTCTCGATGGCGGTCGGCCTGCTGGTGACCCTGGTCATGCTGCTGCGACGGCGCTGGGCCGAAGCCGCGTGGGTGGGCGTGCAGGTGGCGGCGTTCGCGACGTCGTACTGGTTCATCAGCGTGACCCGGGCGGTGCTGTTGTGGTTTCCCCTGTGGATCGGTCTGGGACGGCTCGCCGAGGGTAGGGGACGGCCCGGGCCGGCGCACCGGCTGGTTGTCGGGGCGGTGGTGGTGGCGGCGCTGGGCGTCCAGACGGTGTGGTCCTGGCTCTTCCTCACCGGACGCTGGGCTGGTTGACCCAGGCTCAGTAGCCGATCGCGTCCAGCGTTTCGCGGATCGCGGCGGCCGACTTCTTCAGCAACGCGATCTCGTGGGCGTCCATCGGGAACTCGAAGACCCGCTCGATGCCGCCCGGCCCGACGAGGCTGGGGACGCTCAGCGCGACGTTCGACACGCCTCGGTAGTTGGTGAGCGTGCTGGACAGCGGCCAGATCTTGTTCTGGTTGCCCAGCATCGCCTCCACCAACCGTGCCCCGGCCAGGCCGATCGCGTAGTTGGTGGCACCCTTGCCCTCGATGATTTCGTAGGCGGCGTGCGTGGTGTCGTAGGCGATGCTCGCCAGCAGTTCCTCGGTGAACACGCGCTTACCTTCGGGGTCGGTCCACTCCCGGATCGGGATCTGGGCGATCGAGGCACTGGACCAGATGGGGAATTCGGTGTCCCCGTGCTCGCCGAACATCGCCGCATGCACGTTCGACAGGGAAACGTTCGCCTGCTGGGCGATCGCCCACCGCAACCGTGAGGTGTCCAGCAGTGTCCCCGTGGACAGGACCCGTCCGACCGGCAGGCCGCTGACCTTCTGAGCGACCACGGTGAGGACGTCGCAGGGGTTGGTGACCAGCACCAGCACAGCGTTAGGGGCTTGCTCCAAGAGTTTGGGCACCAGGTTGGCGAGGATTCCCGCGTTGATGCCGGCCAGGTCGAGGCGAGTCTGTCCGGGCTTCTGGCGGGCCCCAGCGGTGATGATGATCACCGAGGAGTCCTTGACCACCGAGATGTCGGATCCTCCGGTGACGACCGACGTGGGGGTGAACTGCGTGCCGTGCGCGAGGTCCTTGACCTCGGCCTCGACCTTCTTGGTATCGATGTCGAAGAGCGCGATCTGACGCGCAGAGCCACGGATCAGGGACGCGTAGGCGATGGACGAACCGACAGAGCCGGCGCCGACGACAGTGAGCTTGGAATGGCCGAGGTTGACGGTTTCGACAGATTGGCTGGTCATGGCGACGAGCCTATCGCCGCCGGG
>CAYUWV010000143.1:2186-6400 GCA_964448385.1 uncultured Propionibacteriaceae bacterium | reverse complement strand
CGACCCACCTGGACGCAGGGTCCGGTGGCAGGACCGTGGCGTGGGCTCGCGCAATGGCGGGCGCATTCCGAGCCGGCCTCCGCCACGATCGAGACCGTCGGTGATGTCGTCCGGGTCACCCTGGATTCCCCGGCGTTCGGCATCGCGCCGGGCCAGGCCGTGGTGCACTACGACGGTGATCGGGTCATCGGCAGCGCGACGATTGCGCGAACCCAACCGTGAGCCGCGGTGCCCGCCGCGGGGTCAGGTTCACCGGACTGGGCTCGCTGCCTGGCGTTGACTTTCCGGCAGCCCTCCGGATGACCTTCGACAAAGTCGCTGGGCTGCCGTACCTACCCGAGTTGCCTGCCCGCGGGCCTTGGGCTGAGCTCGTTGGACGGGGGCTTGGGTTGCTGGCCGGCCTGGACGCGGAGCTGGTGGCCGGGCAGTGGCGACTTGGCTTTCCCGGCATTGACCACCGGCGCTCGCGCGCGACCTGGCGGGACGACGTGGAGCAGCTGGAGGAACAAGCCCAAGGGTACGCGGGCCCGTTCAAGATCTCGATCGCGGGCCCCTGGACCCTCGCGGCCGCCACGGGCATGGCCCACACCGGTCGGGTGCTGGCCGATCAGGGCGCTCGCCGCGATCTCGCCGCCTCCCTCGCCGAAGGGGTGGGCGAGCTCGTGTCGGACTTGCACCGGCGGCTGCCGGCCCTCGAGTTGGTGCTCCAGGTGGATGAACCCGCGCTGCCCTCCGTCCTGGGCGGCAACGTCCCGACCGACGGCGGGTTCTTCCGGCTGCGGGCGGTCGACCGTGCCGAAGTGGCTGCAGGGTTGGCCGTGCTCAGTTCGGAGCCCACCCGTCGAGGGGTCGAGGTCGAGACCGTCGTGCACTGCTGCGCCCAAGGGCTTCCGATCGAGGACATGCTGGGCCAGGGACGACAGGGCGCCGGCTTCGGCGCGGTGTCACTCGACCTGGAGACCATCGCGGCCGATCAGTACGACACACTGTCCGCTGCGGTCGAGGCCGGGGCGGGACTCTGGCTCGGCTGCGTGCCCACCCACGAGCCGCTCCAGCTGACCGCCGACCAGGTCCGGGGGAGGGTGCTGCGGTTCATCGAGACCCTCGGCGTGGCCGACGGGCTGACCGAGCGGCTGGTGCTCACGCCGGCCTGCGGCATGGCCGGATTCACCCCTGACGCAGTCTCCCGGGCTTTCGGGGTGCTCGCGGCGGCCAGTAGGCAGGTCGAGCAGGAAATGGACGGTCAGGGCTGAGACGGGCCTCAGCCCACCACCGCGTACCTGACGCCGATGAACTCCCCGCTGGGGCAGAACTCAAGCGGCTTCAGCCGCACCCGTCTCGGCAGCAGCGGCTGCCCCCGTCCGAGGACCTCCGGTGCGAAGCTGACGATCAACTCGTCGAGCAGCCCGTGGTCGTGGAACTGACCAGCGAGTTCCCCGCCGCCGACGATCCAGACGTCCTTGCCGGCCGCTACCTTCACCATGTCGCGGTGAACCTCGGGAATCGCAGCGTGCGTGAACCGCAGGTCGGCCTGCGGCCAAGGCGGCAGCTCACGATGGCCGAACACCCAGCAGGGCTGCTCATAGCCCCACGGCTCGACGACCTCGCCGGCGTTGTTGCGGGAGTGCCGGTGAACCCACTCATAGGTGTTGGCTCCCATGCACAGCGCCCCGATCCCGGCGATGAACGTGTCGTAGTCGAGCGGGCCGCCGGAGCCGGCTTCGTGGGTCAACAGCCAGTCCAGTCCGTGTTCCGGCGTCGCGATGAAGCCGTCGAGGCTCGTCGCGGTGTAGTAGACGGTGCGCGCCATGGGACTCAGTAACGGTGTTGCTGCGGCGCGTGTCAAGCCTGCCCAACGCGACGTGGTCGGGTCGTTACCGCCATCTACGATGACCGCGTGACCATCGATGAGGCCCGCCGCCGACACGCCGAACTCAGCGCTGACATCACTGAGCATCGACGCAGGTACTACCTCAACGACGCTCCGACGATCAGCGACGGTGAGTTCGACGCCTTGATGCAGCAGTTGCTGGCGATCGAGGCCGTGTACCCGGAGTTGGCCACCGCGGCTTCCCCCTCGCAGCAGGTGGGCGGCTTTCCGTCGGCCACCTTCTCTCCGGTCGTGCACCGGATGCCGTTGTTGAGTCTCGACAACGCCTTCAGCCGTGAGGAGTTCCTGCGCTGGGCTGAACGTGCCAGCGGGTTGGCCGGCCGGGATGTCGGTGCGGCTGGGCTGCTGTGCGAGGTCAAGATCGACGGACTCGCGGTCGACCTGGTCTATGAAGGGGGCGCGCTGATCACCGCCGCCACCCGTGGCGACGGGGTCGTCGGAGAGGATGTCACCGCCAACGTCCGTACCATCGCCAGCATCCCGCACCAGTTGATCGGCGATGTCCCCGCCGTCGTGGAAGTGCGGGGTGAGGTGTTCATGCCAACCGACGAGTTCGCCGTGCTCAACGAACGCCTCGTGGCAGCGGGAAAGTCGCCGTTTGCGAATCCCAGGAACTCGGCGGCGGGATCGCTGCGTCAGAAGGACCCCCGGGTCACGGCGAGTCGCAAGCTGGCCTTCCTCTGCCATGGGCTGGGTGAAGTGACTGGTGGCGACCCCATCACCCGCCAGTCGGAAGGGTACGGCCTGATGAGTGGCTGGGGCCTGCCGGTCAGCCCTCACACCAGGGTGGTTGAGTCGATCGAGGCGGCCTGGGCGTACATCCAAGGCTTCGCGGACGCCCGCCACAGCCTCGAGCACGATGTCGACGGTGTTGTGGTGAAGATCGACGACCGAACCTTGCAGGAACGCTTGGGCCGCACGTCCCGGGCACCGCGCTGGGCGATTGCGTACAAGTACCCACCCGAGGAGGTCACCACCCGCCTGCTCGACATTCGCGTCAACGTCGGCAGGACCGGCCGGGTGACTCCGTACGCGGTGATGGAACCGGTGCTGGTGGCCGGTTCCACCGTGGAGATGGCGACCTTGCACAACGCTTCAGAGGTAGTTCGCAAAGGGGTGCTGATCGGCGACACGGTGATCCTACGCAAGGCCGGCGACGTCATACCCGAGGTGCTGGGCCCGGTGGTGGAACTGCGCGACGGCTCCGAGCGGACGTTCCAGATGCCGACGCACTGCCCCAACTGCGGCTCGGAATTGCGTCCCGAGAAGGAGGCGGACGCGGACATCCGGTGTCCCAACCAGCGGTCGTGCCCGGCGCAGCTGCGCGAGCGGCTGTTCCACGTCGCCTCGCGGGCCGCCCTCGACATCGAGACGCTCGGCTGGCAGGCCGCCGACGCCCTGCTCAGTGCCGGGCTGCTCGTCGACGAGGGCGACTTGTTCGACCTGGACGAGGCGAAGCTCGTCACCAGCCCGTTCTTCACGACCAAGGCAGGGGTGTTGTCGGCCAATGGCCGCAAACTGCTCGACAACCTCGAGGTCGCCAAGACCCGACCGTTCGCCAAGTTCCTGGTCGCGCTGTCGATCCGGCACATCGGCAAGGGCATTGCTCCCGATGTCGCGGCCGCGTTCGGCTCGATCGACGCGCTCCAGGCAGCGACCTACGACGAGCTCTCAGCAGTGGCTGGGATCGGCCCCACACTGGCCGCTTCCATCGTCGAATGGTTCGAGGTCGACTGGCACCGCGCGATCGTCGCGAAATGGCGTGCCGCGGGGGCACGGCTGGCTGACGAGCCTCGGCCGGAGGTCGCGCAGCTGCCCCAAACCCTGAGTGGCCTGTCCATCGTGGTGACCGGCTCGCTGCCCGGTTACACCCGTGAGAGTGCCACCGAGGCGATCACCAGCCGAGGCGGCAAGGCTGCGAGCTCGGTGTCGTCGCGCACGGACTTCGTCGTCGTCGGGGAGTCGCCCGGCTCCAAGTACGCCCAAGCGGTCACGCTGAAACGGCCCCTGCTGGACGCAGCCGGCTTCGCGACGCTGCTGGCTGCGGGCCCAGAGGCAGCCCTTGGGGTCGCTAGGACGGAATGACCCCTCTGGCAGACTGAAGGGGTGGACGGCCTCAACTCGAACCTCAACCTCAACGAGAACGCCTCGCCCAGGGTGATGCCCCGGGTAGGTGACTGGGGTCCGCTCGACGTCCCCGCGACTCGTCAGAAGCGACGGATGCGGTGGTGGGTGATCCTGATCCTGGTGGCCGTCGTGGCAGCGCTGGTCGGCTACGGGTACTGGGTCTACACCATGCTGCGCTGAGGGCGGTCCGGGCCTC
>CAYUWV010000143.1:0-2086 GCA_964448385.1 uncultured Propionibacteriaceae bacterium | reverse complement strand
CGGTCCGGGCCTCTGCGGCTCAGTGCGGGGACAGGGCGGCCAGGTGGCTCAGCCTGGCCAGCTCCGACTTCATGAACTCGGGACCGCCACGGCGGGCCAGCACGATCGAGGAGTTGCCCCGGAAGGGTGCGACAGCGATCAGGGTCTCGCTCCAGCCGGGCAGCCATCCGTCCGGGAGTTCCGCCCCACGCACCGAGTCGAGCGGGCCGAAGGCCGCGATCCCAGACTCGTCGAGATCCGGGCCGAGGTCGGTCTTGGCCAGCAGGTGGTGCGTCTCGCGGTCGACCAGGACCGCCCAGTTGACCCGGAACACTTCCGGCGAAGCCAACGTGAGGATCTCCTCCGCCCGCTCGGGGTATTCCGTCATGTGATTGAGCACGTCGACATCGCTCTGCAGGCCCCATTGCTCCGGGTGGTACGACAGCCAGAGGATCTCAACCCCAGGGATCGCCGTGCAGACGGTGATCAGGGCGTCGGGCTGGATGCCGGGTGGCAGGTCCAGCATGAAGTCGTCGACAGCGAAGCCCTCGTACTTCTCCACGATCTCGACCGCGTTGATATCGGCCCCGACGGTTCCCATGGCGGTGGCGACCGCACCCAGGGAGCCAGGTCGATCCGGTAGGGCAATCCTCAGCAAGAACACCCGGACAGTCTGGCCCATTGGTGTTACAGCCGCGTCAAGGCGGGTGGACAGCTGGGAAACGTCCACCACGACCAGGGGATGGGGGAGGGCCCCGCTAGAGTGGGCCAGCCCAGGCAGGACCGGCCGGGGTGGAGACAACAGGAGTGGAACTGTGGCACTGACTGCTGCCGATGTGGGACGGCTGGCTGAGCTGGCGCGCATCAACCTGACACCGGAGGAATTGGCCCACCTGGCCCCACAACTCGACGTGATCCTTGATGCGGTTGCGCAGGTGTCCCAGGTCGCGGCAGCGGACGTGCCGCCGACCTCCCACGCCCTGCCTCTCACGAATGTCTTCCGCGACGACATCGTGCAGCCGTCCTTGCCGGTGGCAGCCGTTCTGGCAGCGGCTCCTGCCGCCGAAGGCAACCGGTTCCGCGTCCCCAGGATCCTGGGGGAGGAAGCATGAGCCAACTCCTGCGACTCACCGCTGCTGACCTCGCGCAGCAGCTCGCCGCTGCTGAGGTGTCAGCCCGCGAGGTCACCCAGGCCCATCTGGACCAGATCGAGGCGACCGAGCCAGCCGTCCAAGCGTTCCTGTGCACCGATCCGGATCGTGCGTTGGCTGCCGCTGCGGCAATCGACGACCGGCGTGCCGCAGGCGAGGCCATGGGTCCGTTGGCCGGGGTGCCGCTCGCCGCGAAGGACATCTTCACCTACATGGGACTGCCCACCACGTGTGGTTCGCGGATCCTCGAGGGCTGGATGCCCCCGTACAACGCGACCATCATTCAGCGATTGCTGGACGCTGACGTCGTGATCCTGGGGAAGACGAACATGGACGAATTCGCCATGGGCTCGTCGACGGAGAACTCCGGCTACCAGGTCAGCCACAACCCGTGGGACCTCGACCGGATCCCGGGTGGCTCCGGTGGTGGTTCGGCGGCTGCTTTGGCGGCCTACCAGACCCCGCTGGCCATCGGCACCGATACCGGTGGCTCGATCCGGCAGCCCGCCTCCGTGACCGGGACGGTGGGGGTCAAGCCGACCTATGGCGGCACCTCCCGGTACGGTGTCGTGGCCATGGCGTCCTCGTTGGACACCCCCGGTCCGTGCGCCCGGACGGTGCTGGACGCCGCCCTGCTGCACGAGGTGATCGGGGGTTGGGACCCGCGCGACTCCACGTCCATCAACGCGCCGCTGCCCGACCTGGTGGGAGCGGCCCGGCGAGCCGATGTCGCGGGGATGAAGCTCGGCGTCGTGCGGGAGTTCCGCGGCGACGGCTACCAGCCCGGCGTGCTGCAGCGCTTCAATGAGGCGCTCGCCATTCTGGAGTCACTGGGGGCGGAGGTCGTCGAGGTCTCCTGCCCACACTTCAGCTATGCCCTTGGCGCCTATTACCTCATCATGCCCAGCGAGGTGTCCTCCAACCTGGCTCGCTTCGACGCGATGCGGTACGGGCTG
>CAYUWV010000142.1:0-6433 GCA_964448385.1 uncultured Propionibacteriaceae bacterium | reverse complement strand
GGTCGCTGACGAGACCGAACGCGGCGCCCGGGCCTACGAGAAGCTCATCCCGGGCTTCTCCCGCGCGACCGGCGGCGATCGGCGCCCTCCGGCCGTCCCACCGGTCGATGACCTACCCGCCGGCGTGACGAACGTGGCAGTCCGCGACGTCTGGAACGGCTGGTTCTACTGCCTGGAGTTCACCATCGGCACGTCAGGATCGCCGGCCGGCGGGAGCTAGCCTCCGGTGCGGCAGCGTGGCCACGGTCGCACACCTCCGCTCACGCGCGGCGCCGGTGAGCCTCGAACCAGTCGAAGAGCGCGGCCGAGAAGACGGGGGTGAGTGCGGGGACATGGCCGCCGTCGGCGATGGTCCACAGGGCGACCTCGGTGTCACCCCGGCAGCCAGTCCACACGGTCGGGGTGAGCTCGTCACCGGCCACGTCCGCGTCCGCGTCAAGCGGTGCGCTGGAGCGACCATCGCCGGGGCAGTCGTCGGCGCGCCGCCACTGGGCGACTGTCTCCACGGCCGAGGTGTACAGCCTGCCGTTGATCTCACCCCCGTCGTACAGGATCGAATCGTCGGCCTCGCCGTGCACCTGCAGCACGCTGACCGGCTCGGACGGTTCGCAGCCGGCGTAGGCGTCCATCGCTCCAGCCAGGGAAGCGATCGCCGCCACTTGGTCGGCGTGCTCGCACGCCAGCCGGTGGGCCATGAACCCGCCGTTGGAGTGCCCGACCACGTACACCCGGCTCGGGTCAATGCGTTGCGCCGCCACCACAGTGGCGATGACACGGCTCAGGTAACTGGAGTCGTCCACTGTCGAGCCATGGAAGTTGCAGCAGGCCTGCGCTGCGTTCCAGAAAGTGTGACCCTCGCGGTCGACACTGCCTTGCGGCGCGGCCACCAGGAAACCAAGCCGGTCGGACAGCGGCCGCAGCCCGAAGAACTCAACCGCCCCCGCCGCCTCGCCGGTGTACCCGTGCAGCACCACAACCAAGGCTGCGGGAGTGCTGGGCTCGCGGCTCGCAGGCAGGTACAGCAGCACCGACCGGTCACCGACCTCGACCGTCGTGGTCGCTGAGGTGCCACCAGACCCGGACGCTGGGATCGGCGACGCCGTAACACCGGCCGTGCAACCAGCCGACACCAGCAGCGCACAGACGATCCCGAACACACGACCCAGCCACACGGCGTGCCCAGAACCTGCACCGGCAACCATGCCACCATCATCGACCCGATTGATCGGTCCAGCGAAGTGCCTGCCGGACTTTTGGCAGGCCCCTTGTCACGCTCAGCGAGGTGGACGCGAGTGAGGGCTGACTCGGCACAATGGCAGCGTGGCCCGACGTAGCCTAGGTTCCCACGGCTCCACGCGTGGGCTTCCCCGCTGCCGCGCCGGGCAGGCCACTACCCATCCCAACGAGACGACGGAGGTACTGACCGTGACCCGACACCGGATCTTCGCCACCAGCTTCGCCAGCATCTACCCGCTGTACATCGCTAAGGCAGAGCGGAAGAACCGCAGCAAGGACGAGGTTGATCAGATCATCTCCTGGCTCACCGGCTACGACGCCGCCGGTCTGGAGAAAGCCATCGCGACCGAGGTCGACCTGGAGACCTTCTTCGCTGAGGCTCCAGGGCTCAACCCGAATGCTTCTCTCATCAAGGGTGTGATCTGCGGCTACCGAGTGGAAGAGATCGAAGACCCGCTGATGCAGAAGATCCGCTACCTGGACAAACTGGTCGACGAGTTGGCCAAAGGGAAGAAGCTGACGGCGATCCTGCGAGATGGCGGCGGGGCGACCAGCTGATCGAGAGGGACCCGCTCAACCCGCCCCTCGGCGAGCCGGGCACGACCCCAGCATCGGCGAATTCCCCGCCCATTCGACCCTGCTTGGCCGGGAGGATTCGTCGCCGGGGTCGGAGCACAGCCCTAGGATGACGCCATGGCGACCAAGACCCTCATCGTGCTGCGACACGCCAAGTCGTCGTGGCGGACCACCGAAGCCGACATCCATCGTCCGCTGTCGGATCGGGGGGAGAAGGACGCCGTCCTGGCGGGCAGGATCCTGGCTGGCTACGACCTCAGCGTGGTGCTGTGCTCCTCGGCAACCCGGGCTCAACAAACCTGGCAGCACGCCCGCTCCGGTGGCGCGTCGTGCAGTGACGTCCGGATCTCCGAGGCGATCTATCACGCGTGGCCGGGGGAACTCCTCGGAGAACTGCGTGAGGTCTCCGAATCCCAGCCAACGGTGCTGCTGATCGGCCATCAGCCGACACTGAGTGATCTCGTGCTCGGCCTTGCCAAGCCGTCGCACCTGACCCGCGCGGTCGCGGAGCGATTCCCGACCTGCGCGCTGTCAGTGCTGACCTACCGCGGAGCTTGGAAGACCCTCGACGAAGGCAAGGCCACCCTCAAGCGCTTTGAGGTCCCCCGCGACTGATCCTGCCGTGCAAGCCCTCAGTAGCGGTAACTGTCGGGCTTGAAAGGCCCGGCCACGGTGACGCCCAGGTAGGCAGCCTGATCGGGGGTGAGCGTCGACAGCTTCACTCCGAGCGCAGCCAAGTGCAGCCGTGCGACCTGCTCATCGAGGTGCTTGGGCAGGGTGTGGACCCCGACCGGGTACCGCTCCGGTTTGGTGAACAGCTCGATCTGGGCGAGTACCTGGTTGGTGAACGAATTGCTCATCACGAAGCTGGGATGGCCTGTGGCGTTGCCGAGATTCATCAGACGACCCTCACTCAGCACGATGATCGCACGTCCGTCCGGCATCACCCAGCGATCCACCTGCGGCTTGATCGGCGAGTGCACCACGCCGGGGACCTTCGCCAGGCCGGCGAGGTCGATCTCGTTGTCGAAGTGACCGATGTTTCCCACGATCGCGAGATGCTTCATCCGCGTGAGCTGGTCGGCGGTGATCACGTCGACGCACCCGGTGGCCGTGATGTAGATGTCCGCCACGGGAAGCGCATCCTCGACCGTGGTGACCTGGAAACCGTCCATGGCTGCCTGCAGCGCACAGATCGGGTCGACCTCGGTCACCAGAACCCGGGCACCCTGCCCGGCCAGCGCGGCCGCCGCTCCCTTGCCGACATCGCCGTAGCCGCAGACCACGACGACCTTCCCGCCGATCAGGACGTCGGTGGCCCGGTTCAGGCCGTCGATCACCGAGTGCCTGATGCCGTAGCGGTTGTCGAACTTGCTCTTGGTCACCGAGTCGTTGACGTTGATCGCCGGGAACAGCAGCGAATGGTTGGCAGCCCGCTCATAGAGCCGGTGGACACCCGTGGTGGTCTCTTCGGTGACTCCGAAGACGTTGTTGGAGATCGCCACCCAATCGGTTTGGGAGGCACGCAGCGTTGCCAGGAGCACACCGTGCTCCTCCGAGTCGTCCGGGCCCGCCTCGGGGACGGCACCCGCCTTGGCGAACTCAACCCCCAAATGGACGAGCAGCGTGGCGTCCCCGCCATCGTCGAGGATCATGTTCGGCGGTTCACCATTGAAGTCGAAGATCTTCTCGGTGCATTCCCAGTACTCCGGGAGGGTTTCGCCCTTCCAGGCGAAGACGGGCACGCCGCGAGGGTCGTCGACCGACCCGCTGGTGCCCACCACGACGGCTGCCGCAGCGTGGTCCTGGGTGGAGAAAATGTTGCAGGAAGCCCACCGCACCTGCGCGCCGAGAGCCACCAGGGTCTCAATGAGCACGGCGGTCTGCACGGTCATGTGCAGCGAGCCAGCGATCCGGGCTCCCCGCAGCGGCTTGGTCTCACCGAATTGGCGACGCATCGCCATCAGTCCGGGCATCTCGTGCTCGGCAAGCGTGAGCTCAGTGCGGCCGAAGTCAGCCAGGTTCAGGTCAGCGACGCGGTATTCCATAACGGGTGAGCCTACGTGATGCGTCGGGTGACCTCGTGCGCGCCTGCCGGTGTGGTTCGTTACCGGGGGACGGTTGCCGTGTCGATGTCAGGCTCAAGGTACAAGGCGGTGACGATCGGCTCGGCGGCTCGGATGGCTGCCTCGGCGTTGTTGATGACCTCAGCCACCCTGGACGCTGCCAGTGTGGGCTCGACCGCGATCTTGGCGGCCACCAGGACCTCATCCGGTCCCAGGTGCAGCGTCTTGAGGTGGATCACTCGATCCACCCCGTCCGCGTCGTCGAGCGTGCGGCGGATCCGCTCCACCGCTTCCGGTGCAGCCGCCTCGCCAAGCAACAGGCTTTTGGTTTCGACGGCCAAGGTGACGGCGACGCCGATCAGCAGCAGGCCGATCATGGCCGTGCCGACCACGTCCCAGATCCCATCGTGGGTCAGCAGGGTCAGCCCGACGCCCATCAGGGCGAAGGTCAGGCCGAGGAGCGCAGCCAGATCCTCCAACAGAATGACGGGGAGTTCGGGCGACTTCGCCGTCCGGATGAAGCGGCCCCAGCTCTGCGTTCCTTTGGCGGGAGTCGATTCGCGGATCGCGGTGCGGAACGAGAACGACTCAGCGATGATCGCCGCGACCAGGACAGCGATCGGAACCCACCACCACGGGCCTTCCAACAGCTCGTTGGGATGGCCGGCGGCGATCTCCTCGTACTTGTGGAAGGCCTCGTACAGCGCGAACAGGCCACCGAGGGAGAACAGGATGATGGAGACCAAGAAGGCACTGATGTAGCGCTCGCGACCGTACCCGAATGGGTGTTCAGCCGTAGCCTCCTTTTGGGCGCTACGCCCACCCAGCAGCAGCAGGATCTGATTGCCGGTGTCCGCAACGGAGTGGACGGCCTCTGCCAGCATGGATGACGCCCCGGTCAGCGCCCAAGCGCCGAACTTGGTCACCGCAATGAATCCGTTCGCGACCAGCGCCGCCACCACAGCCTTCGTTCCACCATGCGAGCTCACCCGGCCGATTCTGCCAGACGCAGCGCTCGCCTCCTCGCCGCGCCAACTGGCGGCGCTCAGGAGTCCTGGCTCAGCCCGATCCGCAGGTAGGCGGACGCGAACAGGCCCTTCTGCAGCACCGAGGCGTAGCGCTCAAGAGGGGTGCCTCGGCTGTGGGCAACGCGGGAGATCAGGACGTCGCGCGCCAGCGCCATCGCGATCAGAGCCTCCCTTTCTTCCGCCGCCGACTCGTCGTCCTGGTCGTCGTCGATCATCACCAGCCCCGGGCGGGTGGACGGCGTCGCGTCCTCGAACGGATCGGCGAACACGTCACGGGGGGCCACACCCTCCAGGATCGGCCGCAGCGCGCCGGCGTCCGCGGACAGCACGATCCGGCCGCTGGCCTCGCGCAGTGCCTCGGCAACCCTGCGACTGGCGCGGGCCGCCAGGATGGAACCGCCCCAAACGAGCGGCTGCGCGTCGGCAAGTTCCAGCGCCATCGCCTTGGCCGGATTCTGGGTGACATCGAGTGCAGGGGAGGAGTCCTCGGCGACCCGATCCATAGCGTCCGCGACCAGCCCGGCGTCCACGCTCGGGCCGAGGCCCAGCCGGTGCAGGGCGGACAACGTCACGACGGCGGCGGCCAGGGGGTCACCGGTCGTGGTCGGCAACAGCGTCGTGGATCGCGACGCGGACTGGCGGGCCAGGGCGGAATCCTCTGGACAGGCAACCACCAGCCTGGACCCGCGGCGGACCGCCTCGAACGCAGCGGCCAGCGACAGCCTGTTGCCGCCGCCCATCACGACCACGATGTCGAGTGGTCCGACCCAGCCCGGCAAGCCGAGCCGGGGCCAAGCCATGAACGGCACCGGGCAGGTCGGCTCCAGCACCGCGCGCAGCAATCGGGATTCCGGCCCGAACGCGATCACGGCCCTCGGTCGCTCGGTGTCGTCGAGCGCGACCAACGCCGCTTCAGCCTGGGTCGCTTCTCGGCGCACTCGGGCACCCGCCTCGGCGATGGGCCGCAGCACCCGGTCGTGATCCCGCAGCACCTCTGGGTCGCTGAGGCGTGCGTCGTCGAAGCTTCCAGCGGTCATGCGACCGGCGCCCCCGTCCGACGCGCCTCATCCACGAGCAGTACGGGGATCCCATCGCGTACGGGGTAGGCCCGGGCACAGCCAGGAAGGGTACAGACCAACTCGGAAGCCTCGTAGTCCCATGCCAGCTTGGTGTGACACGACGGGCACACCAGGATGTCCAGCAGTTCAGCGGGCAGTTCGCTCATCAGTGTTCCTCTCGAATGATCCTCAGCGCGCGATCCCGCAGCGACGCCATGGTTTCTGCGTCCCTGGCTTCGACGTTGAGCCGCAGCAGCGGTTCGGTGTTGGACGACCGGACGCTCACCCACCAGCCGTCACCACTGACCTTGAGGCCGTCCACCCAGTCGATGGCGCCGAGCCCGTCGAAGGCGGCGGCAACCCGCCTGGCCGTGTCCGCCGGGTCGGCGACCGTGGTGTTGAGCTCTCCCGAGGAGGCGTACCGGGGCAGGCTGGCTCCGAGTTGGGACATCGGGACCTCGCTGCGTCC
>CAYUWV010000141.1:3204-6486 GCA_964448385.1 uncultured Propionibacteriaceae bacterium | reverse complement strand
CCGACGTGGTGGTGAAGGAGTCCGCGTTGGCGATGGACGCCTCAACCTGGTTCGCAATCACGTTCTTGGCCAGCGAGACCGCGACCGACACGGCGACCCCCGCCGTACCGCCGAACGCGAACGCCAGGGAGGCCGCCCCGACGATCGCGGAGATCGACGACGTGTCCCGCGCCGCCAGCTCGGCGGCGGCGACGCTGATCCCGGTGGCGTCGCCGTCGATGTAGGCCTTCACGTGCGCGGCGACCCGGTTCTCGGCCCAGACACCCGCGCCACTGACGCCCACGCCGGCCGTGCCGCCGCCGGCGACCGCTGCCGAGGCTGAGACGACCAGGGCGCTGACGGTGTGGGACGCCGTCGCGAGCAAGGTGAGCGCGCCGTCGGCCGTGAGCGCCGACCGCAGGACGTACGCCTGTGTCTGGGTGGGGGACGAACCGCCGTCCAGCGTCTCGCCGATCAGGTTCTTCGCGATCGCCAGACCGATGGAGACGCCCACCCCGGCGGTGCCGCCGCCGGACACGGCTGCGGAGAGCGCGGCGATGGTGGCGGTGATGGCCTTCGTGCTCGCGGCGTCGAGGTCGATGACGGTGGCGCTGTCCACGGTCGAGTCGTCGATGTGGGCGTTGGCCGTCGAGGTGACGGAGTTCAGCGCGACGGCGCCCGCTCCACTGACAGCCACACCGACCGTCCCGCCGCCGAAGCCAAGCGCGAAGGAGGCGGCCACGCTCACGGCCTCGATGGTGGGAGCCCAGAACTGGAACTTCCCGTCCTCGAGCAGCGTGACGACGAAGGACTGCTGGCCGTCAGTGATCTGCCACGCCTGCCCCTCCCGCAGCAGGTCGAGCGTCCAACCGGTCGCTAGCGGGTGGTGCTGGTCCGCCAGCATGCGCGCCAGGTCCGCCCGTGTCGGAGCGTCCCCGGTCGCGTCCTGCGCCGCCTCGTCGACGCCCGTGGTGGTGAGGTTGTCGCTGTCGACGACGGCGGCGTCGTCGAGTTGCTGCGGCGTGAGGGTGCCCGGGATTTGGGAGAGCTGGAAGAGCGGCCTACCGGCGGAGTCGACGCTCAGCGAGACGCCGCCCGTCGTGGTCGTCACGTCGGCATTCCGGATCGCGGCCTCGACGGCGTTCGAGACCTCGTTGAGCGCGATCGACAGCCCGATCCCGATGGCCACGCCGGTGGTGCCGCCGACCGAGATGGCGATGGCGGCGGCGCCGACGATGGCGCGAATGCCTGAGGAGTCGGTCGCGCTCAGATCGAGGCTCGTGGCCCTGATGACCGCTGGGACGGCCGGGGTGTGGGTGTCGGGGTCGGCGGGGATCCCGTCGATGCTGGCCTGGACGTCGGTGGCGATCCGGTTCTGCGCGAACGCGCCGGCACCGGACGCGGCGACGCCGGTGGTGCCGCCGCCGCTGATCGCGACCGCGCCCGCCACGACGGTCGCGTCGATCTGCTGGCTGGAGGTCGCCGACAGCTCAACCGCGCCGCTGGAGTGCACGTCCGCAGCGACGATGGAGGCCGCAACGCTCGCGGGATCCCGCTCCAGCCCGGTCCTGGCCCACAGGCTCGTGTCGGAGTAGTCGAGCGTCACGAGTTCCACGCCGGTCAGCAGGATCCAGTTGTCACCCGTCCCCGCGGTCGACAAGTCGGTCGGGTTCATCAGCGTCCAGAGGGCGGGGTCAACCACAAGCTGGGCGGCGTCGGTGTAGAGCTGGGTCACGAGAGGCACGTTGCCGGGGGTACTCGGATCGCCGATCTGGCCGCCGATGCGCTGGTACAGCTTGCCCGTCGCACTGTCGAAGACCAACGAGCCCTGGGGCAGGTACTCGACCACGTCGGTGGAGAACTGGTGGAAGGAGGGCACCCAGCGGTAGACGTTGCCGTCAGCAGCCCTCACCCGCATGCCGTAGCCGAGGCCGCCGGTGACCGTCTGGGTGGAGTCGACATCGTAGGCTGCCTGGAGGATGACCTGCTGCCAGACGTCCTGGTCGGTGTAGTCCTGGGTGGACAGGACGACCGTGCCGCTCAAGTCCGGGCCGACGTACCGGAACACTCCCCCACTGGCAGCCACCAGACTGCCCGTCGTCAGTCCATCGGAGAGGGTTTCGGTCGACTCGAAGGTGTGCGCGGCGAGGACCAGCGTGGTCCCGTTGTACTCGTAGATGTCGCCCGCCCGGGCGCCGTCGACGATCAGGACGCGGTCGCCATGGCCCAGGGTGCCCGGACGATCGGTGGAGAGGTGTTCGAACCCGACCGGCGTCCACAGCGAGCGGTCGGAGTAGTCGAGGGTGTCGAGGGCCAGCAGCAGGTCGCCGGAGGCCGGCAGGAGCGGCGTGGTCCCGATGTAGGCGTAGACGTCGCCCGCCGGGCGTGCGATCTTGACAACCTTGCCGGGCGCGACACTGGGGAGGCGGTCGGTGGACAGGTGGTCGTAGGCGACGCGGTCCGGGTCCCACCCGATGAAGTTGCGGGCCACCGAGACCCCGAGCGCAACGCCGGCGGACGTGGTGCCGCCGAAGCTGACGGAGCCGGCGACAGCGAGCACGAGCGCCTCGACCAGGCCGGTCGAGGCGGCTGTGATCGTGACCTTGCCGACCTTGCCGTTGGCCCCCGACGTGCCGAGCGAGCCGCCGACGAGGTAGGCGGAGGTGGTCGACAGCACAACGTTGGTGGATTCGGCGCCACCGCCGGCCAGAGCCACGGCGGGGGTGCCGCCGGCGATCGCGACCGCCACCGCGACGGCGATCGCCTTGACGCGGATCTCCGCGTCGCTGGTCGCCTCGATGGTCACTGCACCGGCGCCGGTGATGGTCCCGGCGTCTTTTACGAAGGCCGCGACGGTGTTGTCGACGGTGTTGTGCGCGATGGAGAGGCCAACCGACCCGGCGCCACCCTTGCCGCCCGAGACACTGGCCGTGACGGCGGCCGCCATGGCGTCGGCGGTGATCGTGGAGGAGTCAGCGGCGGTCACGGTGAGCTGGCCGGCGCCGGCGGCGATCGCCGTCTTGTCGGTGGAGGCTTCGATGTCGGTGGCGATCCGGTTGTCGGTCCACAGGCCGCCGACGGCGACCGCGTTCGCGTCCGACGTGGAGGCGGCGATGGCGACCGAGGCTGCGAGCACGAGGGCCTCGATGGCCGAGGTTGACGAGGCGGAGACAGTGATGCCGGTCGTCGCCCGCAGGTTGGCGTTGACGGCCTGCGCCTTGACCGCGATCGGGTCGGCGCCGCCCCACTCGGCCCAGCCGATGAGGTTGCGGGCGATGGAGACGCCGATCGCCACTGCCTTCT
>CAYUWV010000141.1:0-3104 GCA_964448385.1 uncultured Propionibacteriaceae bacterium | reverse complement strand
TCGGCCCAGCCGATGAGGTTGCGGGCGATGGAGACGCCGATCGCCACTGCCTTCTGGGAGCCATCAGGCGCAAGGGCGAGGGCGGCGGAGATCGCCGCGATCACCGCCGTGATGGTGGACGAGTTCGTCGACGTGATCTCGATGGACCCGGTGGTCGCGCCCCAGCCGGCGGTCACCTGCGAGTTCGCGACGTTCGCGGTGGTGTGGCCGGCGATGAGGTTGACCGCGGTGGCGCCGCCGCCGCTGAAGGACGTCGCCCCGCCCGACACCGACGCCGACAAGGCGATCGCGGACGCCGTGGAGGTCGCGTCGATCGCGCTGCTCTCGGAGGCCGTCACCCTGACGCTGCCACCGGACCGGAGCAACGGCACGTTCGCGATGGCCGCATCGGTCGCGGTGCGGATCTCGTTGCGCGAGACGCTGAGCGCGACGGTGACGGCGACCGCGCCCTTGTCCTGGCTGGGGTTGGTGCCGAGGTTGACGGAGACCGCGATCGCGGGAGCGCTGACCGTCGAGGTGATCGTGGCACTGTCCGCGGCCGCCACCGTGACATCGCCGCCGGCGACGATGGACGGTCCGTTGGTGAGGAGCGCCTGGGTCAAGGTACTGACCTTGTTCATCGCGATCACGGCGCCCACCGCGATGGACTTCAGCGCCGAGGGTTCCGGCGGCTTCTCGGGCTTGTCGGCGGGCTTGTCCGCGGGCTTCTTCTCCTCATCGGTCTTGGGCGGCTCGGGCGGTTTCGGTAGCGTCGAGACCGCGACCGTGAGGACGGACGACTTCACGTGGGACGTGATCACCCCGGCGGTCTCAGCCTTGATCGCGATCCCGTCGGCAGCGCTGAGCGTGGAACCGGTGACCGTCGCTGCCGAGGTGGCCGGGTTCTCGGTGCCGATGCCCAGGCCGAGTAGGGCGTCCGCAAAGTTGAACAGGATGTTCTGCGAGTCCCACCCGATGGAGTTGAAGGCGATCGTGATGCCGACGCCGGTGTTCGCGGCCTGGGTGCGGCTGGTGATCTCTGCGGTGATCGTGGAGGTGTTCTGCGCGCTCACCAGGACGCCGCCGTTGGCGGCCGTGAGCGCGCTGTTGGTGACGGACGCCGCCGCGCCGCTGAGCACCAGGTTCGTCGCGGCCATGATGTTGAGGGCCCAGCCCGAGGTGGCCTCGACGACCACGCTGCTGAGGTCGTTGGCCCGGATGGTCGCGGTCTCCAGAGCGGTGACCGAAACCCCGGCCGGCCCGGCGACCGTCAGGTTCGTGATCTCCGAGCGGACGCCGCCTCGCACGTCGTTGCTGACGAAGACCAGGCCGACTCCTTGGCCGTCCACGCCGCCGGACAGGAAGCCGCCCCAGTAGGGGCTGTAGGTGCTCATGAACGTCAGTGCCTCGTCGACGTAGACCTTCAGCCAGCCGTTGTCCAGGTTGTAGTCCTCGCCGCCCAGGTCCAGGGTCACGCCGTCCGCACCCGCCCAGGTGTAGACGCGGCCGGCCTCGCCGACGCCCGTCCAATCGTCCGCCACCCGGACCAGGTCGCCGTGGTAGAGCTTCCGCGTGCCGGAGTTGGTGGTGTAGGCGTAGTCCTGGAGCGCGGCACTGATCAAGCCCGCGAAGGAGCTCAGCCCGAAGTCGTTGATCACCTGGGTGAGCTGCCGCATGAACGTGTCCGCGTAGATCTCGGCGGCCTCCTCGGTGGAGACGGTGACGGCTCCGGCGGCCGTGAGGGTGCCGCGGCTGGTCCCGGTTTGCTCGATCGTGGCGCTGGTCTTCACGTTCACCATGTTCTTGGCGATGAGGAGGCCCACGCCCCACCCGGACGACCCGGTCGTCATGATGCAGATCATCGAGGTGTCGTTGGTGCTCTCGGCGTTGACGACGGCCTCATTGACGCCGATGACCGACACACTCGCACCCGCCGTGACCTCGGAGTCGGTGATCCGGGCCTCGACCAGAGCCGGGTCCTGGTTGCCGAAGGCGTCCGAGATCAGTGGGTCGCCGAGGATCGCGTCCACCGCGTTGAACAGGATGTTCTGCGACTTCCAGCCGATCGAGTTGAAGGCCAGCGTCACGCCGACGGTCTTCCCGGCGGACTGGGTGAGGTTGGCCGTCTTGGCGTCGAGCTGCGAGAGGTTCCGGGCCTCGACCACGACATCGCCCGTCGTCGTCGTCACCAACGAATCGGTGATCGTGGCGCGCGCCTGTGACAGGACCACGTTGGTGGCGATCACGCCGCCGACCGCAATGGAGTCGCCGCCGCGCGAGCCGAACGAGCCGCCGCCGGAGGAGATGATCGTCGAGTCTGCGATCGCCCGGATGAACGCCTGCTCCAGGGCGCGGACCGTGACGCTGCGGGCTGTCACGTCGGCGGCGTCGATGTGGGCGGAGGCGCCGCCGCGCACGTCGTTCATCACCACGAGGCCGCCGACGGCGTAGCTGTTCGACTTGTCGAAGTCGAGGCCAGACGGCAGCAGCTGGGTGAGGAGCGCGGGCTTCCAGTACCCGAGGTCGAGGTAGTTCTCGGTGCTCAGGTTCCGGGTGCTCTCGGTGCCGAGGTAGATGTAGACGGAACCGGGGACGGCGCCCATCGGCTCCCAGTCGGCGGTGGTGTAGTCCACGAGGCTGAGGTCGAGGGACCCGCTGGTTCCGCGGTACTGGTAGACGGCCCCGTCTTCGCCGGCGACCAGTCGCCAGCGCGTTGGGTCGGTGTAGGTGGCGGTGCCGAGGTCGAGGCGCGCGTTGTCGCCGATGTACCGGTACACCGCGCCGGGCGTGCCGGCGCCGCTGAAGCCGTCCTCAAGCAACACCGTCTCGTACGTCATGACCAAGCGCTTGCCAGAGTCGGACGTGAAGACCGGGGTGGCGTACCCGTCCGCCACACGGACCTTCTGGTCTGTGAGGATGGTGACCTGCCCCGCGTCGGAGGTGTGGTCCTCGGCGATGAAGTCGTCGGCGATGCGGACGCGGGCGCCGTAGTCGATCGTGCGGACGCCCTCGCTGGTGGTGTAGTCGGCGGGGAGCAGGTCGTTGATCGCCCCTTGGGCGACGTCCATCCCGGCACCGTTGAAGGTCGTCGACGAGGTCACCACGGTGACGTTCGCCCAGATGGC
>CAYUWV010000140.1:4782-6555 GCA_964448385.1 uncultured Propionibacteriaceae bacterium | reverse complement strand
GTCCGCACCAGCCGGGTGCTCCTCCCCGTCCGCCGGGACAGGGCAACCCACAGGCCGTCGCGCGGTCCGGTGCCGAGGTGGGCGCCGACGTAGAGGGCGCCGGCGAGGCCGTTGAGCACCACCGCGGCGACCATCAACGCGACACGCTCGACCCAGCCTTCGGCGGACGGCAGCAGCGCCAGTCCGGCGTCCACCGCCAGCCCGATCACGATCACGTTGAGCACCGTGCCGATGCCGGGCTTCTGGCGCAGCGGGATCCAGAGCAACAGCACGAGCGCCCCGACCACGATCACGACCGTGCCGAACGACAGCGGCACGTGACGCGTGAGCCCGTCGTGGAAGATGTCCCAGGGGTCGAGGCCGAGCCCGCTGCGAAGCAGCATCGCCATCGAGCCGCCATAGAGCACGAGCCCGGCGAGGAGTTGGGTCAGGCGCCGTGGGAGACGGTTGCCGGGCGGAAGCAGGTTTCGCATGGGGTCCATCGTGCCGCAGAAGTGGCCTTTAACGAGAATGCCATTTGTGAGACAGTGGACTGGTGGCCGTCACCCAATCCAGCTCGATCGCCCGCCTGCAGGCCCTCCTGCCGCTGCCTGAGGACGCGGCAGCCTACGCCGGCCTTGCCCACGCCATCCGCGGGCTCGTCATGGAAGGCCACCTGGCGGTCGGCTCGCAATTGCCGAGTGAGCGTGCGCTCGCGCTCGCTCTGGGTCTGAGTCGCACGACCATCACGCGCGCCTACGCCGAACTCGTCGCGAGCGGCTGGGCCAGCGCACGCCAGGGATCCGGCACAGTCGTCCGGATTCCCGGACGGACGCGCATCCCCTCTCTCACCCTCGTCCCCGGCCCGCACGGGTCGGCCATCGACCTGTCCGCGGCCGCCGGGCTGGCGCCCGCGGGCACCCGCGCGGTGGTCGAGAAGGCCATGGAGTGGCTGCCCGGAACCCTCGACAGCGCCGGGTACGAACCCTTCGGCGCGCAGCACCTGCGGGAGCGGATCGCGGACTGGTTCGCTGCCCGCGGCCTGCCCACCGACCCTGACCAGATCGTGGTCACCCCCGGGGCGCTGGCCGGCCTCAGCGCGGTGTTGCACGCGGTCCTCGCGCCGGGGGAGCGCGTGCTGGTCGAGAGCCCGACCTATCCCCACGCCCTGGGTGCGATCGCCGGCGCGCGTGGGCGGGTTGTCTCCGTCCCGCTGGCCGAGGGCTGGCAGGTCGACGAGTGGACGGCGGCCGCCCGGCGGTCGCGGGCCACCGCGGCCTACCTCATCCCCGACTTCCAGAACCCGACGGGGCTGCTGATGGGCGAGACCGAACGGGCCGCGCTGAGCGGCGCGCTGCGCCAGTCCGGGGTCGTGCCGATCATTGACGAGACTCCCGTGGAACTCGATCTGGACGCGGGCGAACCCCGTCCGTTGCCCTGGGCCAGCGCGGACGAGCAGGCCTTCACGATCGGTTCCCTCTCAAAGGTGCTGTGGGGCGGGGTGCGGATCGGCTGGATCCGGTGCCCGGCGGGAGCGGCCGATGTGGTGCGGGCGCGGGCGCTGCAGTTGAACCTCGGGGCGTCGGCGCTCGACCAGCTGATCGCCACCACTTACCTCGAAGACCCGCAGCCGGTCCTCACCGAAGTGATTGCCCGCATGCGCAGCACCCGCGACGCCTGGCACGCCCACCTCGCCGAACACCTGCCGGCCTGGCAGGTGAACCGTCCGCGCGGCGGCCTGGCGCTCTGGGTGGAGCTGCCCGAGCGCCGCAGCGCCGAACTGGCGCTGGCCGC
>CAYUWV010000140.1:3005-4682 GCA_964448385.1 uncultured Propionibacteriaceae bacterium | reverse complement strand
GCTTTGGTGTGGAAGTCCTTGAGGCTGAACTCCTCACCGCGAGCGGTGGCAGCGGCGCTGGCCTCGGCGCGGGCCTGCTCCCAGAGCCGCTGGCCGATCTTGTACGAGGGCGCCTGCCCCGGCCATCCCAGGTAGCGGTTCAGCTCGAAGCGCAGGAAGGCCTCGTCCATGGCGACGTTGGCGCGCAACAAATCCCACGCCTTGTCGGCGTTCCAGGTCCCCCCGCCCCACCGCTCCGGCGCCGGCTTGCGGCAGTGGACGCCGATGTCGAGCACCACCCGGGTGGCACGCATGCGTTGCCCGTCGACCAGCCCGAGGCGGTCGCCTGGGTCGTCCATGAACCCGAATTCCTGCATCAGTCGTTCGGCGTAGAGCGCCCAGCCTTCACCGTGACCCGACGTCCAGGACACGAGTCGGCGCCAACTGTTGAGCTGGTCGTGCAGCGCCACCGCCTGGGCCACCTGCAGGTGATGCCCCGGCACGCCTTCGTGGTACACCGTGGTCTTCTCGCGCCAGGTGTTGAACTCCGTGACTCCCGGCGGCACCGACCACCACATCCGTCCGGGACGGGAGAAGTCGTCGCTCGGCCCGGTGTAATAGATGCCGCCATTCTCGGTCGGCGCGATCAGGCACTCGATGGTCTGCAGTTGCTCAGGGATGTCGAAGTGCACCCCGTTCAGGGCGGTGATGGCTGCCTCGGCCGTGGCCTGCATCCATTCCCGCAAGGCTTCCTTGCCGTGCAGCTTGCGGGCCGGATCGCCGTCGAGCACGGCGACCGCGTCCGCCATCGACGCCCCGGGCCCGGCGATCTCGCGAATAGCCTCGTCCTGCTCTGCCGCCATCCGCGCGAGTTCCTCGAGCCCCCACTCGTAGGTCTCGTCAAGATCGACGTCAGCCCCCACGAAGTAGCGCGACCACAAGGCGTAACGGTCCCTGCCGACGGCGTCGTCGGCGGGAGCCGCAGCGTCCAGCTCGTCGCTGAGGAAGGTGACCAGCTCGCCGTAGGCGGTCGCGGCGGCCCGTCCGGCGCGCGCCAGGTCGTGGGCCAGCGGACCGTCGGCGGGCGAGCCGTCCGGCGTTGCCCCGGCGGTGAACGAGACGAAGAAGGACGAGGACTGCTCGGCCAACTCGGCCGCCTGCTTGATGCCCTCGGTCACCTGCAGTTGCGCTGGCGCCAGCCCTCGCCGCACGCCCTCCCGCAACGACCAGATGTAGCCCTGAATGGCGTCTGGCACCCGAGCCAGCCGTGACGCGATGTTCGCCCAGTCGTCGGTGGTGGCCGTCGGCATCACGTCCAGCACGTCGCGCAGGCCCTGCAACGGGGAAGCGATGACGTTGAGGTCACACAACAGCTCGCCGGCGTCGTAGAGCTCGACTTGCACCTCGAGTCGTTCGCGCATGGCTGCTGCCGTGATCTCGTCCACGTGGTCCACCGGTGGGGTGGCGGCGAGGGCCTTCAAGGTGCGCCGGTCGAGGGCCGCCCGCTCGGCCAGCCCGTCGGGGGAGAAGTCGGTCATCAGGTGGTCGTAGCCGATGAGCCCCACCCCGGTCGCGAGCAGCGGGTCAAGGGCGGCCAGTTCGGCGGTGTAGGCATCGGCGATGGCATCGAGGGCAGTGCGGTCCCGGTCGGTCACCACCCCGACGATAGTCGCCGTTGTGCCCGATGGGGCGGCGCCG
>CAYUWV010000140.1:0-2905 GCA_964448385.1 uncultured Propionibacteriaceae bacterium | reverse complement strand
GCGCTGGCGATGGTCGTGGTGTTCCACCTCTTCGGCCGGGGGCGGGTTTCGGGCGGCATCGATGTCTTCCTGGTGCTCTCCGGCTTCCTGGTCACGGCATCGCTGGCCCAGCGGGCCATCACCACCGGACGGATCCCGCTGGCCCGGCACTACGCGAGGCTCGGCCTTCGCCTGGTACCGGCAGCCGCGGTCGTGGGCGTTGCTGTCGCACTGGGGACGGTCCTGCTGCTCACCCCGAACCAGTGGCTGGGGGTGACCAGCCAGCTGGCGGCTTCGGCCGCCTACGTCGAGAACTGGTATCTCATCGACTCCCAGCAGGAGTACGGCGCCCCCGGCGTCACCGCCGGTCCGCTGCAGCACTTCTGGTCCTTGTCCGTGCAGGGGCAGTTCTTCGTGGTCTGGCCGCTGGTCATTCTCGGGGCGGTGTACCTGGCCCGCAGGTACGGCTGGGGATCTCGTCGAACCCTGCTCGTCATCACGACGGCGCTGACCGTGGTGTCCTTCGGCTTCGCGAGCTTCCTGGTGGCCACCGATTCGCAGGTGGCCTACTACCACACTGCCGCCCGGTTCTGGGAGCTCGGCGTCGGGGCGCTGCTCGCCCTGGTGCTGCCCCGGCTCCGCCTCGCCGACCGCTGGCGCGTCGCGCTGGGTTGGGCGGGTTTGGTCCTCGTCCTGACCAGCGGCCTGCTGTGGGACGGTGCCCAGGCCTTTCCCGGCCCAGCCGCAGCCTGGCCGGTGTTCGGGGCGGTCGCCGTCCTGATCAGCAGCGGCGCCACCGGCGGTCGGACGGTGGGTGGCGTGCTCAACTCGCGTGCGTTGCACTGGCTGGGCGACATCTCCTATCCGCTCTACCTGTGGCACTGGCCGCTGATCGTCTTCTACCTCGCGGCGCGCCACCATCGCGCGGTGGGGGTGCTGGCCGGCGCAGGGTTGCTGGTGTTGTCGCTGGGCTTGGCGTGGCTCACCCAGCGTTACGTGGTGGCTCCCGCCCTGGCGGCACGGGAGCGGCTCTCGCCGCGCCGCGTCGTCCGTGTCGTGCTGGTTCCGCTGCTGGCGGTCATCGTGGCGCTGTGCGGGACCGCCCAGATGATTGAGGCGGTCTCGGACGCCTCGATCATGGCCGCCGGCAGCCCCGACCACCCTGGTGCCGCCGTGATCTCGTCCGACGGACGGGTTGCGACGAGGTCGTACGCCGCGCCGCCGCTGCCGGACGCGCTCAGCGCTGGCCGCGACAAGCCGGCCGAGTATCGGCGGAACTGCCTGCAGAGCTACAAGCGCGAGGCCAGGTACACGGCGGTCAAGGTGTGCCCGCCGCGAGGCACTAAGGGGATCCCTGAGAAGACCGTCGTCGTCACTGGTGGTTCGCACGCTGACCAGTGGCTCCCAGCGTTCGAAGCGATTGCCGAAACCCGCAATTGGCGAGTCATCACGGTGAGCAAGGGTGACTGTCCGTTCGTGGGCGACTACCACGGCCAGCTGCTGACCAGACAGCTTGACCCGACCTGTCTGGCGTGGAACCGGAGCGCCGAGGCCGTGATTCGCAACCTGCACCCAGACATGCTCGTGGTTCGCGGCACGCGGACCTTCCAGCAGCTGGGCGAGTCGCTCGACCAGCCGCCGATGGACGTGTGGCGCCGGCTGGCGGCCACCGGGGTCACCATCCTGGCCATGCGGGACACTCCGCGCTTCGGCACTGCTCCGGTGGAATGCCTGGCGCGCGGCGGCAATGCCCAGGGTTGTGGGAAGCTCCGCACTGCGGTCTACCGCGCCACGAATCCCTTGCTCGAGGTGCCCGATCGTCCGGCGCGAATCGTCCCCGTCGACCTCTCGGGTGCCCTGTGCCCCGAGCAGTGGTGCCTCGCGGTGATCGGGAACGTCACGGTGTACCGCGACAAGACCCACCTGACGTCCAGCTACGTTCGCACCATGACGCCAATCCTGCTCGCCGAACTGAAGCAGGAGGCGCCGTGGCTCTTCTGACGCGAGTGCCCGCCCCGGTCGCGGCGCGATGATCATCTGGGCTCACCGGGGTGCGCGGCGGCAGGCCCCCGAGAACACGCTGCCGGCCTTTCGGCGTGCCATCGAGTTGGGTGCCGAGGGGGTGGAGTTCGACGTCCAGCTCACCGCGGACGGAGTGCCGGTCGTCATCCACGACGAAACCCTCGAGCGCACCACCGACGGACGCGGCAGGGTGGCCGACCACACTCTGGTCGAGTTGCGTGCGCTCGACGCCAGCGCCGGCAAGCCGGGCTTCCCGGGCGTCGTCATCCCGACCCTCGACGAGGTGCTCGCTGTGTTCGCCCCGACCGACCTGGCCGTCAACGTCGAACTGAAGAACTCCGTGGTCGCCTACCCGGGACTGGAGGAGGCGGTGCTGGCGGCGCTGGCCGCCCACGGGCTTGACCGACGCGTCGTGTTGTCGTCCTTCAACGCGGCTTCGGTGGCGCGGCTGCAGGGACTGACCAGCATCCCGCGGGCGCTCGTCTACGAGCGGCTGTTGCGGCGACCCTGGCTGCTCGCCGCGCGGCTGGGCGCGGTAGCCGTCCACCCGCCGTCCCGGTTCGTGATGAGCCGCGCCTACGTGACGCGGGCGCACCAGGCAGGGCTGGCCGTCCGAACCTGGACGGTCAACAGCGAACGGGAGCTGCGACGGATGTACCACTGCGGCGTGGACGGGGTGTTCACCGACGTTCCCGACGTGGCCCTGGCCGTACGCGACCAGCTGGACGGCTCGCTAACCTGACGTCATGACCAACCCGTGGCAGCCTGAACGCTGGCAACCGGTGGACGGCTTCGAGTTCACCGACATCACCTACCACCGCGCTGTGGAGGTGCCGGCGGTCCGGATCGCCTTCGACCGGCCGGAGGTGCGCAACGCCTTCCGTCCGCACACGGTGGACGAGCT
>CAYUWV010000139.1:3435-6633 GCA_964448385.1 uncultured Propionibacteriaceae bacterium | reverse complement strand
GCCAGCCGCAACGCTCCCACCAGCACTTCGGCGATGGCGACCGGAGCGAATCTGACCGACAGTTCGCCCGCCTGCAGCCGGCTCATGTCGAGCAGGTTGGCGATCAGTTCCGCGAGGCGGTCCGCGTTCGCCTCGATCGCGATGAGGAGCTCGGCTCGATCCGGTTCGTCGAGTTCCAGATCGTCCTGGCGGAGCGTCGAGACGGACGCCTTGATGGTCGCCAGGGGAGTTCGCAGATCATGACCGACGGCGGCGAGCAGGCTGGAGCGCTGCTGGTCCACGCGGGCCAGTTGCTCGGCTCGGGCGGCTTCGGCGGCCACGAGCTCTGCGCGCCACAGGCGTCCTGCCGTCGAGCCCAGCGTCCCTAACAGCCGCGGATCGCTGCCCAGCACAGCGGGGCCATACAGCACCAGCTCGAGACCCTGGCCGGCGGGAGTCCGCCCGGAGATGTGGCCCGAAGTGTCACCGACCGTCGCCAGCGGTTGGCCACCGGCGCCGAGCAGCGCCACCCCGTCCATCGAGAACCGTTCGCAGGCCTCACTCAGGACGGCGGCGACAGTGTGGGTGCCTGGCTCTCGGCGTCCGAGGTCCGCTGCCACCGCAGCCTCGACCTTCGCCCGCTCAGCGCGGGCGCGGTCCCGAGCCCCGATTTCGACGACGAGGCCCACACTGATAGCTACCGCGAGAAAGACGAGCAGGTCCCACAACTCCCGCTCCTTCTGGACGAAGAAGCTGCCGTACGGCGGCGTGAAGAACAGATTGGCGCAACTGAACCCGCCGATGGCGGCGACGGCAGCTGGCGCGAGGCCACCGACGACTGAGGACACCACGCACGCCAACACGAATAGCAGCAGGACCGTCTGCAGGCCGACGTCGGCGCGGATGGGGAGCAACAAGGCGGTGATGAGCGGGATCGCGACCAGTGCAACGACCAGACCGGTCAGCTGGCGGAAGCGGGTGAGCCCCGTCCCCAGCCCCAGGGCCCGGTCCGGCCACGTCGCGTCGTTCATGCGGGTCAGCCTGCCATGTGGGCACCAACCGTGTCAGAGCCCGGCGCGTCCTCCCGGTATGGCTCCGCCGAACCCAGTTGGTAGGGCACTGACGTCACCATGACCCCAGGCATGTAGAGCAGCCGGGTCTTCAACCGCAGCGCGCTCTGGTTGTGCAAGACCTGCTCCCACCAGTGGCCCACCACATACTCGGGGATGAAGACTTCGACGATGTCGCGTGGCCCGACCCGCATCGCCCGCAGGTAAGCCAGCACCGGCGCCGTCAGGTCACGGTACTGCGACGCCACGACCGCCAGCGGGACGGGGATTTCGCGCTCGAGCCAGTCCCGTCGCAACTTCGCGGTGCGTTCTGGGCTGGTGTCGACCCGAAGCGCCGTCACGCTCGAGGGGCGGATGGCCCGCGCGAACGAAAGCGCCTTCAGCGTGGGCTCATTGAGTTGGCTGACCAGCACCACGGCATGGATGCGGCTGGGCAGGGTGATCCCAGTCTGACGAGGCCGCAGGCTCCGCGAAGTGCGTGAATAGTGCCGGTGAATGGCCACCATCAGCCAGCAGATCACCGGCATCGCCACCACGACGATCCAGGCGCCGTGGGTGAACTTGCTGATCAGCACGATGACCAGGACGGCGGCGGTGGCGAGTGCCCCCACCAGGTTCACCGCCATGGAGGCGATCAGCTTGGGGCGTTGGGTCGCGTGACGCTCGCGGAGTTGTCGCAACCAGTGCACCACCATGCCGGACTGACTGAGGCTGAATGAGACGAAGACGCCCACGATGTAGAGCTGGATCAGCCGGGTCGTGGACGCGTTGAACCCCCAGATGAGCGCCCCCGCGACCCCGGCAAGGATCAGGATGCCGTTGGAGAACACCAGCCGGTCCCCTCGGCGAGCGAGTTGCTTGGGCAGGAAACGATCTGCCGCGAGGATCGAGGCAAGGATGGGGAAGCCGTTGAAGGCGGTGTTGGCCGCCATCGCCAGGATCAGCGCGGTGAAGACCTGGACCGCGAAGAACATGAGGCTGTTGTTGCCGAACACCGCGGCAGAGAGTTGGGCCAGCACCGTCCGCTGGACGTAGTCGTCCGGGATTCCGGTGAGCATCCCGGAGTCCTCGGCGATGTGGATGTGTGACCAGGTACTCAGCAGCGCGATACCGGCCATCATGACGGCCGAGAGTGCCCCCATCACGACCAGCGTGATGCCCGCATTGCGGCTCTTCGGCGGACGGAAGGTAGGCACGCCGTTGCTGACCGCCTCGACCCCGGTGAGCGAGGTGCAACCGGAGGCGAAGGCGCGCAGAACCAGGATCACCAGTGCGGCTCCGGTGGTGGATTCGACGTGAAAGCCGAAGCTCGCCGACTCGGCGATCGGGGGATGGCCGGACACCACCCGGAAGAACCCGGTGACCAGCAGCGCGTACACCGAGAGGATGAAACCGTAGGTGGGGATGGCGAAGAGACTGCCGGACTCACGAACCCCGCGCAGGTTCATCACCGTGATGATCAGCAGGAACGTGAGGCACAGCGCCACCGAGTAGGGGTGGAGTTCGGTGAACGCAGAGGTGAAGTTCTCCACCGACGCGGCGATTGAGACCGCCACCGTCATGACGTAGTCGACCATCAAGGCCGAGGCCGCGACCAAGGCCGGGATTCGTCCCAGGTTCTCTTTGCTCACCACGTACGCACCGCCCCCTGAGGGGTAGGCGTGGCAGGTCTGGAGATACGAGAAGGTCACCAGTAGCAGCAGGCCGATCACGGCGAAAGCGATCCACGGCGTCAGCGTCACCAGGGCGGCACCGCCCAGCGTGAGCACCAGCAGGATCTCCTGGGTCGCGTAGGCGTTGGAGGAGATGGGGTCGCTGCAGTAGACCGGGAGGGCCAGGACCTTGGGAAGCAGGGTGTCGCCGAGTTGGTCGGAGCGCATGCGGTTCCCGACCAGAATGCGCTTGGCCAGGTTCGTGCTTGTCGTCACATGACCAGAGCACCACGGCCGGGGGTTGGGGGCGCGAGTTCTTGACGCGTCCTTGACACCCGCACGGGGGAGCTTGACGCGATCCTGACGCGCCTGCCAGTCGCGACTGGCACCGGACCAGCGTCGCAGTCAGCCGGTAGGGTTCGAGTACGAATCGGCAGGCGGCGCACACCTCTGCTCCACACCGTTGGCCGGTGGCGGCACGGGATGCCGTGCAGCGG
>CAYUWV010000139.1:0-3335 GCA_964448385.1 uncultured Propionibacteriaceae bacterium | reverse complement strand
GCACACCTCTGCTCCACACCGTTGGCCGGTGGCGGCACGGGATGCCGTGCAGCGGCACGGCCAGTGAGGGGGTGGGCTCGTTGATGGTGAGCCTGATCCTTGCCCACCTGCTGATGGCCGTGGCAGCCCCGATGCTCACCCGCTGGCTGGGCCAGCGCGGCTTCTGGGTGGCCGCCCTCGTTCCGCTGCTCACGTTCGGCTGGCTGGTTGGCCAGGCGCCGGTGATCCTGGCCGGGGGAGTGCTGGCCGAGAACTACCCCTGGATTCCCGGGCTGGGAGTCTCCCTGGCGTTTCGGGTCGGCTTGGTGCAGTGGTTACTGGCCCTGGTTGTCACGGGGATCGGCGCCCTGGTGCTGTGCTATTGCCGCTGGTACTTCGAACACGATCCGCCCCAGACCCGCTGCCTCGGACTGTTGACGGCCTTCTGTGGCGCCATGATCGGGCTGGTCACGGCCGACGACCTGGTCATCCTGTACGTGTTCTGGGAGTTGACGACTGTCCTCTCCTACCTGTTGATCGGCCACGACCCGACCCGGCGCGCCAACCGCTCGGCCGCTCTCACCGCACTGATTGTCACCACCACTGGCGGGCTGGCCATGCTGGTGGGCATCTTGACGTTGGGGTGGACGGCGGGGACGTTCAGCCTGCAGGCGATCCTCAGCGACCCGCCTGAGGGCCTGGCGGTCACGATCGCTGCCCTGCTGATCCTGCTGGGGGCGCTGAGCAAGTCCGCACTGGTGCCGTTCCACTTCTGGTTGCCGGGCGCCATGGCCGCACCCACCCCGGTCTCCGCCTACTTGCACGCCGCCGCCATGGTGAAGGCTGGGGTCTATCTCGTCGCCGTGCTGGCGCCGGCGCTGGCAGGAGTGCCGGGTTGGCGTCCAGCGGTCTGGCTGCTCGGTGCGATGACCCTGTTCTTGGGTGGCTGGCGGGCGCTGCGTCAGGACGACCTCAAACTGCTGCTCGCGTACGGGACGGTCAGCCAACTCGGCTTCCTCGTGCTGCTGCTGGGGACGGGCACCCAGGCGGCCGCGCTGGGTGGGCTGGCGATGGTGATCGCCCACGCCCTGTTCAAGGCCACGCTGTTCCTTGTGGTCGGGGTCGTCGACCACAGCGCGGGAACCCGGCGGATCAGCGAGCTCAACGGCCTAGGCAGTCGCCTGCCCGTGACCGCCACGATCGCCGCGATCGCGGCCGCCTCCATGGCCGGGCTGCCGCCCACGCTCGGCTTCATCGCGAAGGAGGCAGGGCTGGAGGGCATCACCAACCTCGCGCTGGGTGGCGACGGGACGCAGTTGGCCCCACTGCCGGCCTGGGCCCTGACGGCGGTCATCGTGGCGGGGTCGGCGATCACCGTGGCCTACTCGCTGCGCTTCTGGTGGGGGGCGTTCGCCCCCCGGCCCGGGGTGGCCCCGTCCACCGTCAAGCACCGGCCGGCGGTCGGTTTCGTGGTGGTTCCCGGGATCTTGGCCTTTGCCTGCCTGATCGGTGGCTTCCTCGGTGGGCCACTGACCGACGTCCTGGAGCCGTACGCAGCCTCCCTGCCCATCGGCGAGCCCAGCCACGGCATGGCGCTGTGGCCCGGCTTCACGGTGCCGCTGGCCGGTTCGGCCCTGGCTGTCGCGCTGGGCGTCGTCCTGTTCTGGCAGCGCGACCGCATTGCCGCGGTGCAGCAGACCTTCCCACCGGTACCCGCCGCGGCCGACTTCTACCGGGAGACGATGCGGGGAATCGACCGGCTCGCCGTCGAGGTCACCCACCGAACCCAACGGGGCTCCCTGGCCAATTACGTCGCCACGATTCTCGTCGTCGTGACCTCGGCGCTGTTCTTCACCCTGTCGCAGGTCCGCAGTTGGCCACAGGTCAGCGTCGCCGACGGCTGGGGACAGATGCTGGTGGGTGGCGTCACCGTGGTCTCGGCGCTGTTGGTGGCGACGTCGCGGGGGCGGCTGCGCGCCGTCCTGCTGCTGGGCATCACCGGGTACGGCACGGCCCTGCTGTTCCTGATGCACGGGGCCCCCGACCTCGCGCTCACCCAAGTACTGGTCGAGACGGTATCGCTGCTGGTCTTCCTGCTGGTGCTGCGGAAGTTGCCGAAGTTCTTCACCGAGCGGCCCCTGGCAGCGGGACGTTGGTGGCGAGTCCTGATCGCGCTGGGCACCGGGCTCTCCTTCACGCTGGTGGCGCTGCTGACGCTCGGTTCACGCCGCGCGGTGCCTGTCTCTCAGGCGTACCACGAGATCGCCTATGAGTTCGGGTACGGCAAGAACATCGTCAACGTCGTCCTCGTCGACACCCGGGCCTGGGACACCATCGGCGAGATCGCGGTGCTCAGCATCGCAGCCACCGGGGTCGCCAGCCTCATCTTTCTCCGCGGGCGCGCCGGGACGATCCGCCGGGCGCCCGCGCCCCGCCCCGGGGTCGTGGACGGCTGGCTACGCGGCAGCAAGACGCTGCCACCAGCGTTGCGATCGCTGGTCTTCGAAGTGGTCACCCGGCTGCTGTTCCCGGTCATGATCATGGTGTCGATCTATCTGCTGATCGCCGGCCACAACCTGCCGGGGGGCGGTTTCGCGGGCGGACTGGTGGCGGGCACAGCCCTGCTGATCCGCTACCTGGCCGGCGGCGGCCACGAACTGGACGAGGCGATGCCCATCCCCGCCGGCGCGCTCCTGGGCAGCGGCCTGGTGCTGTCCGTGGCGACCGCGCTCGCGCCGCTGGCCGCTGGGGGGTTGATCTTCCAGAGCTACGACGTCCACCTGCGCGTCCCGGGTTGGGAAGCGGTGGCCACCCCCTGGGGATCCTGGACGCTGCTCGGGGAAATCCACCTGGTCTCGTCCACCGCCTTCGACGTCGGCGTGTACCTGGTGGTGGTCGGCATGTTGCTCGATCTTGGACGCAGCCTCGGCGCCGGGATCGACGCGCAGGCCCGCGACGAGCAGACTCCGGCTCCCGAACCGGAATCCACCCGGGCCATCCCTGGCAGGCGGTGGACCTGATGGCGGCGAACCTGACCCTGGCGATCGTCGCGGGCGCGCTGATCGCGTGTGGGGTGTACCTGATCACCGAGCGGTCGCTGAGCCGAATCCTGATCGGCGTCGTGCTCTCGAGTAACGGCGTCAGCACCTTGTTCTTGGTCGCCTCTGGGCCGGCCGGGGGGGCTCCGATCATCGGGCTCACCCTCAAGGCCAGCATGGCTGACCCGCTGCCTCAGGCGATGGTGCTGACGGCAATCGTGATCACCCTGTCGGTGGCTGCCTTCGTGATGACCATGGCCTATCGCAGCTTCCAGATCAACGGCCACGACGAGGTGCAGGACGACATCGAGGACGCCC
>CAYUWV010000138.1:0-6638 GCA_964448385.1 uncultured Propionibacteriaceae bacterium | reverse complement strand
AGCACTCGGTGCGCCGGTCGTGGGTGTGGGCCGGCATGGTGTTCCACATCGACCCCGGGTGCAGCCGGGTGACCCCCATGAGAATCTGGCAGGACTGGACGCCGTTCAGGTGGATGTACTGGGTGAGGGTTCGTCGATTGCTGGTGACCTGGTCACCCAACTCACGCACCGTGCCCTGATCTGGCAGGACCAAGGTGGTGGGGTAGGTGGTGTGAGCCGGGGCGCTGAACAGGTAGAACTGCGCCCCGCTCGCGCCCACGTCCGCACCCGGGGCGTCGGCGAAGGTGATGTCACGGGTGCCCATGCCGATGTAGAGACAAGCGCCGTGTGGCAGCTCGTACGTTTCGCCGTCCGCGGTCACGGTTCCCGCGCCGCCGACGTTGATGAGGCCCAGCTCGCGGTTGGCGAGGAAGTACTCCGAGCGGAGCTCGTCGAAGGTCGGCAACGCAAGCTGCTGCCCCGCCGGAACCGCACCTCCCAGCACAATCCGGTCGTGGTGGGTGTAGACCGCCGTGACCTCACCGGGGACGAAGACCTCCTCGACCAGGAACCGCTCGCGCAGTTCATCGGTAGCGAAGCGTGGGAGTTGGTCCGGACTGGTTGCGTAGCGCTGTTCCATGGTGTGTTCTCCAGATTCTGGTGCGTTGGTGGGTGATGGCTCAGCGGACCAGCCAGCCGCCGTCGACTGGGATGATGGCGCCGTTGAGGTAGTCCGAAGCGGCCGAGGCGAGGAAGACGAACGGGCCCTGCAGGTCGGCGGCCGTTCCCCAGCGGCCGGCGGGGATGCGGTCAAGGATCGCCTTCTCGCGAACCTGATCGGCCCGCAGCTGGGCGGTGTTGTCCGTGGCCATGTACCCGGGGGCGATCGCGTTGACGTTGACCCCATGCGCGGCCAGTTCGTTCGCGAAAGCCTTCGTGAGCCCAGCGACGGCATGCTTGCTGGCGGTGTACCCCGGGACCAGGACCCCGCCCTGGAAGGACAGCATCGACGCGATGTTGATGATCTTGCCGCTGCCTTGGGCCACGAACCGCTTGGCCGCCGCCTGGGACAGATGGAACACGGCATCGAGGTTGATAGCGAGCACGGCGTCCCAATCCGCGGCCGGGTGCTCCAGCAGCGGCGCGCGTCGGATGATGCCTGCGTTGTTCACGAGGATGTCGATGCGTCCCAGGGCGTCGGTCACGGACTGGATCGCGGTGGCCATGTCCTGGGGGGTCGCCGCGATCAGGTCCAACTCGACCGAGTAGGTCCGGCGACCGAGCGCTTGGATCAGGTCAGCGGTCTCCTGGGCTGGCGACCGGTCCAGCAGCGCAACGTCGGCGCCCGCCTCGGCCAGGGCCACGGCCGCGGCCTGACCGAGCCCGCGCGACGAACCCGTCACGAGGGCGACCTTCCCGTCGAGACGGAACGAGTCGATAATCATGAGCTTCCTCCATGGGTGATACGGATGTGAGTGGTGAGTGGTCCGGCGTCCGTCCGGGCGCCTCAGTAGTAGGTGCGCAGGTACTCCGCGAGGCACAGGATCGCCATGGCCTGGCCGTAGGGCATTGAGGTCCGCGGGATGTTTCGGTAGAAATCGAGGTCGGGCCCCATGCCGGTGCCGAACGACACCTGCTGCAGCTCGCCGTCGTCGGAGATGTTCGCGATGATCGCCCGAACCGCCCGCTCGGCCACCGCCGCGTGCTCACGTCCGAGGTAGCCCAGCCGGGTCGCCTTGAGGATTCCGTAGGCGAAGCCGGCGGTTGCCGATGCCTCAAGATAGGACGAGGGGTCGTCGAGCAGGGTGTGCCACAACCCCGAGCCATCCTGCAGTCCGGACAAGGCGGTGACCTGGGCGTCCAGCACCTCGATCAGGAAGCGGCGCACCGGGTCGGACTCGGGAAGATCCACCAGTTCGAGGAAGTCCGGGATCACCATGGTCAACCACGAGTTGCCGCGAGCCCAGCGCGCTCTGGCGAAGTTGTGGTGGTCCTCGAACGTCCAGCCGTGGAACCACAAGCCGGTCTCGCGGTCCGCCAGGTAGGCCACGTGGGTAAGGAACTGGAACGTCGCTTCCTGCACGTACTGCGGACGACCCAGCAGCAGACCGATCTTGGCCAGCGGCAGCACCGTCATCATCAGAGTGTCGTCCCAGAGCTGGTGATGGTTCTCTTCGGCCAGCGTGATGTGCTGCATTCCCCCGCGGGGGGTTCGCGGCATGTCGCGCATGGCCCACTCGGCCCACGACTCCAGCCACGGCAGCAGGGTGCGGTCGCGGGTCTCCTCGTACCGGCAGGCCAGCGTGAGGAAGGGCGACATCGTGTTGACGTTCTTCGTGGTGCCCTCGGCGAGGCGGGCTTGGAACCAGGAATCGATGATGTCGCGCATCGCCGGGTCACCGGTCTGGTCGTAGTACTGCCAGATTCCGTACAGCCCGATGCCGTGGGTCCATTCCCAGCCGGCCCAGCCCTTCGTGTCGATGACCCGGCCGTCATCCAGGCGCAGCAAGAACTCGCCGGACGCGTCGGAGATGTTCACGAGGTTGGTCGTGAGCCGACCGACCAGCTCCTGAATCTGCTCCCGAGAGACGAACCGCTCCGGTGCCCGCAGCAGTGGGCTGTGCTTCACGGGCCACGTCTTGTGTTGTTCCATCAGTTTCTCCTCGTCATGCCATCGCCGTCATTGGCGGAACTGCTCGCATCTCGACACCAGGGTGTCGAACCAGCTGGCGGACGAATCCTCTGCTCGTCCGCCAAGCATCACACTGAGCCAGGGACCTGGTCCCGCACGGCTCCTTCACCTTGATTGCGCTTAGGCGTGCTGGGTGCTCGCCACTTGGGAGGCTCGCGCACTGGGCCCTTCGAGGTCCTCCAGCGACTTGCCCTTGGTCTCGGGGGTCAGCAGGGCAGCGATCGCCGCCACCAGCGTGATGCCGAAGGTGGTCGCCCCGATGACGAGCGGAACGTTGGTCGATCCGGGAGGTGCGATCGCGGCGAAGATGCTGGGGAAGAACGAGGCGATCATGAGACCCACGTTCTGCGACACGGCGAACCCCGTGACCCGGATGCGCATCGGGAACTGCTCTTGGAAGAAGGTGGCGAAGGTTGCGTTCCACATCTGGAAGAAGATGCCCTGCACGATGACCACGAGCACGAAGACCAGGGCCAGGTTCTTTTGCTGGACGGCCCACAGGTAGGCACCGGCCAACAGCCCGCCACCGATCCCGCCGACCACCATGAACAGGCGGCGGCCAACCCGGTCCGACAGCGCCCCGAAAAGCGGGATGGTCAACACGGCGGTGACGTTGGCGATCAGAGTCACCCACAACATGTCACCGGTGGTGAAGCCGATGCCGTAGCCCTTCTGGGTTGCGTACGAGACACCGAAGACGAGGGTCGCCATGCCGATGACGTTCGTGAAGGTCATGATCACGCAGAGCAGGGTCACCATGGGGTGGGTTCGCACCAACTCGAGGAACGGGAACCTGTGCTTTTCCGCGGGCTTTCCAGCCTGGGCGAGGTAGGCCGGCGGCTCCGTCACGCGACGGCGGATGACATACCCCGCGATGATCACCACTGCACTGAGCAGGAAGGGAATGCGCCAGCCCCAGGTCGTCCAGCTGACCGGGTCGAGCAGGGTTGCGAGGGGAAGCATGACGCCGGTGGCGAGGATCGAGCCGACCTGCGTGCCCTGCAGGCTGAAGCTGGCGAAGAACCCGCGCCTGGCATCGGGAGCGTGCTCGACGATCATGGCGCTCGCGCCACCGAGCTCGCCCGCCACCGCGAACCCTTGGACCAGGCGCAGGATCACCAGCATGATTGGCGCGAGCACCCCAACCTGTCCATAGGTGGGAAGCAGCCCCACAGCGAACGTGGAGAAGCCCATCAGCAACATCGCGAGGACGAGCACGTTCTTGCGGCCATGCCGGTCGCCCCACGCGCCCAAGACCACAGCACCGACCGGGCGGGCGACGTAGCCCACCGCGTAGGTGGCAAGCGAGGCGATCAGGGCGACCGTCGGGTTGTCGGAGGTGAAGAAGATCGCCGGGAAGACCAGTGCCGCGGCCTGCGAGTACAACGCGAAGTCGTAGTACTCCAAGGCGCTGCCGATCCAGCCACTCATGGCCGCCTTCTTCGGGTCGCGATGGCCGATCTCGGTCGGGGGTTGCGCGCTCTGCGTGGTTCTCATTGTGTACATCCTTTCGTCATCGTTGACGAGGGGCCGCGGAACGGCCACTCGGGAAACTGGATTCTTGAGGGAGGGATTGGGAGGGTTGAAGGGAACTCGGCTCGGGGCTCGGGACGCGATGTCCCTCGAGGCTGTTGCTGAAGGTCATCGGCACTCCTACCGATCGACCCGAGCGTTGCCGCCGCTGGCGAGTTTGAGGACCTCCGCCGCAGTGGCCATCGAGGTGTCCCCGGGGGTGGTCATGGCCAACGCGCCGTGGGCGGCGCCGAGTTCCAGACTGCGGGCCAGGTCCTGACCGGTGAGTAGCCCGTAGATCAGGCCGGAGGCGAACGAGTCGCCGCCGCCGACCCGGTCGAGGATTTCCAGGCCCGGCCGGTGGGTGGCCTGGACCAGGCCGGTGCCGGCTGACCAGGCCACCGCACCCCAGTCGTTGACCGAGGCCGAGCGGACGGTGCGCAGTGTGGTGGCGATCACGGCCAGGTTCGGGTAGGCGGCCGCGACCTGGTCGATCATGGCCCGGAAGCCTTCGATCGGCAGCGTCGCCAGGTGCTCATCGACGCCTTCGACCTCGAAGCCCAGAGCGGCGGTGAAGTCCTCCTCGTTGCCGATCATGACGTCGACGTGCTGGGCGAGTTCGCGGTTGACCTCGCGGGCTCGCTGTTGGCCGCCGATCGTCTGCCACAAGCTGGGGCGGTAGTTGAGGTCGTAGGACACCGCGGTGCCGTGCTTCTTGGCGGCCCGGACGGCGGCCAGGGCCGTTTCGGCACTCTGCTCGGACAGCGCAGCGTAGATCCCGCCGGTGTGCAGCCAGCGAACCCCCAGTTCGCCGAAGAGCCGGTCGAAGTCGATCTGGTCACCACGCAACTGCGCGATGGCGGTGTGCCCGCGGTCGGAGACCCCCTTGGCGCCACGCACCCCGAACCCGCGCTCGGTGAAGTTCAGCCCGTTGCGGACCGTCCGGCCCACACCGTCCGATGAGGCCCAGGTGAGCCACTGGGTGTCCACCCCGCCAGCGAGGATGAAGCCCTCGATCAGGTGCCCAACCTCGTCGTCAACCAATGCGGTGACCACCGCGGTCGGCAACCCGAACACCCGGGACAGCCCGCGGATCACGTTGTACTCGCCGCCGCCCTCCCAGGCGGTGAAGCTGCGGGCGGTGCGGATCCGCAGGTCCCCGGGATCGAGCCGCAGCATCACCTCACCCAAGGAGACCGCCTGGTAGCGGCAGTCCTCGACCGGACGAAGCGTCAGCGCGCCGGTCATCTCAGGCCGCCTTCGGGAAGGTGGCAGCGGCCCGGACGGCCTCAGCGCAGAGCCGACGGATCGTCAGGGTGTCACCAGCGTCGATCGCGTCCGTGGGCACCATCCAGGAACCACCGACCGCGGCCACGCTCGGCAGCGACAGGTAGTCGGCCAGGTTGCCGGCCGAGACTCCCCCGGTGGGAACGAAACGCACCTGCGGGAACGGCGCGCCCAGCGCCTTGAGCGCGGCCGGACCGCCATAGACGTTGGCGGGGAAGAACTTCAGTGTGGTCAGGCCCAGGTCCAGCGCCGCCATGATCTCGGTCGGCGTGACCGCCCCGGGGAACACCGGCAGCCCCTGCTGCTGCGCCCGACGAACCACCGCCGCGCTGAACCCTGGGCTCACGATGAACTGCGCGCCGGCCTCCACCGCCTGGTCGACCTGGTCTGCGGTGAGCACCGTCCCGGCTCCCACCAACAGGTCCTGATTGGCCGACATTCGCCGAATGGCTGCCACGGCTGCGGCGGTTCGTAAGGTCACCTCGGCGACCGGAATCCCACCGGCCACCAGGGCCTCACCAAGTGCCTCCGCGCGGTCGGCCTGGTTAATGACCACCACCGGGACGATCCGGCTATCGGTCACGTGCATCGGACCCCTCCTTGGGTCTTGCGTTTCGTTGTGCAAAACGCTATGTTTCGTTCAGTGACACTAGTTTGCAACGTTTCAAGCTGTTTGGCAAGAGGCAAAGTAGAACTGTTCGCCAGGAACCCACGAACGCTGACCGCAGCGAAGGAGATTCGATGACCGAAACGCAGGCTCCCCGGGTGGAGGCCGTCGACCGTGCGCTGCAGTTACTCATGGCGCTCGCGGACGTGGGGCCGGGAGGCGCGGCTCTGGCCGACCTAGCCGAGAGCGTCCAGCTGAACAAGTCCACCGCGTACCGAGCACTGTCGACCCTGCGGCTGCGCGGGTTCGCCACCCAGGACGAGGCCAACGGCTTCTACCAGCTCGGGCCGGCAGCCTTCGAACTGGGCGACCGCGCCTACGCCCCGCACAATCTGGCGCAGGCGTTACATCCGGCACTGGTGGCGTTGTCGCGCGCGGCCGACGAACTCGTACACCTCGGGGTGCTCGCCGGTGACCACGTGCTGTACGTGAACAAGGTCGAACCTGAACGAGCGATCCGGGTGTGGTCCGCGATCGGCCAGCGTGTGCCCGTCGCGTCCT
>CAYUWV010000137.1:2583-6680 GCA_964448385.1 uncultured Propionibacteriaceae bacterium | reverse complement strand
GGCGCTGGATTCTCCTTCCCCTGTCGAGTACAGTCACCCCTGAGAGTGACGCCGGGTCGATGATGTCTCCTGGGGGTGGGTAGACGGCTTCTAGCCCTTCGATCGGCGTCACTCTCGTTTTCTGTCTTCCGGTGGGGAGCACCCGCCATCGTGGTTAGCATCGGGGTATGAGCGACCACGGGTTGTCACTGTGTACCGAGAAGATGCGAGCTGCCGGGGTGGATCCCGTGGCGATCGGCGTCTTCAGCCACTTCTACCGCCTCTGTGAACGAGGCGAAACCGGGATCATCCCCGAGAGCTCCATCGCTCCGCTGCTGGACCCCCCACAGCTCGCTCAGGTCGAGGTCAGCGAGGCAACTGCCGCGGAAGCGCTCGGTCGAACCGTGATGATCAAGCTCAACGGCGGTCTGGGAACTTCGATGGGACTCGACTCAGCCAAAACCCTGCTTCCGGTACGAGACGGCAAGAATTTCCTCGATCTCATCGTGGAGCAGGTGCGCTACGCCCGCCAGCACTTCGGCGTCCCGCTGCCGCTGTTGTTCATGGACAGCTTCCGGACGCAACGAGACACCCTGGCCCATCTGGCGCGCTACCCCGACTTGGCGGTGGGCGGACTGCCGCTGGACTTCCTGCAGAATGCCGAACCCAAGCTGCGGCGAGACGATCTCACCCCGGTGGAGCATCCTGCCGATCCCAGCCTGGAGTGGTGCCCGCCGGGGCATGGCGACCTCTACACCGCGCTGTGGGGCTCGGGGATCCTCGACGCCCTGATTGAGGCTGGCTTCCGCTACGCCTCGGTCGCCAACGGGGACAACCTCGGGGCCGCGCCGAATCCCGCTCTGGCCGGGTGGTTCGCCGGCACCGGCGCCCCCTACGCCGCCGAGGTGTGCCCCCGCACCGTCAACGACCGCAAGGGTGGCCACCTCGCGATTCGGAAGTCGGACGGGCAACTCATCCTGCGCGACACCGCGCAGACGGCGCCCGAAGACCTGGTGTTCTTCACCGACGAGCACGTGCACCCCTATTTCCACGCCAACAACCTGTGGCTTGACCTGGTCCAGGTGCGGGCAGCCATGCGCGATCGTGACGGCGTGCTGGGGCTCCCGCTCATTCTCAACGAGAAGACGGTCGACCCCGGGGATCCCAGCTCGACCCCGGTGATCCAACTCGAGTCGGCCATGGGCGCTGCGATCGAGGTGTTTGCCGGGGCTCAGGCGATTGCGGTGGGGCGCGATCGCTTCCTGCCGGTCAAGACCACCAACGAGCTGATGCTGCTGCGCTCCGACGTGTTCGATCTGGGCGAGGACGGGCGACTCGTCGCAACGACCGCGATCCCTGAGATCGACCTGGCAGGGCGGTACTACAAACTGGTGGACGACTTCGAGTCACGGGTGAAGGTGGTGCCATCCCTGAGGCGGGCCGAGTCGCTGGTCGTCCGTGGTGACTGGGTCTTCGACGAACCTGCCGAGGTGGTCGGAGCTGTCACCTTGCCCGAGACGGGGGAGACCCGGTACTACCGGTGAGCCCACGCTGGCACGCGGCAGTCGGCTTCGCGCTGGTCGGGGAGCAGCTTGAGGTCGACGAGCCGGGACGACCGGATCCCGACGCGCTGGCGGAGGCCCTCGTGGCTCGAGGGTGGACGGGTGACCGCATCGCAGCACACGCGCAGGCTCGGTTGGAGGCCGGATTGCCCTGGCCGCACCCCGTCCCTGCGGCACTCCGGCAGGGTTGTGGCGCGGCTCAGTTGCAGGCCGCGCTGGGCGCTACCCGCGCCGCGTTGGGGATCGCCACCTTGGTGACCAGGAATCCCTCCGTCCGGACGCGGCTGACCCCGGACGAGGTCCGGCTGCTCCGCGAGGTTCCGCCCCACCACGGCACCTGAGCCCCCGGGTCCAGGGCCGATCGGAGCCGGTCCGGTGACACAGAACGCCGGTGTCCACACCCTCGCTGAGGGGTGGACACCGGCGTTCAGTCAGGGGTCAGTGCTTCGCCTTGAGCAGGTCGCGGATCTCGGTCAGCAGCTCGTCGGTGGACGGCTCCTTCACCTCGACAACCGCTGCGGGCTTGGCGAGCCTGGTGCGGAGCAGTTCGTACGGCTTGATGACGCCGAAGTAGACGATCGCCGCCAAGATGACGAACGCGACCGTGGCCGTGATGAACTTGCCAACGTTGATGCCGCCGATGGTGACCGTGTCGAAGTTGGGGTTGCCACCGATCTTGCCGATGACGTCCATGATGATCTGGGTGAACGTGCTGACGACGACGCCGAACGAGGTGGCCATGATGACCGCGACGGCCAGTTCGACCAGGTTGCCGCGCATGAGGAAGTCTTTGAAGCCCTTCATGGGTTCTCCTTGTGGTGGTGGTTGCCTGGGGGAACCGTCAGTGTAGGTGCCCTCTCGGTCAACGCAACGCGAAGCTCAGCGTCGAGATGGCGGCAGCGGCCGCAACCCGGGTGGCATCGGTCGGGCTGAGATCCACCAGAAGCACTCGGCCAGGACCGGCGCTGAGCATCCCCGACGAACCGGACGTGGGCAGCGCGACCACTCGGGCATCCCGGACCACGACCTCCAACGAGCCGGACGCGCCCGGGCCCATCAGGTCGATCCGGTCGCCTACAGCCAGCAGTTCGATGGGTGCGTTCTCGTCCACTCGGACGGGCAACGCCACCCGTCCGGAGGCGACGAGGGAGCCGCCAGTCACGAGACTGGTGGCTGCCAGGACCCCGCGTCGGGGGATCGTGCTGATCGCCGTCCGGTCCACTGCGTCCGACGGTGATGTCAGCGCGCCATCAGGCACGGCGTCGGCGGCCAGACGCAGCTCGGTGAGATCCGCGGCGGCGATGCGCTGTCCCCCGGCAATCGGACGGGCTGCCACCACCACGACGGTGTCGCCCCTCGAGGCGCTGGCAGCCTCGAGGCCGGCGAAAACGGCAACCGCGGCGAAGATGGCCGCGAAGGTGCGGCGATGCCACCGGAGGGCTCGGCGGATTGGGTCAGGTGGGAGGGCGAGCGGCACACCGTGAAGTGTGCGGCTGAAGAGCGGAACGCGTCAGTTGTCCACAGGCTCAGGCGGCCGACGACGAGGCTGTGGACGAAGCGCTCGTGCTCGCGGCGGGCTTGTCGACCTGGGCGGCGGGCTTGGCCGCGTTCGCCCGGCCCTTGCTGCGGTTGTCGGTGGCGTAGAAGCCGGCGCCCTTGAACACGACCCCCACGGCGCCGTACACCTTGCGCAGGTTGCCGGTGCACTCTGGGCAGTCGGTCAGCGGGTCGTCGGTGAACTTCTGCACGGCTTCCAGCTCGTTGGCGCACTCGGTGCAGCGGTACTGATAGGTGGGCACGGATCACTTCCTGGACGCGGCGGGTACATTCTTAGGGTACTGTTCACCCCCCTCAACCTGATAATTGGGGGCGGCTATTCCGTCCGCCCCTCAGCCGTGTTGCGGGTGGCATCGCAGTCCCAGCTCCCGGTGGCCGTCAGGATGACATGCACGCGCTGGTCCCAGGGGTCGGTGGGCAGCGTATCCAGTACCTCGCCGTCGTGCAGCAAGAGGCCGATCCGCGACTGCGGGCCGGCGTGGGCCAGGGCGCGGTCGTACCAGCCGATACCAGTCCCCAGGCGATCCCCGGACGGCGTCCCCGCAAGGCCGGGAACCCAGATCCAGTCCGCCTCGGCCAACGCTTCCGGTCCTAGCCGGCCGGTGGTCGGTTCGAGGATCCCCCGCCACGACGGACGCAGCTGCGCGGGTCCGGCATACCAGGCCCAGTCCGGATCGCGGCGCAGCACCGGCAGCAGCACGCGTACCCCCGAGGCGACCAGCGCATCGATGAGTGCCCAGGTGTCGGGCTCGCCAGGCCCGGACGCATAGCAGGCAACCACGTCGCTGCCCCTCGATCGGGCCAGTGCCCGGGCCGTCCGGTCACCATCCGGGGGGGTGGCTCCGGCTCGGGCCGCCAGCAGGCTCGCCCGCAACAGCGCCTTTTCGGCGCCGGATTCCCCGGCGCGCGTCCGCCCTCCCTGGGCCCCAGCGGTCATGGCTTATCGTAGGCACATGCCTCTGTTCGGACGCGCCAAGACCGAAGCAGTCCCGCCCTCAC
>CAYUWV010000137.1:0-2483 GCA_964448385.1 uncultured Propionibacteriaceae bacterium | reverse complement strand
CGCGGCGCCCCCCTGACTCCCGGCACCGCCGTGAAGGTGGCCGTCGGTGCCCCCGTGCCCGAGGGCGCAGACGCCGTCGTCCCGCTTGCCGACGGCGTCGAAGTCGGTGACGACGTCGAGTTCCGGCGAGAGGTGAGCTTCCAGGAGAACCTCATCATGGCCGGGTCTCGGGTGGCTGACGGTGACCTCCTGCTTGCCCCTGGCGCCGTGCTCAACGCTCGTTCGATAGCGCTGCTCGCCGAAGTCGGTCATGACAAGGTGCTGGCCCGGCCCCGTCCGCGGGTCGTGGTGGCCACCGTGGGTGACGACCTGGTCGATCCGGGACTCCCGCTGGAGCGGCTCTCCCAACGCTATGACGCCCTGACGTCCCTGGTCGCGGCGAGTGCCAGCCATGACGGGGCCACCGTCTTCCCGATCGGGATCGTGCCGGCGGAGGCGGACACGCTGCGGCGGACTCTGTCCGAGCAACTGCTGCGCGCTGATCTGGTGCTGGTCGCCGGGGCAGCGGATGGGCTGCTCGCAGAGGTGTTGGGCAGCCTGGGAGCGATCGACGAGGCCGAGGTGGCCATGAACCCGGGCGGGTCGTCGTTGTTCGCCCTGATCGGCGACGAGCGGACGCCCGTCCTCGTGCTCCCGGCGGACCCGCTGGGGGCCCTGGTGACCTACCACGCGTTCGCCAGACCACTCATCCGCCAACTGGCAGGGCTGGCGCCGCTCGATCTTCCGGCCCGCTTGGCTCCGGTGGTTCGACCCTTGGACTGCGATCCCACTCGCACCACCTTCCTGCTTGCCGTCTCAGGAGGGCGAGGAGTGGATCCGTTCCCCGACACCGATCCGCTGGGCACGCTCCAGATTGCCAGGGCCGACTGCCTGGTCGTCCTGCGGCCAGGGACGGAGCGGATTAAGGCGCACAGCGACGTGGTCTGCTGGTTGCTGGGGTCGTGAGCCGATGGGCTGGCTCCCTGCGCAGTGGCCGGTGACGCTGCGGCACGGGCCAGTGACGCTTCGCCCGTTGCGCAGGCGTGACGAGCGGGCCTGGTCCCAGATCCGGGAACGTGGCCGAGACTGGTTCCGTCCATGGGACTCCACTCGGCCGCCGGGCTCTCCCGATGCTCCCATGACCTTCCCCGAGCTCGTCAGCACCTTCTCAAAGCGGGCTCGACAAGGAACGATGCTGCCCTGGGCGGTGGAGTACCAGCCCGACCCACACCAGCCCGGGGTGTTCGTCGGCCAGGTGACGGTCAGCGGAATCACGTACGGGTCTGCCGGGTGGGCACAGATCGGATACTGGATCGACCCGCGTTGGGCGGGGCGGGGCATCATTCCGACGGCCGTGGCCATGGCGTGCGATCACTGCTTCAGCACGTTGCGGCTGCACCGGATCGAGGTCGCGATCCGTCCGGAGAACTCCAACAGCCTCGCGGTGGTCCGCAAGCTCGGCTTCCGTTACGAGGGACGGCGGCCCGCCTACATGCACGTGGACGGGGCATGGCGCGATCACGAGGTGTTCGCGCTGCATGCCGAAGAGGTGCCGGACGGCATGCTGGCCCGGCTGCCTCGACGGATCTTGCCCTAGATTCGGCGACACACCCCCGTGGTCAGCCGGACCTGCCGCCGGTCCCCCTACGGTTCGGTTGTGGGGTTGACAGGGGTGATCTTTGCGGGCATAGCTGCCTTGTGGTTGGTGTACCTCGTTCCCTACTTCCTGCACCACCGGGCTCCGGTCACTGACGATGACGCCGAGGAGATCCCCTTCACGCCGAGTTCGGTGACCGTCGTCCGGGCGGGGGAGTCCCTGGCCGAGGCCGACGAAGGGGTGGCGCAGGTCTCCACCCCGCTGACCCGTCGGACGGCGCTGCGGGAACTCAGGCTCATCGACGAACGTGCCGCTCAACGCAGGCGGCAGGTGCTGCTCTCCTTGTTGCTGACCCAGTTGCTGGTGGCGGGCTTGGCGGCTTTCGGGCTCGCGGCGTGGTGGGCCGCGGTGATCCCGGTGGTCGTGATCGTGCTGTTCTTGGTGGTAGCCCGATTCAGCGTGACGGCGATGCGCGCCGATCTCGCGGTGCGGGCGGACCGCATCCGTAATTCCGCGGAGGAGCAGACCGTGGCCCTCGCGCTGACCGTCGAGGACGTCGCCGCGCATGAGCACTCGGTTGAACTGAGCGTTCCGTTGTCCGGGGTCGGATCCTTGTGGGATCCCATCCCCATCACCCATCCGACCTACGTGTCGAAGCCGCTGGCGCCCAGAACCGTCCGGACGATCGACCTTGCGGCTCCCGTGCCGGCGCCCTCGAGCGTCCCGGTGACCGCAGACGCGCCAGTCGCTGCCCTGAACCTGGACGAGGGGAGCCGCGAGGTCGGCTGAGGTTTCGTCACCGGGGGCGCCCGGTGCTACTCTGGACGGCGCCGCAAGGCACCTGGGGCTATAGCGCAGTTGGTAGCGCGTCTCGTTCGCAATGAGAAGGTCAGGGGTTCGAATCCCC
>CAYUWV010000136.1:0-6682 GCA_964448385.1 uncultured Propionibacteriaceae bacterium | reverse complement strand
GCGTTGATCGAGTTCAGCGTGGCTGCGGTGCTGTGGGACATGGATGGCACCCTGATCGATTCCGAGCCGTTGTGGATCGAGGCCCAGACGCGGATGGTGGCCGAGCACGGCGGATCCTGGTCGCACCAGGACGGGCTGCGCCTGGTCGGCAGTGACATGGATTTCACCGCCGTGGCACTGCAGGCGGTGGGGGTTCGGCTCAGTGTCGGCGAGATCACGAACCGGCTCACCGACGAGGTGATCGCCGCATTGCGATCCCGGGTTCTGTGGCGTCCGGGAGCAGTTGAACTGGTGAGCGGGCTCGCTCAGGCTGGGGTCAAGCAGGCGATCGTGACCACCTCGTCGCGCTCCATGGCCAGCCTGGTGGCCGAGGCGTTGCCGTCAGGGGCGATTCACAGCATCGTCGCCGGCGAGGACGTGGTGCGGGGCAAGCCTGACCCAGAGCCCTACCTGCTGGCTGCGGAACGGCTCGGAGTGAACCCGGCATTCTGTGTCGCTATCGAGGACTCGCCCACCGGGCTGGCTGCTGCCATCGCCGCCGGGACGGTCGCGATCGGTGTGCCGAACGACGCTGAGCTGGCCGAGGCGCCGACGTGGACCCGACTCCAGACACTGGTCGGGACCACGCTGCGTGATCTGGAGGCGGTCCTCGCTGGCTCCCGCCCGGGGAGTGAGCGGGCACGCTGACCGGGTCAGCCGTCAGTCGTCGTGCAGTCGTGCCTGCCCGGCCGCGCTGAGCACGGCCAGGGCGGCCAGCGTCACCAGCGGATTGCTGCGGCGGGCTCCGGAGGGACCCCAGTCGGCGTAGCTGCCTCGACTCACAACCCCATCGGCAGTGACCGTGTTCGGCGCCTCGAGCGGAAAACCGCCGTCGGCGAGTCGCTTGGATTCCAGCAGGTTCAGCGCATCGGTGCAGCGCGGATCACCCAGGCGTCCGAGGTCGGCCATCACCTGCAGGGCGAACAACACGTCGAAGAACTGGATCGGGTAATGGATCCGGTCAGGCGCCGGCTTGCCGGCCCAGTCCGGCACGATCAGGCTGCCGTCACGCGAATGCCACAACAGGCGCCGCGGCAGGACGAGGTCGGCCACGCGTTGGGCCGCCTCCAACGCCGGGGCGTAGTCGTGTGCGCGCCCGTACGCGTGCAGTCCGCGCGCCGGGATCAGCGACTCCTGGAAAGAGGAGGAGGTGGCCTGGAGTCGCTTGTCGCAGTTCCAGCCCCCGTCGGGCCACTGCCAGCCGATGAGCCGGTCCACCACCGCACGGGTACGGTCTTCCTCAAGCCCCAGCCGCACGCTCGACCAGATCACGTTGCCGTCCATGGACGCGCAGTGCCGAACCCGGGACTCCTGGCCGGGGTGGACCGTGGTGAGGGGTGGCTGCAGGAAGTGGTTCGAGAACAGCCAGTCGTGGACCAACCGGCCCAGCGGACGCAAGCGCTCGTCACCGGGCGGGAAGTCGATCATGGCGAGACTGGTGAGGGTCCAGTGCGGGCCCTGCCACTTGCGGTACGTGTGATGCATCGTCTTCGAATCCTGCTCGAGGACCCGCAGCAGCGCTGTCGCCATCGGGGACTCGGTGATGCGTGCCCGCAGCGAGTGTGCTGTGGGTGAATCGGGATCCAGCCCGGCCAGCAGGCTGGCCCGGTAGGCAAGCACCGGATCGTCAGAAGCCGCCAGCCGCTCGACCAGCAGCGAGGACGCTCCAAGCTGCGCCGGCAATGGCGCGGACATCTCCATGGCCTCCCCTCAGGCACGGATGTCGGGCAACTCCACGGTGGGCTCAGGGGTGCTCAGCGGCGAAGGCTCCGATGCGCTGGTCTCTGGGACGGCCTCGGGTGGCCGCTCCACCAGAGTGACGACCACGACCGCCAGCAGCCCGAGGGCCAATGTCCACAGGATTCCCCCGGGGGTGAGCGGACGCTTGAAGACCAGGACGAGGCCCGCGGCGAGGCCGACGCCAGCCAGCAGCAGGGTGCGCTGCCGGTGAACCCAGACGCCGACCTGACCGGTGCTCAGGCCATTCCGGGCAGCAGCGCTGCGGAGGTGTCCCACTGAATCGGTGTAGAGCCGCCGAAGCTTGCGCGGGGTGTGGAACGGGCCAGCGAGCCAAGCCACCACAGCCACCACCAGGCCGGCGACGAAGGCGACCGTCGCGGTGCGTTGCATCGACTCGGTGGCGGCGTCGAACAATGCCCCCCCGACGGTTCCCGGGAGGACAGACTGCGGAATCGAGGCGAGCATCGCGATCCTGGCAACACTGAACCCGATCAGCAGCGCCAGCATCGACAAGCCAAAGCCGGTGGCCGCCCAGATCGTGGCCCGGGGCTTGCTGCGGGACAACAGCACACCTCCGACGAGGAGGCCGAGGACGACCCACGGCAGCCACAAGCCGACCGTGAGGGTGGTGGCGTAGACCGCCTTGATGGTTGGCAGGGCGTCAACCTGCGCAAGGACCACCGTCTTGTCGATGACGGGGATAGCCGAGGCAAAGCCGAACCCTTCCGCCAGCAGGCGTTCCTTCGCCCTGGCGATGATCGGTGCCAGCTGGATTCCGATGCTGCCGTCCTGCCCAGCTCTGAGCACCGACTCAGGGTTGTTTTCGAGCAACTGGACCGTCTGCTGGTGGCTGACGCGCAGGATCTCCGCCCACATGGTCGCGAAGGAATCCGAGCGCACCATGCCGTCGACCGTGCGGGTGATCGTGGCACGGATGCCCTGCACGGCCGGTCCCTGCAGCGCCTGCAGGGCAGCGGTCGTCCGCGGGGGAGTGCCGAGCCCGGTCAGGCCGGTGATGATGTCCGACACCAGCCCTTCGATGTTCAGCTTCTCGTCGATGGCGCTGACCGTGCGGTCGACGATGAACTGCTGCACCTCGGGGTCGTCGGCCAGTGGCGCGTAGGTGGCCACGAAGGCATCGGTGTCGGTAAGAGTCGCCTTCGCCCACCCGGTAGCGACCGACACCGGCGCCAACAGCACGCCCAACACGATGAGGATTGCCGCCACCACCGACCGTCCGATACTGCCGCGACGGACTGGCTTGGCCGGCTCGGCGACACCCTGCCGCAGGGCGGCGTTCTCGGCTTCCAGCGCTGCGAGGCGCTGCCGAAGCTCAGGCCCGGAGAGGTCATCGGACGTCATGCTGTCCCCTTTGAACGGTCTGGTGTGGGCCTGGGGTCCTGGCCGCCGGGCGCACCAGACTCAGCGAACGACTGCCAGGATCTGCTCGTGCGTGCCGTTGGCGTCCGTCCAGGTGCCGTTCAGAACGCCGAGCGGGAGCCGACCGGGAGGCACGTGTTCACCGTCCAGCACGCGCACGATCCGCGCCGCCTCGGTCGCCGCATTGGACACGGACGTGATCCCGGTGCCCGCGGCGGTCATGGTCTTCTCGCCCTGCGAGAGGTCGGCTTCGTTGTCACCTTCGTGGATCACGCGGAAGAGTTCGGTGACGTACACCGGGTCGCCGACAGCGTCGTAGACCCAGCGGTGTCCGTGGACGGAGTGCTCCAGTTCGCCGATCAGCGCTCTGGCTGCCTCGTCCAGAGGCTCGCCGCGGTAGGTGAGCGGAACCTGGTAGGTGACGCCGTTGGAAGCGACCAGGAGGGTCTCGATTCCGACCTCCCCTTCAGGATCGACGAACCGGAAGGCGGCGACCTGGGTGAGGTCGTCAGCGTTTCCGGCGAACCAGGGCTGGGCCGGCAGCCAGGCTGCCAGCAGCTCAAGCTTCGTCGGGGTCAGGATTGCGTCATGGATCTCTGCTGTGCCGGACATGGTGCTCCCTCGCTGGTGGTCGGCACAAGGATATTCCCGCAGGGGAGCACCGTGTGTCGAGCCTGGGAACCTAACTCGCCGACCAGCGGGAAGCCGGGCTCTGGGTGACACAATGGTGAAGGGACCTTCGTCAAACCCCCCTCCATTGATGCCGAACAGAGTCTTCGTCGCCGTGATGCCCCCGGCACCCGTCATCGCCACGCTGGATGCCCTGGTGGAACCTCGACGCCAGCATGGCGGACGGAGTCCCCACGATCCCTTGTTGCGGTGGGTGGCCGCGGATCACTGGCACCTGACCCTCGCGTTCCTCGGGGCAGTCACCGAGGCCGAGGTCGACCAGTTGGTGGAGAACCTGGCTCAGGTCGCCGGGCGAGCAACGTCGTTTCGTGTCGGCCTCGGTGGCGCCGGTTGCTTTCCGCATCCCGATGCTGCCCGCGTGCTGTGGCTCGGGGTGCGCGCCGGGAGCCCCGAACTGGCGCACCTCGCCGGCCGAGCCCGGACGGCCGCGGCGCGGGCAGGCATCGCCGTGGAGGGCGGGCCCTACCGTCCTCACCTCACCCTGGCCCGCAGCAATCGCGGGTTCCGGGCGAGGGGGTGGCTGGGCGTCTTGGAGAGTTTCGGCGACGTCGACTGGGTCGTGGACGGCTTCGTCCTGATCGATTCCGAGCTCACTCGCGGTGGCCCGCGTTACCGGGTGGTCGAGGAGTTCAGCTTCGGCGCGAACCTGAGATGATGCCCGCGTGTCAACTGTTCCAGACCTTGCCGTGGTGCCTCGCCAAGCCGTGCTTGGCCTTCCGGGCTATGTCGCCGGGCGCCGCGCCGCCTCCCCGACCACCGCTGCCCTCGCCTCCAACGAGAGTCACGAACCGCCACTGCCGGGGGTACTCGAGGCCATCGTCGCGGCCGGGCAGCGGGCCAATCGCTATCCCGACATGGGGTGCGTTGCCCTACGCGAGGCGATCGCGACCAGTGTCGGCCGGCCGGTGGCCGAGGTGGCTGTTGGCCCGGGCAGTGTGGCCGTCCTGCAACAGGCGATCACCGCGTTCTGTGATGCCGGTGACGAGGTCGTCTTCGCTTGGCGTTCCTTCGAGGCGTACCCGATCCTGACCGCGATCGCCGGCGCCGTAGCGGTCCGCGTCCCGCTGCTGCCGGACGAGGGCCACGATCTGACGGCGATGGCGGCCGCGGTCAACGACCGCACGCGGGTGGTGCTGCTCTGCTCGCCGAACAACCCCACCGGGGTGCCTCTCCCGCCTGCAGCCCTTGAGGCATTCCTCGACGCCGTGCCGAGGAACGTTCTGGTCGTCCTCGACGAGGCGTACCTCGAGTTCTGCGAGCCGGCCGGGGCGAGCGACAGCTTGGAGCTGCTCCGGCGATACCCCAACCTCTGCCTGCTGCGCACCCTGTCGAAGGCGTACGGGCTGGCTGGGCTGCGAGTGGGGTACGCGCTGGCGGCCGAGCCCATTGCCGAGGCGTTGCGTCGCACGGCCATTCCCTTCGGCGTCAGCGCCGTCGCTCAGGCTGCTGGCATCGCCGCGCTGGCCGCCCGCGACGAAGTGACCCGCCGATCGACCGCCGTGATGGCCGAGCGGTCCCGGATGCTGACGGCGTTGCGGGCCGCGGGCTGGACGACGCCGGACAGCCAGGCCAACTTCGTCTGGCTGCGCGCCGAGGGCGACCGGTTCGGGCAGTTGATGGACGCGTTCGACGCCGCCGACATCCTCGTCCGTGGCTACCCGGGCGACGGGGTGCGCATCAGCCTGGCCGACCCGGCGACCAACGACCGGGTCCTGGCCGTGCTGGACGACCGAGCGCGGTACGCGGCTGACTGGTGAGCCACGCCTCCCTGGGAGAGAGCCGGGGTTCGAGGCCTGGGTGCGCTCTGAGCGGGCGATGAAGCTCAGGGTTGTTCAGCGAGGGTCACCGTCGCCGTGCGCGCTTCGGAGCCCCGCTGGTAGTCGACCGTCACCTCTCTCCCCACCTCAGAGTTGACCAGCAGCCAGGTGAGTCCGAGTTGGGTAGCCGTCTTGCCATCAAGGCGGGTGATGATGTCGCCGCGTTGCAGACCCGCCTGGTCGGCTGGGCCACCGGAGACCACCTGCTGGACGTAGAGCCCGGTCGGGGTTCCGAGGCGGGCCGCGAGGCTTGCGTCCACTTCTGACACAGCCGCACCCAACCACGGATGCGCGGCTCGGCCGGACGACCGCAATTGCTCGGTGATCCGGGTGACGATGTCGGCAGGGACGGCGAAGCCGATGCCGACACTGCCTCCGCCGGCGGTGCCCGCGGCGTTGGGCACTGTGGAGATGGCGGTGTTGATGCCGACCAACCGGCCGCGGCAGTCCAGCAGCGGACCACCGGAATTGCCGGGATTGATCGACGCGTCGGTCTGGATCGATCGGGCCAGCACCGTCGTGCCGCCGGATGCTTTGGGGGCGGGGACGTCGCGGTTGAGGGCGCTCACGATGCCAGCTGTGACGGTGCCCGACAGCCCGAGCGGCGCTCCCATGGCGACGACAGGCTGGCCGACCTGCAGGGTCTCGCCGTTGGCGATCGGCATCGTCGGCAGGTTCTTCGCCTCGATGCTGAGCACGGCCAGGTCGGTGACGGCATCCGTGCCGACCACCTTGGCGGGGTAGGCCTGTCCGTTGTTCAGCAGGACCTGGATCGAGCCCTGCTCGAGTCCGGCATGGATGACGTGGTCGTTGGTGACGATGACACCGTCGGCGGCGATGACAGCGCCGCTCCCCGAACCGGCGCCGGCCTGCCCGGTGACGAAGATGGTGACCACGGCGGGCAGTGAACGCGTCGCGAGCGAGACGGCGTCACAACTGCCCGACGCCGACCGCGAGGCGGAGATCCCGCCGCCGACCAACCCGCCGGCCAGCGCGATGCCCACGGCGCCGGCCAA
>CAYUWV010000135.1:1770-6758 GCA_964448385.1 uncultured Propionibacteriaceae bacterium | reverse complement strand
GGCTTCCAGCTCAGCCAGCGCGCCGACTTCTTCGAGCGCCGCGAGGGAATCGAAACCACCCGCCTGCGGCCCATCATCAACACCCGCGACGAGCCCCACGCGGACAGTTCCCGGTGGCGGCGACTGCACGTCATCACCGGTGACGCGAACCGTTCCCCGTGGTCGACCTGGCTCAAGGTGGGAACCGCCGGGGCCGTCCTGGACACCCTGGAAGGCGGGACCCTGCCCATGCTCCGGCTGGCCGACCCGGTCGCAGCCTTCCACCAGGTCAGCCACGACCTGACGCTGCGGCAGCCGCTGGTACTGGCGGACGGGCGGCGGCTCACCGCCGTGGAGTTGCAGGCCGCCTACTGCGAGGCTGCCATCAGCCACCAACAGCGCCACGGCGGCGACGCCGGCGTGCTGCAGGCGTGGCACGAGGTGCTGACCGACCTCGAACGCGACCCGCTGCGGTGCGCCGACCGGCTCGATTGGGCCGCCAAGTACGCCCTCACCAGTGCCTTCGCCGCGCGCCACCAGCTGGGTTGGGAGTCGCCGCGGCTCGCCGCCCTCGACCTGGCGTGGGCGGAACTGGAGCCGCGGTCGCCCTTCGAGGCCCTGCAGCGAGCCGGGCGGCTGCGGCCACTGCCCCAAGCACTGCCGGCCGATGCTGCCACCGTGGGGCCGCAGGACACCCGCGCCGGGCTACGGGGCCGGCTCGTCGCGCACCACGGCGAGGCGGTCGAGGCGGCCGACTGGGAGTGGCTCGTGATCGCCGACGGCGCTGGGCACCGGCATCGCGTCGATCTGGCTGACCCGTTCGGTGACGATAGGCTAACCGCGAGCAAGGAGGACGCATGGCCAACCGGGTTCGGCGCGGGCAACCCGCCACCCAGCGACGGGAGTCGGCAATCGACGTGACCCCGTCGTCGAGCGCGCGCGCCTCCCGTGACGCGGGGGCGGCTGAGGCCTACGACGCGATCCTTGACGATATCGACGCCGTCTTGGAGACCGATGCCGAGGAGTACGTCCGATCCTTCGTGCAGAAGGGTGGGCAGTGATCGACATCGACCTGTCACCCACGCTCGTGATCGGGACCGGCCTGGTGGGCGCGTCCGTCGGCTGCGCCCTGACCCGCGCCGGCGTCACGGTGCACCTCAGCGACGCCGTGTCGAGCCATGCGCGAGTGGCCGCCTCGAGGGGGGCCGGCACGACCGAGCGTCCCGATCCGGCGGCCGTCCGGCTCGTGGTGGTCGCCGTCCCGCCGGCATCCCTCGCCGCGGTCATCCACAAGGCGTTGCTGACCTACCCGAACGCGACGGTCACCGATGTGGGCTCGGTGAAGGGGACGGTGTTGGCCGCGCTGCGCCGCAGCGATGTCGATCTCTCCCGCTACGTCGGCTCGCACCCGATGGCCGGATCGCAGCGCGTCGGCCCGCTGACGGCGAACGCCGACCTGTTCATCGACCGGACCTGGGTGATCACCCCCCACGACACGTCGGCGGCCCACGCGGTGCTCGACGTCCAGGAACTGGCCCGACTCTGCGGCGGACGACGCGTCACCATGGGGGCGGCGCATCACGACGAGGCCGTCGCGCAGATCTCCCACGTGCCGCACCTGGTCTCGGTCCTGATGGCGGGTCGGCTCACTGAGGTTCCCGCCGAACACCTGCGGCTGGCCGGTCAGGGGGTTCGTGACGTGACCCGGATCGCCGGGTCCGATCCCCAGTTGTGGCGGCAGATACTGACCGCCAACGCCGCCGCGGTCCGCCTCGAACTGGCCGTGCTGCAGGACGACCTGGCGCGAATCTCCGACGCCTTGGACGACCCGCGCCGAGTCACCGAACTGCTGGAACGCGGCCGGGAGGGGACGCGCTCGCTGCCCGGCAAGCATGGGCTGGCACCGGTGGACTATGCGAAGGTCGTGGTGGAGATCCCGGACGCCCCCGGCGCGCTGGCACGACTCTTCGCCGACATCCAGGGCGCCGGCGTGAACGTCGAAGACGTGTCGATCGATCACGACCTCGAACGGGAAATCGGCTACCTGTCGGTGCAGGTGGCCCCAGACGGGGTTCCCGCCCTGCAAGCCGCCATGCTTGCCGCAGGGTGGACCCTGCGCGACCGTGAACCACAGCTGTGAAGGAGCCACTGCCATGGCAGAACGCCTTGTAATCGCCATCGACGGGCCGAGCGGTTCGGGCAAGTCGACCACCTCGCGCGGGGTGGCCCAACGCCTGGGGTTGGCCTACCTCGACACCGGCGCCATGTATCGAGCGGTGACCTGCGCCTTCCTTGACGCCGGGGTGGATCCGTCCGATGCCGAAGGGGTCACCCAGGCCACGGTGCTGGCGGATCTTGCGATCAGTACCGACCCGCTTGACCAGTGGGTCCGGGTGAATGGGGTGGATGTCACCGAGCGCATCCGCAGCCAGGAGGTAGCCAGCACGGTGAGTGCCGTGTCGACCGTGGCCGAGTGCCGGGCGAACCTGGTGTCGCGACAGCGAGCGATCATCGACGCTGCACCGCGCGGCATCGTCGCCGAAGGCCGCGACATCACCACCGTGGTGGCACCGGACGCGAGGGTGCGCCTGCTGCTGACCGCCGACCCGGAAGTCCGGATGGCCCGTCGCCAGCTTGATCTCGGGGGAGCGGTGGACGCCAGCGCGCTGGCCGACCAGGTGCTCCGCCGCGACGCGGACGATTCCAGGCTGGTCAACTTCACGACCGCCGCGGACGGGGTGATCCACCTCGATTGCACGTACCTCACCCTTGAGGAGACCATCCAGGCCGTTCTCGACCTGGTCGAGCAGTCATGAGCGACGACCTCAAGCCGGTGGTTGCCGTCGTCGGGCGGCCCAACGTCGGCAAGTCGATGCTGGTCAACCGGATCATCGGACGCCGCGAAGCCGTCGTCCAGGACGTGCCGGGAGTCACCCGCGACCGGGTCTCCTACGACGCGGAGTGGAACGGTCGCGAGTTCGTCATCGTGGACACGGGCGGCTGGGCCCCTGACGCCGTCGGGATGGCCGCCCAGATCGCCGAGCAGGCCGAACTGGCGATCGCGGCTGCGGACGCGGTGCTGTTCGTCGTGGACGCCACCGTGGGCACTCAGGATGTCGATGAGGCCGTGGTTGAGGTGCTGCGCCGCAGCAAGAAGCCCGTGGTGCTGGCGGCCAACAAGGTTGACGATGCGCGCGCCGAGGCCGATGCGGCGGCCATGTGGAACCTGGGGCTGGGGGAGCCGTGGCCGGTCTCGGCGATGCACGGACGCGGCACCGGTGACCTGCTGGACGCCCTGCTGGCAGTCCTGCCGCAGGCACCGGTGGCCGGCGACGCCGAGCCGGGGGGCCCCCGACGGGTCGCCATCATCGGCCGTCCCAACGTCGGCAAGTCGTCCCTGCTCAACAAGTTGGCCCGTTCCCGACGGGCTGTGGTGGACGACGTGGCCGGGACGACGGTGGACCCGGTTGACGAGCTGGTGGAAGTCGGCGGGGTGCTGTACCGGTTCATCGACACCGCCGGGCTCCGGCGGCGCGTCAAGGAAGCGTCCGGGCACGAGTACTACGCCTCGTTGCGCACCCAGGGGGCCATTGAGCGCGCCGAGGTGTGCGTCGTGGTGCTGGATGCGTCCGAGACGATCAGCGATCAGGATCTGCGGGTGCTGACCATGGTGGAGGAAGCCGGGCGGGCCCTGGTGATCGCCTACAACAAGTGGGACCTCACCGACGAAGAGCGCCGTCACTACCTCGCCCGGGAGGTCGAGCAGGACATCCGCGCCTTCGGGTGGGCGCCGAGTGTGAACATCTCCGCCCTGACCGGACGCAACGTCGACAGGCTGTCGGCGGCCATCGAAGAGGCTCTGGCCGGATGGGAAACGCGGGTCTCGACCGGCAAGCTCAATGCCTTCCTCGGCCGCCTGGCGGCTGCGCATCCGCATCCGGTGCGGGGCGGGAAGCAGCCGCGCATCCTGTTCGGCACCCAGGCGCACAACTGCCCGCCGACGTTCGCCCTGTTCACCTCGGGCAAGTTCGATCCGCAGTACGTCCGTTTCGTGGAACGGCGGCTCCGGGAGGACTTCGGGTTCCGTGGCACACCGGTGCGTGTCGAAGTGCGGGCGCGTGAGAAGCGAAAGAACCGCTGAGAGAACGGAAGGGGAACGCGATGTCGCCCACCACAGCAGGTCTTCGGGTCGATGATGCCCTGAGGTCATTCGTCGAACGCGAACTGCTCCCCGGCCTCGACCTGTCCGACGACGTCTTCTGGGGGATCCTCGCCGAGCTGCAGGACACCTACGCAGCTCCGATCGCGGCGGCGCTGGCCCGCCGCGACGAGCTCCAGGCGGCGCTGGACACGTGGCATCGCCAGCACGGCGCCGGTGATCCGTCCGCCTACGAGGCCTTCCTGGACGGGATCGGTTACCTCGTGGCGGCTCCTGAGGTGACGGTTCACGTCACGCGCGTGGATCCCGAGATCTCGCGAATCGCGGGGCCGCAGTTGGTCGTGCCGGCGACCGTCCCGCGCTACGCGCTCAACGCCGCGAACGCCCGGTGGGGTTCGCTGTTCGACGCGCTCTACGGCACGGACGCGCTGCCGCTGGACCACGAACTGGCCCCGGGGTATGACCAAGCGCGAGGTGCCCAGGTGATCGCCGAGGCGGACCGGCTGTTGGACGAGCTGTTCCCGCTGGCCACCGGCAGCCACGCCGACGTGGTGGCCTATCAGATCGACGCCAACACGCTGCTGGCCGAGACCAACACCACCGTGACCGGGTTGGCCGATCCGGTCCAGTTCGCAGGCTGGCGCGACGGCGGGGTGCTGCTGCGCAGGCACGGCCTGCACGTCGAACTCGTGATCGACCCTGCACACCCGGTTGGGCGCGGCCATCACGCCGGAGTGGCCGACGTGATGCTGGAAGCGGCAGTCACGACGATCGTCGATCTGGAGGACTCTGTCGCCACGGTCGACGGGGAAGACAAGGCGCTGGCCTACCGCACCTGGCTCGGTCTGCT
>CAYUWV010000135.1:0-1670 GCA_964448385.1 uncultured Propionibacteriaceae bacterium | reverse complement strand
GGTTCACGAACTCGCGCGCCGGCAGCGTCTACATCGTCAAGCCCAAACAGCACGGCCCAGCCGAGGTGGCGCTCACGGTCGAGATCTTCGCCGCCGTCGAGCGGGCCCTCGGGTTGCCGCCGACCACCCTCAAGATCGGGATCATGGACGAGGAGAAGCGCACGTCGCTCAACCTCGAGGCGTGCATCGCCGAGGCCAGCGATCGGGTCATCTTCATCAACACCGGCTTCCTGGATCGCACGGGGGACGAGATCCACTCCGACTTCGAGGCCGGTCCGCTGGTGCGCAAGAACGACATGAAGTCGACGGTCTGGCTGAACGCCTACGAGGATCGCAACGTCGACATCGCGCTCGCCGCCGGCTTCCGAGGCCAGTCCCAGATCGGCAAGGGGATGTGGGCCAAGCCTGCTGCGATGGCCGAGATGCTGGCCCAGAAGATCGGGCACCCGCTGGCCGGCGCCAACTGCGCCTGGGTGCCGTCGCCGACAGCGGCCACGTTGCACGCCCTGCACTACCTGCGCGTGGATGTTGCCGAACGCCAGGACGCGTTGGCCGGGCGGACGACCGATCGACGCAAGCTGCTCGAAGTGCCGTTGCTGCGGGACACTCTGAGTGCCACTGAGATCGACCACGAGGTGCGCACCAACGCGCAGTCGATCCTCGGGTATGTCGTGCGGTGGGTGGGCCTCGGAATCGGCTGCTCGACGGTGCCCGACCTGGAAGGGGTCGGGCTCATGGAGGATCGCGCCACCCTGCGGATCTCAAGCCAGCTGATCGCGAACTGGCTGCGCCACGGCCTGGTCGACGAGGCGCAGGTGCGGGCGGTCTTCGCTGACATGGCGGCGCTGGTGGACCAGCAGAACGCGGGGGAGCCCGGCTACCGTCCGATGGCGGCGGATCTGGCCGCCAGCGAACCGTTCCAGGCAGCCCTCGATCTGGTCTTCACCGGACGGACTGAGCCGAACGGCTACACCGAGCGGGTGCTCACGCGACGGCGCCGGGCGGTCAAACGGTCCGAGGCACCTTCCCAAAGAGGGTGAGCAGGCGGCACATGACCTTGTGCCCGCCATCGCTGACCGGGTCGAACATGAGCGGGCAGCCACCGTCGATCACCTGGACACCGTGCGCGCGGCCGTAGGCGGTCGCTTCGGCAGAGACACTGCCGGCGTCGATCGAACGGTGCATCCAGACCCGGGTGATGCCAAGGTCGACCGCCTCCTTCATGGTGCCGAGTGCCCGCGAGGGAGCGGTGGCGATCACCACGGCGTCCACACCCCCGGGGATGGCCGCCAGACTCGGGTAGGCCGTCCGACCCGCGATCTCGGTTGCGTTCGGATTGACAGCGAAGACCTCATAGCCGCGTTCAACCAGGCGGTCGTAGACGACGTTGCCGCCGTGGCTACCGGGGGTACGGGAGACGCCAGTGACGGCGATGCGCTTGGCGCCAAGGAAGTCGTGGGCTGCTTCAGCGATCTTGACCATGCTTCACGGTACGCCTGCATGGCTCTGCGACCGCAAGGGCCTCGGTTGCGCGAGCACGCTTCGATTCGTAGTAAAGTGACCAGCCGGGCCAGATGGCTCGGACAACAGAAGAGCGGGCTGTAGCGCAGCTTGGTAGCGCACTTGACTGGGGGTCAAGGGGTCGCAGGTTCAAATCCTGTCAGCCCGAC
>CAYUWV010000134.1:0-6769 GCA_964448385.1 uncultured Propionibacteriaceae bacterium | reverse complement strand
AAGACGAGCGAGGAGCACCAATGAACACCACCTGGAAGACCCGGACCGCAATGGGGCTGGCGGCAGCCGTCCTCACCACGATCGGTTGGGCCTCGGTTGCGCAGGCCGCGCCGACACCATCCCCGGAACCCCCGACGGCCGCCACCGCCACAGCAGATGCGGCCCTGATCCGAAACCTCACTTTCATGCGCCAGGAGGAGCAGTTGGCGCGCGACGTCTACACGGCGCTCGCCGCGAAGTACTCCCAGGCTGCACCTTTCGTGAACATCGCCAAGAGCGAGCAGCGACACTTCGACACGCTCGGGCTGCTCCTAGCCCGCTACGGGATCGCTGACCCGGCCGCAGGCCGTGGTGCCGGCTCGTACGCGGACGCCGACCTGCAGGCGCTTTACACCAAGCTGCTGGCGAGCGGCAGCGAGTCGCTAGCCAAGGCGTACGACGCGGGAATCACGATCGAGAACGAGGACATCGCCGACCTCAAAGCGGCGATGACCGAAACCACTCAGGCCGACGCCAAGGCCGCCTTCGCCAATCTGCTGAACGGCTCTGAGAACCACCTGGCCGCGTTCACGGCCGCCAAGGACGGGAAGATTCTCGGAACCCAGAACGGCCAGGGGATGCGGAACGGCCAGGGGACGCAGAACGGCAGGAACGGCAACGACAGCACCCCGCGGTCCGGCAACGGCCGACAGGGGCAGGGCATGGGCCAGGGCGCCGGCCGGGCTGGCAGCGTCGATCGCCCGGCGACCTGCCCGGTTCGTTGAAACACCCTCCCCGGTGAGGCCATGCGGGGCGCCGATCACTCGGCGCCCCGCACACACCTAAGCTGACCACGACAAGCCAGGAGGTCCAGATGTCTCGCCGGGTACTGGTCGTCGACGACGAGCCGCAGATCCGTACCGTGCTGCGGGCGTACCTGGAGGCGGACGGCTTCGCCGTCGCGGAGGCCGGGACCGGCGCGGAAGCGCTGCACCGGCTCGGCTCGGCTGGGGAGGGAATCGACCTCGTTCTGCTGGACGTCGGACTGCCGGACCTGGGCGGACTCGACGTGCTGCAGAAGATCCGCGCCACCTCAAGCATCTACGTCATTCTGGTGACCGCACGCTCCGAAGAGGTCGACAAGCTCGTGGGCCTCAGCGTGGGTGCCGACGACTACATCACCAAACCCTTCAGCCCCCGCGAGGTCGTGGCTCGCGTGAAGACCGTGCTGCGTCGGGTTCGGGCGGACGACACGCCCACCGTCGACGATCCGGTACTGCGCTTCGACGGCCTGACGATCGACCCCGACCGCCGTGAGGTCGAGACGGAATCCGGGCCGGTCCTGCTGTCGGCGCTCGATTTCGACCTGCTGCTGGCCCTGGCAACCGCGCCAGGCAGGGTCTACTCCCGCACCCAACTGCTCGAGAAGGTCTGGGGCTACGACTTCTACGGCGACGAGCGGATCGTCGATGTCCACGTCCGCAGCATGCGCAGCGCGCTGGGTGACGATGCGGCAGCCCCCCGCATCGTCGGGACGGTTCGGGGCGTCGGCTACAAGTTCCTGCTGCGGCCCTCAGGGTCACCGTCGTGAACAAGCTCAGCGTCCGGCTGGTCGTCTCCCATGTGCTGGTGGCGTTGCTCGGCGGGGCCGCCACGTTCCTGGTGGTTCGGGCCTTGGCTCCAGCGCTTTTCGACGCGAGCCTTCGCCGCAATCCCAACCCCGGCTCCGGACACTTCGGGGGAGGCCAGGGTGCCAACCAGGCGTTGCGAGACCAGTTCGCCGCAGCGGTCGACCAGTCCCTGCTGATCGGAGCGCTGGTCGGCGCGGTGGCCGCCGCCATTCTGGGCGCGATCCTTGCCTACCGCGTGATTCGTCCGCTGCGCACGATGCGGAGCGCCACGAAGGAAATGGCCCGGGGCCGCTACGACGTCCCGGTCGAGCTTCCGCGCGAGACCGAACTTGCCGAGCTCGCCGCCGATGTCAACACTCTCGGTCGCGCCTTGGCCGAGACCGAGGCGCGACGCGTCCGGCTGCTGGGTGAAGTGGCCCACGAATTACGGACGCCGCTGACCGTGATCGACGGCTACGTCGAAGGCATGATCGACGGCGTCCTGCCCACCACGCCCACAGAACTCACCCAGGTCAGCGAAGAAGTTCGGCGGCTGCGCCGGCTCGGTGACGACCTGACGGCCCTGTCGAGGGCCGAGGAGGGTCGCCTTTCGATGACGCCGGTCGTTCTGGACCTCCGTGACGTGGTGGCTGGTGCCGCGGAACGGTTGCGTCCGCAGGCCGAGGACTCCGGCCTCACCCTGGTGGTCGAGCCGGGGTCAGGCCCGCTGCTGGTGACGGCTGACTCGGATCGGCTCGCCCAGGTCGTGACCAATCTCATCGGCAACGCGTTCCGCGCCACCGAACCCGGTGGGACGGTGACGGTCACCTGCTCCCAGACGGCCCGTGAGGCGCTGCTCGCGGTGTCCGACACCGGCGTCGGATTGGACGCCTCCGATCTCGAGCGGGTCTTCGAGCGCTTCTACCGGGTTCCCGGACGCCGCGGCGCTGGCCACGACACCGGCTCGGGCATCGGGCTCACGATCGCCCGGGGTATCGTCCGGGCACACGGCGGCGACCTGACGGCGGCCTCACCGGGACTGGGCCAGGGATCAACCTTCACGGTGCGACTACCGCTGACGTAGCCCCGACCCGCTTCGCCGGGCCCGGCAGCGTCCATCGATCGCCTGGTGCGCTTCGACCCCAGCCCTATTCCATGACCTTGGTCGCCTCAGCGAGGTTGAGCCTGACGATGCGCAGGACGGGCGGGATTTCCGAGACCAGCATGACCACGAACAGGCCGACCAGAATGACAGCCACCGAACCCGGCCGGATGTAGGCGGTGATCGTGAAGGCCTCCGAGGACAGTTGCGAGTAGAGCAGGTCGGCCGTCCGCAGTCCCAGCCACACCCCCAGCGGAGCAGCCGCCAGCCCCAGCAGCAGGTTCTCGATCGTCACCATCCAGGCGATCCGCCCGGTGCTCTCGCCGATGGTGCGCATCGTGCCGATCTCACGGGTTCGTTCGAGGACATTCGCATTGAGGGTGTTGTACACGACCACAAGCGCCATGGCGAGTCCGAACCCCAGCAGGAGGGCTTGGTAGAAGTCCGTGAACTCCATCAACTCCGTGAACCGCGCCAGCATCTCAGCCTTGACCACCACCGAGACAGCGCCCTGGATGTCGCCGAGGCGCTCCTTGACCTCTGGCGTCAGGGCCGCCTGGGTATCGACGTACAGGGTGTTGTAGCGCTCGGACAGGCCGGTGAGCCGCCGGGCGACGTCCAGGTTCGCGAACATCGGCGCACCCAGGGTCTCCTGGCTGATGGCCGCCACTCGCACGTCGGTCCAACGGTTGCGGTACGGCGTCTTGACTCCGACAGTGTCACCGACGCGAACGCCGAGCTTGTCCGCGATGGTGCCGGTCAGCACCAGGCCTCCTGAGGCGAGCGCCTCCCGAGCGGCCGGGCCGTCGACGATGTCGAAGCCATGGAAGTCGGCCGTCGGTGTCGCGCAGGTCAGAGCGCCCTGGTAGGACGCGTGGTCGGTGCGCACCTCGGCCGGGACGATGAATGCTGCCTGGACGCGTTCCACGCCAGCCCAGTGCCGGACGTCGCTCGTCCTCGCCGCTCCGAACGGCTCAGCGAAGACCGCTTGGATGTCCCAACGTTCGCTGAACGTGTCGAAACGATCCAGCATCTCGTCCATCGCGTCGAACATCGACTGGGTCGTGACGGCCAGCAACATGGCGAAGGCGACTCCGACCACGGTGTAGAAGCTGCGCCGCTTCTGCCGGAACAGGTTGCGCAGCGGGATGCGAAAGACGAACGTCGCCGGCAGGAAGGGCCACAGCAGCCGTTCGATCAGGGGAATGTGGCCGCCCGAGAGCGCGGCGTTCGGGTCGGTGTACATCGCCTGCGCAGGCGGGAGGCGCGACGAACGCCAGGCTGGGGCGATGCCGGACAGCACGCAGGCGAGGGTCGAGATGGCCACGGCGCCGGCCACGACCTCGGGGTACACGTGGTGCTCCAGGAACGGCACGCCGAGCAGCGACACGTACTGTCCCGCAATGGTTCGGGCGAGCAGGTCGCCCAGCCCGAAGCCGACGGCTGCTCCGAAGCCCGCGACGACCAGCGAGAACGACAAGTACTGGCCGAGGATCTGCCGATCGCTGTAGCCGAGTGCCTTCTCCAGCCCGATCTCGCGCCGCTGGGACGTGACGAGCCGCGACAAGGCGATGAACAGCGAACTGGAGGAGATGGCCAGGATGACGGCGGGCAGGAACAGCGCCATCACGCGGTTCTGCTCGATCTCCTCGGCCAGCATGAAGTTCGATGCCTGGTCGGCTCGGAGCGTGGACGCGATGACCCGGGTCTGACCAAGCTCATGTTCGACATCCGTGACGACCTGGTTGAGGTTGGCCTCGGGCTCGACGATCACGGCCACGTTCGTGATCATCCCCGGCTTGCCGACGAGCCGCTCGGCGTCGTCCGCGCGCATGAACAGCACGGCGAACTCCCGCGGCGAGGGGAGTGAGCCCTTCTCGGGCACGGCGTACATGTACTCGGGGCTGGCGGCGATACCGACAACCTGGACGTGCTTGTGGTCCCCGCCGATGAGCAGTGTCAGCTCGTCTCCCGCTCGCGTGCCCGTCTCTTGGGCGAACTTCGTGTGCAGGATCGCCTCGGCGTCCCCCCGCCGGGGCCAGTCGCCGGACAGCAGCAGCAGGTCGTTCACGACCGGACGGCCTGAGTTCGGGAGGCCGATGATCCGGGCGGTCGCCGTCTCGTTTGCTTCCTCGTCCAACTCCAGCGCCACGTCCTGCACGATGCGTCCTTCGGCGGCACGAACGCCCGCCACCGCGCGAACTGCTGCGATCTTGGTGCGCGGGATCTCCGTCACCGAGGTCGCGAAGTCGGCGAACTTCAGTTCACGGTTGGCCCGTTCGACCGAGTTGGTCAGGTCGAGGTAGCCGGTCTGGAACGCGACGAAGGTGGAGATCCCCAGCGCGACGACCATGATCAGCCCCGCGAACTGTCCTTTGCGGGAGAGCAGGTCGCGCCACGTCTTGAGCAGGAGCATCCTCATCGCACATCACCACTCGACGTCCTCGGGCGGGACCGGGTTCGCATTGACCTCGATGCGAGCGATCCGCCCTTCGCGGAAGTGCAGCACCCGATCCGCTGCCTGGGCGAGCGGCTGATTGTGGGTGACGATGACGACCGTTGTGCCCAGCTCGCGGTTCACCTCACGCATCGCTGCCAGCACCAGTTTCCCGGTGCGGAAATCCAGGTTGCCGGTGGGCTCGTCGCCCAGGATCAGGGACGGCTTCTTCGCCAGGGCGCGGGCCACCGCCACCCGTTGCTGTTCACCTCCGGACAGTTGGGACGGGAAATGGTTCAGGCGCTCCGAGAGGCCAACCTTCGCCAGCAGTTGGGCCGAATCCTCGGCGTCGGGGTCCCGTCGCTTGCCGCGGCGGGCCAATTCGAGGGCGAAGTCGACGTTCTCCCTGGCTGTGAGCGTGGGGATCAGGTTGAAGAACTGAAACACGAACCCGACCGTACGGCGGCGGAACAGCGTCAGCTGGCGTTGCCGATAGTGGGTGATGTCCTCGCCGTCGATGACGATGCGGCCGGCCGAGGGTGAGTCGATCCCGCCGATCAGGTTGAGCAGCGTGGTCTTGCCCGAACCGGACGGCCCGAGGATCACGACAAACTCGCCCCGATCGAGGACGAGGTCGGTGTGGTTCAGCGCCGTGACCTCGACCTCGCCCATGCGATAGGTCTTCACCACGTCCTCCAGGACGACGAGCGACTCGCTCGTGGTGGTGACCTTCGACATGGAGCACGCCCCGCCCCGGCAGGGACGCTTACGGCCGGCCGTAAGCGTCCGGTGCCTAGGACACGATCGTACCGCTGAGCCGCGTTCGTGCTGCGCGGCCGGGTACTCCCGGGGTCAGGAGGCCTGCTGGCCTTGGGCCGTCTTGACGCTGGCGACGAGTTCGTCCCACGAGGTGTTGAACTTGTCGACGCCTTCGGCTTCGAGGGTCAGGAACACGTCGTCGAGATCGATGCCGGCGGCGCTGAGTTCGTCGAGGACGGCTTGACCTTCCGCCGCGCGGCCCTCAATCGAGGCGAGAACCTCGCCGTGGTCCGCGAAGGCCTGCATGGTCTTCTCCGGCATGGTGTTGACGACGCCCTCGGCGACCAGTCCCGCGACGTAGAGGGTGTCGGGGTAGGCCGGGTCCTTGGTGCCGGTCGAGGCCCACAGCGGGCGCTGGACGTTGGCGCCCTGGGCCGCCAGCGCCTGGAAGCGCTCGCTGCCGAACACCTGCTCGTAGGCGCCGAAGGCGACAACCGCGTTCGCGACGCCAGCTTGGCCCTTCAGGTCGGTTCGGCCCAAGGCCGCCAGCCGCTGGTCGATCTCGCTGTCCACGCGGGAGACGAAGAATGACGCCACCGAGTGGATCGTGGACAGGTCCTTGCCGGCGGCGGCGGCCTTCGTCAGGCCGCGCAGGTAGGCGTCCATGACCTCGGCGTAGCGCTCCTCGGAGAAGATCAGGGTGACGTTGACCGAGATCCCGGCCGCGATCGTGGCCTCGATGGCCGGCAGCCCCGGAATGGTCGCCGGGATCTTGATCAGGACGTTTTCGCGGTCGACCAGGTGGTGCAGCTCGGCTGCCTGGATGATGGTCCCTTCGGTGTCGTTGGCCAGGCCCGGCTCGACCTCGATCGATACCCGGCC
>CAYUWV010000133.1:0-6872 GCA_964448385.1 uncultured Propionibacteriaceae bacterium | reverse complement strand
AGGGACGTCACCGAGCCCTCTTCGAAGACGGCCTGGATGGCCGCGGCGATCAAGGGCGCCATCGAGAGCACCGTCAGCTTGGGGATGTTCACCGACTCACCGATCGGCAGCGTGTTGGTCACGATGACTTCCTCAAAGGCCGACTCGTTGAGGCGCTGCGGTGCCGGCCCGGAGAGGATGGGGTGTGTCGCCGCGGCAATCACTCGCTTGGCGCCGAAGGCCTTCAAGGCGATGGCGGCCTGGCAGATGGTGCCGGCGGTGTCGATCATGTCGTCGACGAGCAGGCACACCCGTCCCTCGACGTCACCGACCACCTCTCCGACGGCCACCTCGTTGGCCTTGTTGGGATCACGCCGCTTGTGGATGATCGCCAGCGGGGTGCCCAGTTCGTCCGACCACATGTCTGCCAGCCGTACCCGACCGGCGTCAGGGGACACGATCGTCATTTCCGAGACGTCGTACTTCTCTTTCACGTAGTCGATCAGCACCGGCAGGGCCAGCAGGTGATCGACGGGCCCGTCGAAGAAGCCTTGGATCTGGGCGGCGTGCAGGTCGATCGACATCACTCGATCCGCCCCCGCGGTCTTGTAGAGGTCTGCCACCAGCCTGGCTGAGATCGGCTCTCGGCCAGCGTGCTTCTTGTCCTGCCGCCCGTAGGGGTAGAACGGTGAGACCACCGTGATCCGCTTCGCCGAGGCTCGCTTGAGGGCGTCGATCATGATCAGCTGCTCCATGAGCCACTCGTTGACCGGCGCCGGGTGGCTCTGCATCACGAAAGCGTCCGCGCCACGCACCGATTCCTCGAAGCGAACGTAGATCTCGGAGTTGGCGTAGGTGAGCAACCGGGTGGGGATCAGGTCCACGCCCAGCAGGTCAGCCACCTCCTGCGCCAGTTCAGGGAAGGCCCGCCCCGTGCACAGCATCAAGTGCTTCTCGGTCGGACGCTTCAACCCGCTCATTCACTGCTCCGCGGCTCGTCCGTCGCCCGGTTCATTGCCGCCTCGGCCGCCGCCTGCGTGGCGGTCCCCGCGCGTCGTCTCGCCACCCAGCCGGCGATGTTGCGCTGCCTCCCCCTGGCCACCGCGAGTTCTCCGGGTCCGACGTCTTCGGTGACCGTCGAGCCGGCCGCGACGTAGGCGCCGTCGGCGATGTGGACGGGTGCCACGAGCACCGAGTCGCTGCCAACGAAGGAGTGTGCGCCGACCGTGGTGGTGTACTTGCCCACCCCGTCGTAGTTGGCGAAGATCGTGCCGGCACCGATGTTGGCACCCTCGCCGATCACCGCGTCCCCGCAGTAGGTCAGATGCGGCACCTTGGCTCCGGCTCCGATGACGGCCTTCTTGGTTTCCACGAACGCGCCCACCTTGGCGCGCTCACCCAGCTCCGTCCCTGGCCGCAGGTAGGAGAAGGGCCCGACGGTGGCGCCCGCCGCAATCACGGCCAGCGCGGCGTGGCTTCGGATGACGTGAGCGCCCTCCCCGACCTCGACGTCCACCAAGGTGGTGTCCGGGCCGATCGTGGCTCCCCGCGCGACTGACGTGGCACCTTCCAGGGACGTGTTCGGCAACACGGTGACGTCTTCGGCCAGATCCACCGAATCGTGGATCCAGGTGGTGGCGGGGTCGATGATGGTGACGCCTTCGGTCATCCACCGCCGCAGGATGCGCCGGTTCAACTCGGCGCTGCGCTCCGCCAGCTGCACGCGGTCGTTGACTCCCTCGCTTTGCAGGTAGTCGGCCAGCACCCGCGCGCCGACCCGTCGTCCCGACTGCCGGGCATAGGCGACCACGTCAGTGAGGTAGAGCTCGCCCTGGTCGTTGGCTGCCTGCAGCCCGGCGATCCCCTCGGCCAGCGTCGCCGCGTCGAAGACGTAGATGCCCGCATTGATTTCGGAGATGTCCCGCTCGTCGTCGGTGGCGTCGCGGTGTTCGACGATCCGTGCCACTTCGTCGCCGTCGCGGACGATCCGTCCATAGCCGGTCGGATCAGGCACCATCGCGGTGAGGACGGTGACCGCGTTGGCGCCCTCCCGGTGTGCCGCGACCAGGTCGATCAGGGTCTCGCCCCGCAGCAGCGGAACGTCGCCGCTGGTGACCACGACCTCGCCGGCCACACCCGGCAGGACGGACATGCCGGCGCGGACCGCGTCACCGGTACCCAGGGGCTGTTCCTGGACGGCCAGGCTGACCTGGGGGGCAACCTCGGCCAAGTGGGCCTCGACCTGGTCTCGCTGGTGCCCCACCACGACCACCAAGTGCTCGGGCTCCAGCGCACTCGCCGCCTCGACCGCGTAGGAGATCATCGAGCGCCCGCCCAGTCGGTGCAGCACCTTGGCGGTCGCCGATTTCATCCGGGTGCCTGCCCCGGCGGCCATGATGACCACCGCGGACACGCGCGCGAACTGACCAGCGGTGTTCTCGGACACAGGCTCTCCCAGCGTTGGCGGATCCCGCTCCCCGGGTAGGAGTCGAACCTACGTCGCTAGTCCTGATTCAAAGTCAGGCGGGCCCTGCCGGCAGACCAACCGGGGATCGGTCGTCGTGACGACCGGGCCCAACTCTATTGCCCGATCCGCGCAGCCGCATCCCGATGCCAAGCACCGGCGCCTGCGTCCGGGGGCCGAGCCTGATTTCCCAAGCGTGGTCTGGCGCGGGAAACTGGTCGGGTGACACATGCTCCCGGCACCGCCCGCGCCCGACGGGGTCGCGTCAGGCTGACCCGGACGGAACGCCGTGAGCAGTTGATCGAAGTCGCGCGCGGGCTGTTCGCGGAGCGCGGCCTGGAGGGCACCTCCGTCGAGGAGATCGCGGCCCATGCCGGGGTCAGCAAGCCGGTGGTCTATGAGCACTTCGGCGGCAAGGAAGGCCTGTACGCGGTCGTCGTCGACCGTGAGGTGCGGGCGCTGCACGATGCGATCCGGGCTGCCCTGACCACCCCGCGCGCCAACCCCCGGGCCCTCATCGAACTGGGCACGTTGGCACTGCTCGACTACATCGACGACAACCCGAACGGCTTCCGGATCCTGTCCCGGGACTCCTCGGCCAGCGCCGAGGACAACTCGTTCGCCACGATCCTCTCCGACATCGCGTCGCGGGTCGAGGGACTGCTCGCCGACGAGTTCACCAAGCGGGATCTCGATCCCGACACTGCCCCGCTGTACGCCCAGATGCTGGTCGGCCTGGTGGCCTTGGCCGGCCAATGGTGGATCGACACCCGCGGAGAGCACAGCCTCGACAAGCCGACAGTCGCGGCGCACCTGGTCAACCTCGCCTGGTACGGCATGCGCAACCTGCGCGCCGAACCGACCCTCCTCACCGACCGGCGCTCGAAACCAGTCTGAGGACGTTCAGGACCGTATCGACTCGGGACGTCAGGCGATCAGGCGCGCCCCAGGCACCGGCCCGTGGACCCGCTTCACCGCGCGGCACAGCCCTTCGCTGCTGAGGCGGACGGAGAGGTCGATCGCGGCAGACTCGTCGCTGGCCAAGAAGGCCACCGTCGGCCCGGAGCCCGACACGATCGTGCCGACGGCGCCCAACTCCTGACCGGCCCGCAGCAATTGCCGGAGTTGAGGTCGCAAGCTCAGGGCTGCCGGCTCCAAGTCGTTCACCAGATGCCGTCCCAACGCCACCGGGTCGCCGGCGATCAGGGCGTTGAGTAGGCCGGACGGCATCTCTGGGGTCTGCGGAGCGTCCGGAGTGATGGCGTCGAAGCGTCTGAAGACCTCCGGAGTGGACAACTCACCCTCGCTCAAGGCCAGGACCCAGTGGTAGGACCCGCGGCTGAGCGCGGGCGTGAGTTGGTCTCCCCGTCCGGTGCCCAGCGCCGTCCCTCCGGTGAGGCTGAACGGGACGTCCGCCCCCAGCCGGGCGCCGAGGGCGAGCAGGTCGTCTGGGGAGGTATCGAGATCCCACAGCACGGAACAGGCCAACAACGCTCCGGCCGCGTCCGCCGACCCCCCGGCCATCCCGCCGGTCACCGGGATGGCCTTGCGGATCGCCAGGTGACAGCCGAGATCCACCCGGCCCGCCCCCGCGGTGGTGGCGAGCAGTCGGGCGGCCTTGACGGCGAGATTGGTGTCGTCGGTCGGCACCAGCGCGGCCTGCTCGCCGGTGACGCTCACGGTGAAGGTGCCCGGAGCCGCCCCGCGTGCCTCCACGTCGTCAAAGACCGAGACCGCCTGGAAGACCGTGGCCAGCGAGTGATAGCCGTCGGGACGCCGAGCGCCGCTGCGTAGGGCCAGGTTGATCTTGCCGGCCACCCGCACGCGGACGGTCTCGGTCTCGGCCATCGGTGATGCCATGGCCAGAGGCTATCCCAAGCCCGCCGCGGTGCGAGCCTGCGCGATCCGCGCGAAGTCCTCGATGGCCAACACCTCACCCCGGGCCTGCGGGTCGATCCCTGCCGCTTCGAGCACCGCGACGGCGTCCCGCGGTGATCCGAGCAGCCCGGCGAGCGCCCCGCGCAGCATCTTCCGACGCTGCGAGAACGCTGCGTCCACGACGGCGAAGACTTGCTCACGCGTGGCAGAGGTCGCCGGCGGGTCGCGTCGCACCAGCTGAACCAGTCCAGAATCGACGTTGGGCATCGGCCAGAAGACGGTCGGCGGGACGCTCCCCACCCGGCGAGCCGAGCAGTACCAGGCAAGCTTCGCCGACGGCACCCCGTACGTCCGGGAGCCCGGCGGTGCCACCAGCCGGTCGGCGACCTCGGACTGCACCATCACCAACCCGCTGCGGACGCTGGGGAACCGGGCCAGCACGTGCAACAGCACCGGCACGCTGACGTTGTAGGGCAGGTTCGCCACCATGGCGGTGGGTTGCGGATCAGGCAGCACGTCGACCGTGAGAGCGTCGGCAGCCAGCACCGTGAGCTGCCCAACGTGCTGGGGCTGGCGTTCTGCCACCGTCTGCGGCAGCCGCTGCGCCAGGCTGGTCTCGAGTTCGATCGCGGTGACGTGCTGTGCCACCTCCAGCAGTCCGAGGGTGAGCGAGCCGAGCCCAGGCCCGATCTCCAGCACGACCTCGTCGGCGCCCAGACCGGCGGCGGCGACGATCCTGCGCACCGTGTTGGCGTCGTGGACGAAGTTCTGTCCCCGCTGCTTGGTGGGACGCAGGCCCAGCTCTGCGGCAAGCGCACGAATGGTGCGCGGGTCCAGCAACCCGGAGCTCACGGCGTCCCCCACTCGCCGAACACGGCGCTCGCGTTCCCGCTGAGCGTGTGGCACAGGTCGGCCAGGTCTTCGCCGCGCGCAGCGGCCAGGAAGCGGACGGTGTGCGGCATCAAGTAGGAGGCGTTGGGCTTACCGCGCAGCGGCATCGCCGTGAGGTAGGGCGCGTCGGTCTCCACCAGCAGGCGGTCGGACGGGGTCAGCGTGAGCGCCTCGCGCAACGCGTGGTTGGCCTTGAAGGTCACGGTGCCGGGGAAGGACAGCCAGAACCCGCGATCCAGGCACTGCCGGGCGAAGCCCGCATCGCCGGAGAAGCAGTGCATCATCACCCGTCGCGGCGCACCTTCGACGTCCAGCACATCGAGGATGTCGGCGTGGGCGTCACGGTCATGGATCACCAGCGCCAGGTCGTGGGTCTTCGCCCAGGCGATGTGGGCGGCGAACGCGTGCTGCTGCAGCGCCTGGCCTTCGGGTTCACGGGTGCGGAAGTAGTCCAGGCCGGTCTCACCGATCCCCCGGACCCGGGACGAGGTGCCGATCAGGGCCGCCAGCCGGTCCAGCTCGGCAGGCAGGCGCGCCCCCAGCCGGGCGGCGTCGTTGGGGTGGATCGCGACGCAGGCGACCACCTCGGCGTACGCCTGTGCCAGCGCGATCGTCTCGGCCGAGGAGTCGACATCCGTCCCGACATCGACCACGCGGGTGACGCCGACCGCCAGCGCGGCGCGCAGCGCGTCCGCCGGGGCGAGGCCGCTGAGGTGTTGCGTGCTCACCAGGTGGGTGTGGGCGTCGGTGACCGGGGCGGGGAGCGCCTCGGGCAGCGGGGGAAGGTGCAGCTGGGCGATGGCCTTCATCGCAGCTCCTTCCTGGCGTCGAGGCTGGCTTGGTAGAGCAGTTTTCGGGGCAGCCCGGTCGCGGTGGCAACGGCGTTCACCGCGGTGGAGTGCGGCTCGCCACCAACCATCCGGCGCACGGTTTCGGCGGTGGCCTCCTCGAGGCTGACCTGTGCCGCCGCGGCGCCGCCGATGACGATGGTGATCTCGCCGCGCACCCCGTCCGCTGCCCACTGCGCCAATTCCGCGAGCGTGCCGCGCCGGGTCTCCTCGTAGGTCTTGGTCAGCTCGCGGCTGACCGCGGCGCGGCGTCCGTCCCCCAGGGCGACCGCGGCGTCCGCGAGGAACTCGGCCACGCGGTGGGTTGCCTCGAAGAAGACCATGGTGCGCGGCTCAGTCGCAAGGCCCGCCAGGCGACGTCGCCGTTCCCCGGTCTTGCGTGGCAGAAACCCCTCGAAGCAGAACCGGTCGGTCGGCAGGCCTGACAGCGCCAGCGCCACGAGGACGGCGGAGGGTCCCGGCACGACGGTGATCGGCACTCCAGCCTCGATCGCCGCGCCCACCAGCCGGAACCCCGGGTCGGAGACGGTCGGCATCCCGGCGTCGCTGACCACGACCACCGTGGCCCCCTGCTGCAGGTCAGCGAGCAGGGAGGCCGCCCGCGCTGCCTCGTTGCCGTCGAAGTACGACACGATCCGGGCGGCGGTGGTGAGTTCGAGGCGGCCGAGCAGCGCTTTGAAACGGCGGGTGTCCTCGGCGGCGATCACGTCGGCGTCCACCAACGCCGCCCGCAACGCCGGCGACGCGTCCCCGAGATTGCCGATCGGCGTTCCGGCCAGGATCAGCCGGCCCGCAGTCTCAGAAGTCACCCG
>CAYUWV010000132.1:0-6961 GCA_964448385.1 uncultured Propionibacteriaceae bacterium | reverse complement strand
CGGCCACTCCCACTGCCGCCGCCACGGTCACGCCAACCCCCACCGCCACCGCTCCAGAACCCTCCGCACCCACCTGCCGGGCGAAAGCCGAGCGCCTCAGCCTGCGCGAACAGGCCGGGCAACTGCTGATGGTGGGCGTGACCGGCAGCCTGGACGAAGCCGAGCGGGCCGCGATCACGAAGAGCGACGTCGGCTCGGTCATCTTGATGGGCACCTCCACCGCCGGCGTGACCCGGACGGCGACGCTGACCCGGGAGCTGGCCGCGCTCGGCGGCGAGACCGGCGTCCTGGTCGCCGTGGACCAGGAAGGCGGCCTGGTGCAGCGCTTGAAAGGCCCGGGCTTCAGCACCATCCCCTCGGCGGCGAAGCAGGCCAAGCTCAGCGACGCCGCACTGCGGCAGCGAGCCGAAGGGTGGGGCGAGGAATTGGCGGCCGCCGGCGTGCACCTGAATCTGGCGCCCGTGGCCGATGTCGTCCCTGCGGCCAAGCAGGCCACCAACCGGCCGGTCGCCAGGTTGGGTCGCGGCTACGGCTCGAAGCCAACTGTCGTCTCGGCCAAGGTGAACGCCGTCGTCGAGGGCCTTCGGGCTGGGGGAGTATCGGCGGCGGTCAAGCATTTCCCGGGACTCGGCGAGGTCACCGGCAACACCGACTTCGTGGCCCGAGTGGTGGACACGGTCACCACCGCCACGAGTCCGGGACTGGTGCCGTTTCGTGACGCGGTGACTGCTGGCGTGGACGCCGTGATGGTGTCCTCGGCCTACTACACCCGGATCGACGGCAAGCGGATGGCGGGTTTCTCCCCGAAGGTCATCGGCCTCCTGCGGGACTGGGGCTTCGACGGGGTCGTGGTGAGCGACGACTTGGGGGCCGCGGTCGCGCTGCGCAGCGTCCCCGCCAGCCGGCGCGCCCTCAGCTTCGTCGAGGCCGGCGGCGACCTTGCGATCACCGTGACTCCGGCGCTGGCTTCGGCCATGACCGCAGGGTTGGTCGACGCCGCGAAGGCTGATCCAGCGCTCGCCGAGCGCATCACTGACGCGGCCGGCCGGGTGCTGGCGTTGAAGCAGGCGCACGGCCTGGTCGACTGCGGCTGAGCCTTCTCGCGAGGCCGACCCGCAGCGAGTTCCCAGGATGGAGAACCGGCCGAGCGCCACTCCGCTCAGGTGGCCCAAGGCCGGCCCCGCCTTGGCGTCAGGCCCGGAACTCAGGCATCGACCTCGAGGTGTTCCAGCACCCACCGGGCATCGTCGACCAGATCGGGGACGGTGTCCGGGATCGAGGCGTAGTAGAGGGAGGCTGACTCCTCGCCGGTGTCGACGATGACGACGATGGCCAGTTCACCCTTGGTCTTCAGGCCGGGGATGTCGAAGCTGAGCTGGGACTCGACCAGCCAGGCGTCGTGGCCGTCCACCGTCATGGCCTTCGAGACCTTGTCGTCGCGCTGGACGACTGCATCGCCGTAGAACTCGCCCACGACGCACTTCATGACGATCTGCGACCCCTCTTGGGGGCTGAAGAAGCCGTCGCCCGCGACCAGTTCACCCACCAGAACCGATGCGACCCAGTCGCTGCCGAACCCGTCGTAGCTCGGCTCCACCAACACGATCTGCTCCGCGACGTCGCGGCCGAACGGCACCCGGTTGTCGCCCTGGACCGGTCCCCAGGGAGCGCCCAGCATCGGGTACGAGAGCTTGCCGCCATGCACCCGTCCGTCGTTGCGTTGGATCGGGGGAGTGGTCGTCTGAGTGGTGTCGACCTTGGGGCAGACGTTCTGGCTGGCCTGGCCAGTGGTGGGGAAGGGGTCCTCGCCGTTGGCGAGTCGTCCGATTCCCTGGGTGACCAGCCACACGATGAGCCCCAGAGCAACGAGCGCCGCCACACCGCCGGCCACCCAGCCGAGGCTGAGCCGTTGGCGTGGTTGGGTTGGCCCGCTGGGCTGCCCCGGTGACCCGCCGAAGTCGGGCGGGGGAGTAGCGGACGGGGTCGCCGTGACGGCTGCCGTCCAGGCAGTCCCGGTCCAGAAGCGGAACATGCCGGGCTGGCCGCCCGGATCTGGATACCACCCTGCTGCGCTCACGGGCCAGAGTCTAGTTGGGGCACCTGTGTAGCCCCAGCGATGCAGCCTCGCCGATCACCCGAACCGGCCCGAGATGTAGTCCTCGGTCACCTTCAGGTCGGGGGTGGAGAAGATCTTGTCGGTGTCGCCCATCTCGATCAGCTTGCCCGGGGAACCGGTGCCGGCGATGTTGAAGAAGGCCGTGGTGTCGGAGACCCGGGCGGCCTGCTGCATGTTGTGGGTGACGATGACGATCGTGTAGGTGTTCTTGAGTTGGCCGATGAGGTCTTCGATCGCCAGGGTCGAGATCGGGTCGAGGGCCGAGCAGGGCTCGTCCATGAGCAGCACCTGCGGCTCCATGGCGATGGCCCTGGCGATGCACAGCCGCTGCTGCTGCCCGCCGGACAGCCCCGAACCGGGCAGATCGAGGCGGTTCTTGACCTCTTCCCACAGGTTCGCGCCGCGCAGCGACTTCTCGACGATCTCGTCCTTGCGGCTGGCGGGCATCCGAGCGTTGTTCAAGGTGATGCCCGCGAGGACGTTCTCCTTGATCGACATCGTGGGGAACGGGTTCGGCCGCTGGAACACCATGCCGATTTGGCGGCGTACCCGAACCGGGTCGACGCCGGGACCGTACAGGTTCTCCCCGTCGAGCAGCACCTCGCCTTCGACGTGGGCACCGTGGATCACTTCGTGCATGCGGTTGATCGTCCGCAGCAGGGTGGACTTGCCGCACCCGGACGGGCCGATGAACGCGGTGACCGCTTTCGGCTCGATGGTCATCGTGACGTCCGCCACGGCCCGGAACTTGTCGTAGTAGACGTTCAGGTCGGTGACGTCAATTCGTTTGGACATGGGTGATTACTCCTTGCGGTCAGCGACCGGTCTTGGGCGCGAAGCGGCGGGCGACGAGTCGGCCGATGAGGTTCAGCAACATGACGATCAGGATCAGCGTCAGCGCGCCGGCCCACGCCCGGTCCAGATAGGGGGTCACGTCGGTGCCGGGATGGGCGTAGGCGTCGTAGACGAAGACCGGCAGGGTCATCATCGGGTTGTCCATCAGGTTGTTGTTCAGGCTGGCGGTGAAGCCGGCGGCGATCATCAGCGGTGCGGTCTCGCCGATCACCCGGGCGACGGCCAGGATGATGCCCGACACCAGACCCGAGATGGCGGTGGGGACCACGATCCGGACGATGGTGACCCACTTGGGCACACCGAGGGCGTAAGCGGCTTCCCGCAGCTCGTTGGGCACCAGCCGCAGCAGTTCCTCACAGGAGCGCACCACGACCGGGATCATCAACACCGACAGCGCGATCGAACCCGACAGCCCGAACACCGACCCCGGCCCGAACACCAGCGCCATCAGGGAGTACGCGAACAGGCCGGCGACGATGGACGGAATCCCCGTCATCACGTCGACGAAGAACGTGATCGTCTTGGCGGTGCGGTTACCGGCGCCGTATTCGGCCAGGTAGATGGCGGTCATGAGGCCGACCGGCACGGAGATCAGCGTCGCCAGTCCGGTGACCCACAACGTGCCTGCGATGGCGTGGGCAGCGCCGCCGCCTTCGCCAACCACGTTGCGCATCGAATTGGTGAAGAAGGTGGCGTCCATCCGCACGATGCCGTTGCTGACGGCCTCCCAGAGCACCGACCCCAAGGGCACCAGCGCGAGCAGGAAGGCTCCGGTCACCAAGTACGTGGCGCGACGGTCCGCCGCTTGGCGCCGGCCTTCGATCACGCTGGTGACCACCTCCATCGAGATGAGGAAGACCACGAAGCCCGCGACGGCCACCAACGCCGGGTTCGGGGTTTCCTGAACCAGGCCGGCGAGCACGTAGCCGATCACGACGGCGACCACCAGGGCGACCGGGACTCCCCACCGGGGCAGCCGTCCGGAGGTCAGGGTGTCGCTGCGCAGGGGGCGAAGGGTGACGGTGCTCATCAGTTGGCTCCTGAGTACTCTGCCCGGCGGGAGACGATCCACCGCGCGAACATGTTGACGGCCAGGGTGATGACGAACAGAACCAGACCGGCGGCGATCAGCTGGTTGGTCTTCAACCCGAAGGCTTCGGGGAAGTTCTGGGCGATGGTGGCGGCGATGGTGTTGGGGTTGTTCGACGTCAGCACCTGGAAGGTGATGTTCCGGCCGCCCGACATCACCATCGCGACCGCCATCGTCTCACCGAGGGCTCGGCCGAGGCCCAGCATGACCGCTGCCACGATGCCCGGACGGGCGAACGGCAGCACCGCCATCTTGATCATCTCCCACCGCGTGGCGCCAAGGGCCAGCGCCGCCTCCTCGTGCAGGCGTGGGGCCTGCAGGAAGACCTCGCGACACATCGAGGTGGTGATCGGCAACACCATGACGGCCAGCACGATGGCGGCCGTCAGGATCGTCCGTCCGGTTCCGGAGGCCTGGCCGCCGAAGAACGGGATCCAGGGCAGGTAGGTGTTGAACCACAGGTACAGCGGCTGGACCCCCACGGCGAGCACGGTCGTCCCCCACAGGCCGAAGACGACCGAGGGGACGGCGGCCAGCAGGTCGATGACGTAGCCGAGGGGCTGCGCGATCTGACGCGGGGCGTAGTGCGAGATGAACAGGGCGATACCGATCGCCACCGGAACCGCCATGGCCAGGGCGAGCACAGCGGCCCACACTGTCCCGAAGGCGAACGGGGCGACCCACGAGGCGAACTCCCCGTAGCCCTGGGCCTTGAGCGTTTCAGCAGGGGCCAGCAGGGCGGGTGAGCCCTGCAGCACCAGGAAGGCAGCGACCAGCGCCAGGATCACCAGGATCGTGATGCCCGCACCAGAGGCCAGGACGGCGAAGACCGCGTCTCCCACTCGACGCCGCTCAGAGGCGAGCGGAACCGGCATTCCCGCACCGCTCGGGTCGCGGGGTGTGACTGTTTCGGGGGTCACAGGTCGGGTCATCGACATGAGCTTCTTTCTGGACGGGACTCTAGACGAGCCAACGACGTGGCGATGGTGGAAGTCCACCACCGCCACGTCGTTGTTGTCACTTGATCGAATCGACCGACGCCTTGACCTTGGCCTGGAAGGCGCTGGTCAACGGGGCCGAACCGGCCGCGGTCGCGGCGGACTGCTGGCCGGCCGCCGAGGCGATGTAGCCCACGTAGTCCTTCACAAGCTTCGCCGAAGCGGAGTCCTTGTAGGTCTCGCACACGATCACGTACGACACCAGCACTGCGGGGTAGACCCCCTCGGAGGTGCGATCCAGCGACAACGCCAGGTCGTTGGCGGAACGCCCCTTGACCAGGGGTGAGGCGTCGACGATCTTGGCTGCAGCGTCGGCCGTCGGCAGCTGCTTCTTACCGTTGACCAGCAGAGCTGCGTGGCCCAGCTTGGCGGCCTGCGAAGCGTCGGCGTAGCCGATCGTGTTCGTGCCGTTGGTGACTGCGCTGACGACACCGGAGGTGCCGGTGGCGGCTTCGCCGCCGAGTGAGGCGGGCCAGGAGTCGGACGCCGCTTCGGTCCAGACCGAGGGGGCGAGTTTCGCCAGCGTGTCGGTGAAGTTGTTGGTGGTGCCGGAGTCATCGGCGCGGTGGACCGCGGTGATGTTGGCGGCCGGCAGGGTGACACCGGGGTTCGTCTTGGCGATCGCCGGATCGTTCCACTTGGTGATCTTGCCGGCGAAGATGCCGGCGGCGGTCTCCGGATCCAGCGTCAGGGAATCGACGCCGTCAACCTTGAAGATGATGGCGATCGGAGAGACGTAGACGGGCAGGTTCAGCGCATTGGAGTCAGCGGCGCAGCCGGCGAACTTGCCGGCGCCCATCTCTTCGTCCTTGAACGCACGGTCGGAGCCGGCGAACTGAGCGGCCCCGGCGATGAAGGCCGAGCGTCCGGCGCCGGAGCCTTCGGGGGAGTAGTTGACGGTGACGCCGGAGTTGGCGGTCTGGAAGTCGGCGACCCACTTCTCTTGGGCCGCCTTCATCGAGGTTGCGCCCTTGCCGGTCAGGGTGGCGCCGGTGGAGGCTGCCGCCGAGCCGGCGGGGGCGGCTTCGTTGGTGGCGCAGCCGGCCAGGCTCACGGCGGCGGCCAGCGCCACCACGGTGGAGGCGAACGGAGTGATTCTCACGCGGTTTCCTTCAAGATGAGTACAGGGCGAGCGGTTGCTCTGCCACCTAACGTGCCAGCGTCGTTTGACGGGTTGGGGCTGGGTGGGTGAACAAAGGGTGAATTGCCGCCGACGCCGAAGCTGCACCAGGTGACCAGAGCCAGCCGATTTGATAATGGGCCCGATCGTGCGTCGCGGCGGGATCGTCGCCGCGGAAGCGGACGATGTAATACGCTAACACCCATGAGCGACAACTGGGTCGTCGCCGGATCAGGCACGCGAGCCGCCACGTTGAGCGATGTCGCGAAGCTGGCTGGGGTCTCCACCATGACCGTCTCGCGGGTCATCAACTCCCACGCCAAGGTGGCACCGGCGACGCGGGCCAAGGTGCACGCCGCCATGGAGGCGCTGAACTACCGGCCCAACCAGTTGGCGCGAGGGCTGGCCAGCGGGCGCTCGCGTTCCATCGGCGTGCTCACCGTGGACACCATGCTGTACGGGCCGCGGGCTGCGTTGCGGGGGATCGAACGGGCGGCGGAGGCCGCCGGGTACTCGGTCACCATCACGACGCTGGACAACCCGTCCGAGACTGCCGTGGGCGCCGCCGCCAATCTGATGCGCACCCGTTCGTGTGACGGGGTGGTGCTGGTGCAACCGCTGATCCACGGCGGCAGCGGGGGTGACTCCCTGGCGATGCCCATGGTGGGGATGCAGGCAGGGAGCAGCGACTCCTTCCCCAATGTCAGCACCGACCATCGGCTCGGCGGGCGGCTCGCCACCGAGCACCTGCTCGGGCTGGGCCACAAGACGGTGTGGCACCT
>CAYUWV010000131.1:0-6965 GCA_964448385.1 uncultured Propionibacteriaceae bacterium | reverse complement strand
TCGCGGACCGGTCGCAAGTGCGTGCCGGTAGGCTGTGCCCACCATGAGCCAGCTTTCGCCCACCGGGGCAACCGCCCACGCTCGGATCGTCGCCTCGTTGCAGGCTCGCTGGCCCGAGCACCGCATTGCCCGCAGCCTGGGGCGCATCGAGGCGCTGTGCGACCTGTTGGGTGCCCCGCAGCGGGCCTGCCCCGTGATTCAGATCGCAGGCACCAATGGCAAGGGCAGCACCGCCATCATGATCGACTCGCTGCTGCGAAGCCTGGGGCTACGGGTCGGACGCTATTCCAGCCCCCACCTCGAAGACATCACCGAGCGGATCGCGATCGATGGCCACCCGATCACCCCCGAGCGGTTCGACGAACTCTGGGCCGACATCGAACCCTATGTGGCCATGGTGGACGAGCGTGCGATCGACGGCGTCGCCATGACGTTCTACGAGGTGATGACCGCGCTGGCTTACGTGGCGTTCGCGGAGGCGCCCGTGGACGTTGCGGTGATCGAGGTCGGCATGGGGGGCGGCTGGGATGCGACCAACGTGGCCGTGGCCCAGGTGGCGGTGATCTGCCCGATCGACTTCGACCATACCCACGTGCTCGGCTCTACCCTGACCGAGATCGCGGGGGAGAAGGCCGGCATCATCAAGGAAGGTGCCACGGCGGTGCTCGCTGGCCAAGCGCCCCAGGCCGCGACCGTCCTGCTGGCGCGATGTGCCGAGGTCGGTGCCCGGGTCGTCCGCGAGGGCATGGAGTTCGGCCTGATCGACCGCAGCCCAGGTGTCGGCGGCCAACTGATCCGGCTGGAGACTGCGGACGGTCCGCTGGGGGACCTGGTGCTCCCGCTGTTCGGTGAACACATGGCGAGAAACGCCGCCTTGGCGGTGGCGGCAGTCGAGGCGTTCCTGGGAGGTCGGGCGTTGGCTGCCGAAGTGATCGCCGAAGGCTTGGAGGCGGTGGTCGCGCCAGCGCGGACGGAGGTGGTGCGTCGCTCACCCACCGTGGTGGTCGACACCTGTCACAACCCGCACGGCGCACGAGCCACCATCGACACCATGACCGAGGCGTTCGACTTCACCCCGTTGATCGGAGTGGTGGCGATGATGGGCGACAAGGACGTCCGGGGAGTGCTGGAGATCTTCGCCGAGGCCATGACCACCATCGTGGTCACCGGTATCGCCTCGACCGGACGGGCCCTCAGTCCGTCCGCGTTGGCCGAGGTCGCCGGTGAGGTGTTCGGCCCGGACCGGGTCCGGGAGGCTGCCACGATGGCGGAAGCCGTCGAATTGGCGGTGCAGCTCGCCGATGAAGCCGGCCCGGGCGCCGGCGTGCTGATCGCTGGCTCCGTCTACGCAGCGGGTGAGGCAAGGCACCTGCTGGTGAAGCACTCAGCAGCCGAGGACGGTGACGCGTGAGGCTGGGCCCGAAGAACCCGATGAACTCGGCCGTGCTCTCGATCCTGGTGTTCGAGGCGATCATCTTCGGCCTTGCGGTGGCTGGCATGATCCAGGTCTCCGGTGTCTCGGTGCCGGTTGCTTTCGGTGTCGGATTCGCTGCTGCGGCCCTCGCGGTGGCAGCGGCAGCGCTGCTGAAACGGCCAATCGGCTACCCGCTCGGCTGGCTCACTCAGGTCGTCGCCGTCGGTTTCGGCTTCCTCACCGAGACCATGTTCTGGCTGGGCGGTGCCTTCGCCCTGATCTGGGTGACTACCTTCGTGCTCGGTCGTCGGCTTGAGGGCCGGCAGGCGCCGGGTTCCGCCTCACGCGAGGAACCCGGGGTAACCTCAGGCCCATGACCGATCCGCAACGCACCCTCGTGCTGCTCAAGCCGGACGCCGTCCGGCGAGGCCTGGTGGGGACCATCCTGGCCCGCTACGAGGCCAAGGGACTGACGATCCTCGCTGTGGAACACCGGCGCATCGATGCCGACGAGGCGGACCGTCACTACGCCGAGCACATCGCCCAACCCTGGTACCCGCCGCTGCGGGACTACATCACCTCGGGACCGCTGGTCGCGCTGGTGCTGCAGGGGCCGGCAGCGATTGACGTCGTCCGGCTCATGAACGGGGAGACGAACGGGGTTGTCGCCGCGCCGGGAACCGTCCGCGGTGACTACGCGCTGTCGAACCGGGAGAACTTGGTGCACGCCTCGGATTCGCCGGCAGCTGCTGCCCACGAGATCGCCCTCTGGTTCCCCTCGCTGGTCTGAGGCCCTACCTGTGACTCCTTACCTCGGGGCAGCGCCAGCTCAGATGCCCCTCCCCGAACCGTCGCTCCCCATCGTGGCGCGGGAGTACCACGAGTTCTACCGGGCCCCACGGTTTCGCTGGTGGAAGCCGTTGGCGGCGGTGGGCCTGCTCATCGCCGTGATGTTCGTGCTGGGGCTTGTGATCGGCATGGTCGCCATCGTCGACGACGTCAAGTCCGGGCGCATCACCCTGGACGAAGCGCTGAAGGGCGCGATCACGCCGGGGCTGTTCCTGGCGAACAATCTGGTGCTGGCCAGTGCGATCCCGGTCGCGCTCGGGGTGCACTGGCTGGTCTTCCGGCAACGACCCGGTTGGTTGCTGTCGCTGCAGGGACGGTTCCGCTGGGGGCTGCTCGGACGCCTGCTGCTGGCTGCGGCCCCGGTGTACCTGGTCAGCTTCGTGATCGAGGCGCTGCTGAGCGGCGGGCTGGGCGGGCTCAGCTGGCGCCAGGAGTCGGCATTCATGATCGCGGTCGTGCTCCTGACGACGCCACTCCAGTCGGCGGGGGAGGAGGTGGCGATGCGAGGGCTGCTGGCCCGGTGCGTGGGCTCCTGGTTCTCGGCCAGGCGAGTGGGTTTCGTGGTGGCTACGACGGTTTCGGCGGTGGTCTTCATGCTCCTGCACGGCGCCGGTGACATCTGGCTGAACATCTTCTACCTCACGGTGGCCGTGGCGATGTCCGTGCTGGCGTGGAAGACGGGCGGGCTCGAGGCGCCGATCGCCCTGCACGTCGTCAACAACCTGACCTCGATGATCACCTTGCCGTTCACGGATCTCACCGGGGTGTTCGATCGCGAGGCCGGCGTGGGGAGCCCGTGGGTGCTGGTCAACGTCGCCATCGCGGTGGGTGCCGCTGCGGCCATTCTGTGGCAAGCTAGATCTTTGGGCCTACCGACGACGGCGGCACCGGCCGCCCATTCGGCGGCGCATTGAACAATCCAATCCCGACGCCTGGATCGTGTCGGGGCAAGGGGTGAGTGAGATGACCGGCGACGTAGTGAACCGGCTTGAAGCTGGGGCGGCACTGAAGTGGCTGCGTGCGAAGATTCGTCCCCGCAGCGGACGGACCCTGGTCGGCATTGACGGCGTCGACGGTGCCGGGAAGACAACCTTCGCCAATGAACTAGCCGAACTCCTGCGCGAATCCGGGCTCGAGGTCATCAGGATCTCGCTCGATGACTACCTGAACCCACAGACGCTCCGGTACGCCCAAGGCCGCGAATCGGCCAAGGGCTATTTCGAGGACAGCTACGACTACCAGCGCTTCAACGACGAGGTGCTCGAACCGCTCGCGCACGACGGCTGCGGGCGGTACCGTACCGAGGCTTACGACCTGGGGACGGAGAAACCGGTGGTGTCCCCGTGGAAAGTGGCTCCCGATGATGCTGTGGTGATCATCGACGGGATGTTCCTGCACCGCGATGAGTTCTGCGGTCCGCGCTCAGCCAAGCGGTGGGATCTGTCGGTGTGGCTGGACGTCCCCTTCGAGGAGTCCTACAAGCGACTGGCCGCCCGGAACGGAATCAGCCCTGACCCAGAAGATCCCAAGAACGCCCGCTACTACCGCGGCCAGCTGCTCTACATCACTCAGTGTGACCCCGCCCGACGGGCGGACCTCGTGGTCGAGAACGCCTCGCCTCACGCCCCGATCGACTGACGAGAGACGCATAACGCCCACGATGAGTGTCCCCACTGCCCCAGAGTCGCTGTTCCCGCGGCTGGAACCCCTGTTGGCCAAGGTCAACAAGCCGGTCCAGTACGTCGGCGGGGAGGTCAACTCCCAGCCCAAGGCCTTCGCCGACGTTGAGGTGCGCTGGGCACTGATGTACCCCGATGCCTATGAGGTCGGTCAGCCGAATCAGGGCCTGGCCATCCTCTACGAGATCCTCAACGAGCGTTCCTGGATCTGCGCCGAACGCACCTACACGATCTGGCCGGACCTCGCCACTCTGATGCGAGCGACTGGCATCCCGCAGTTCACCCTTGAGAACCACCTGCCTGTGGCGTCGTTCGACGTGCTGGGAGTCAGTTTCTCGACCGAGTTGGGCTACACCAACCTTCTGGAGAGCCTCGACCTGGCCGGCATCCCATTGCATGCGGTGGATCGGGTGGACGAGCCGCTCGTCATCGCCGGCGGCCATGCTGCCTTCAACCCGGAGCCGATCGCGGATTTCATCGACGCGGCCGTGCTGGGTGACGGCGAGATTGCCGCGATCACGATCTCGACGATCGTTCGGACGTGGAAAGCCGAGGGTTCGCCTGAGGGCCGCGTCGGTTTGCTGGGGCGTCTGGCCGCCTCGGGCGCGGTCTACGTGCCGGCTTTCTACGACGTCAGCTACGCCGCTGACGGCGCCATCGACCAGGTGCGTCCGAACCGTCCGGGGGTGCCGGAGAGGGCGGTCAAGCACACCCTGATGGACCTGGACGAGTGGCCCTACCCGGCCCGGCCGATCGTTCCGCTGGCCGAGACCGTCCACGAGCGCTACTCGGTGGAGATCTTTCGGGGGTGCACCCGGGGCTGCCGGTTCTGCCAAGCGGGAATGATCACACGTCCGGTGCGCGAACGGAACATCGAGACCATCGGGCGAATGGTCGCGGACGGACTGGCCGCTACCGGGCTTGAGGAAGTGGGGTTGCTCAGCCTGTCGAGTGCCGACCACTCCGAAATCGGCGAGGTGGCCCACCAACTGGCTGACCGCTACGCCGGCGGTAACGTCTCACTGTCACTGCCCAGCACTCGGGTCGATGCGTTCAACATCGACCTGGCGAACGAGCTCAGCCGCAACGGACGGAGATCCGGGCTCACCTTCGCCCCCGAGGGCGGCTCGGAACGGCTCCGCAAGGTGATCAACAAGATGGTCACCGAGGACGATCTGATCAACACGGTTGCCGCGGCCTTCGGGCAGGGCTGGCGGCAGGTGAAGCTGTACTTCATGTGCGGTCTCCCGACCGAGACTGACGAGGACGTGCTTGCCATCGCCGACATGGCCGCCAGGGTGATCGAAACCGGACGCAGGGCTGCCGGCACTCGTGACATCCGCTGCACCATCAGCATCGGCGGGTTCGTGCCCAAGCCACACACGCCCTTCCAGTGGGCGGCCCAGGCGGACCCCGAGACCATCGATCGTCGGCTGATGCTGCTCAAGGAGAAGATCCGGGCCGACCGGCGCTACGGTCGCGCCATCGGGATGCGCTACCACGACGGCCAGCCGGGCATGATCGAAGGGCTGCTGAGTCGAGGGGACCGGCGAGTCGGCGCGGTCATCGAACAGGTTTGGCGCGCTGGCGGGCACTTTGACGGCTGGAGCGAGCATTTCTCCTTCGACCGCTGGGTGGCTGCCGCCGAGCGAGTTCTGCCTGAGCACGGTGTCAGCCTGGCGTGGTTCACGACCCGCGAGCGTGGGCAGGGCGAGACCTTGCCGTGGGACCACCTGGACGCGGGGCTGGACCGCGACTGGCTGTGGCAGGACTGGGTGGATTCGACCTCGGGTGCCGAGGTGGACGATTGCCGCTGGTCCGGCTGCTACGACTGCGGGGTGTGCCCCGAGCTTGGCACCGAGATCCAGATCGGGCCGACGGGACGTTCGCTGCTGCCCTTGACCGTGCGTCGCTGACGTCGGGAGTGTCGGTGGAGGGGGCGCGAGGGTCCTGGACGCACCTGTGCCCCGCCGCCGGGGCGACGAGGCACAGGTGGTCTGCTGAGGCCGTCTAGCTCAGTGAGCGATGGCGCCCTCGGCACCCGCTCCGGTCATTGACCGAACCTCCATTTCGGCCTGCAGCGAAGCGTCCGCAAGCTCCGTCGAGGTCAGCGTCCCGATGATGCCGGCGATGAAGGCCAGCGGCAACGAGACGATCGTCGGGTTGGTGAGCGGGAACAGCGCCAGCGGGCTGGCGATGTTGTTCACCGGCGCGAAGACCGCCGGGGAGAAGATGATCAGCAGCACGGCCGAGACAAGTCCGGTGTAGATCGACCAGACCGAACCGCGAGTATTGAACTTGCCCCAGTACATCGTCATCAGGATCGACGGCAGGTTCGCCGACGCCGCCACACCGAAGGCGAGCGAGATCAGGAAGGCGATGTTCTGGCCGTTCGCCAGGATGCCGCCGATGACGGCGAGGACACCGATGACCACGGCCGTGATCCGAGCCACCTTGACTTCGTGGGCAGGATCGGCCTTGCCGTTCTTCAGCACGGAGTTGTAGAAGTCGTGGGCGAACGATGCTGATGCGGTGATCGTCAGGCCCGCCACCACGGCCAGGATGGTCGCGAACGCGACGCCGGAGATGAGCCCCATCAGGACTTCACCGCCCAGGTGCAGGGCGAGCAGCGGGGCCGCCGAGTTGGCCTTGCCCGGTGCGGCCAGGATCGTGTCCCGCCCGACCAGTTCCGCGGCGCCGTAGCCCAGCACCAGGGTGAAGAGGAAGAAGGTGCCGATCAGGGCGATCGCCCACACCGCAGAGCGACGGGCTTCCTTCGCCGTGGGGACGGTGTAGAAGCGCATCAGGACGTGAGGGAGGCCCGACGGTCCGGCGATCAGCGCGATCGCGAGCGACAGGAAGCTGAGCTTTGTGATGTCGCTCTTGCCGTACTGGAGCATGGGTTGCAGGATCGCCATCCCCTCGGGGTGCGCGGCGGCCGCGGCGCCCAGCAGGGCGGACAGGTTGAAACCGTGCTTGAGCAGCACCCAGGCGGCCATGATGCCGCCGCCGGAGACCAGGAG
>CAYUWV010000130.1:3081-7009 GCA_964448385.1 uncultured Propionibacteriaceae bacterium | reverse complement strand
GGCATCCGCCTGGCCAGTTCACGCCCGACCGCCATCGCGGCATGCCGGGCCTCGATGAAGTCGGCCGGCCGGATGGGTGCGAAGACGTGGATCCCCCGTCCGCCGCTGGTCTTGCAGAAACCGGTCAGACCCGCGTCGAGGAGCACCTGCCTGAGTTCCACGGCGGCCCGCACTGCCATGGCGAAGTCCGAGCCTGGCTGGGGGTCGAGGTCGATGCGCAACTGGTCAACGGCATCGGTGTCGGCGGCGCGCACTGGCCACGGGTGGAAGCGGACGGTACCCAGGTTGACCATCCACAGGATGCTCGCCAGATCGGCGGGTGCGACCTCGACCGCGGTCCTCCCGGACGGGAACGTGATCGTGGCCGTCTGCACCCACTCCGGCGTGTTCGCCGGAGCCCGCTTCTGGTAGAACGCATCGCCCCGCCGGTCCGCCCGGGTCGACAGGACGACACCGTCTCGCACCCCGCCCGGCCAGCGCTCCATGGTGGTCGGACGGTTCCGCAGCGCGTTGAGGATCCCCGGACCCACCGCCAGGAAGTACTCCGCGACACCGCGCTTCGTGACGCCGAGTTCGTCGAAGTAGGTCTTGTCGGGGCTCGACAGCCGCACCCGGCGTCCGTCCACCTCAAGTTCGATCGCTGGATTCGGCATGCCGGACAGGCTACGCGCCTGCTTGTCAGGGCTGTCTACGGTGGAGACTGATTCGTAGGAGGAACGAATGGGACTGTCAGTCATCAAGACCCCAGAGCAGTGGCGCCAGCAATTGAGCGCCTTTGAATACTCCGTGCTCCGTGAAGGGGGTACCGAGCGTCCCTTCACCGGCGAGTACACCGACCACAAGGCACCGGGTAGCTACCACTGCAAAGCCTGTGGCGCAGAGCTCTTCCGCAGTGATCACAAGTTCGAGTCCCACTGCGGCTGGCCGTCGTTCTTCACCAGCGCAGCCGGAGACCGGGTGCGGCTGCTCACCGATGACAGCCTCCCTGGCCGTCCTCGCACCGAAGTGCGGTGCGCCGCCTGCGACTCGCATCTCGGCCACGTGTTCGCCGGTGAAGGCTACGGCACCCCGACTGATCTGCGGTACTGCATCAACTCCGTCTGCCTCACCTTCAAGCCGGCGGGCTAGCGCTCCGGCGCGCCAGCAGCCACATTCGAATCGGCTTGGTTACCCTCGCTGTGTGGGAGCCAGGAATCAGAGTCCGGTGCCTCGCCTGTTCGAACAGGTCGTCGAGGCAATGATGGCGATGCCTTGGCGCGCCGAACTCGTGATCGAAGAGATCCCGGCCCCCCAAAAGATCGCACCCTTCGCCGTGGCGATCAGCGCTGACGTCGTGGTCGGTGACGAGGATCTGGGCAGCGGCCGGCTGGTGCTGCTGCATGACCCCGCCGGCAACGCGTCGTGGGACGGCGACTTCCGCTGCGTCACCTACGCCCGCGCGGACGTGGATGCCGAAATGGTCGCCGACCCCCTGTTGACCGAGGTGGGATGGTCGTGGCTGGTGGACGCCCTGGAGCGAAACCACGCCGGCTACTGCGCCCCCAGTGGCACCGTCACCGCAGTGTCGAGCCGGTCATTCGGCGCGATCGCCGAGGACCCGCCACGGGCGGAGATCGAGCTGCGTGCCTCGTGGACACCCACCATCACCGCCGGCGACGACGTGATCCGACACCTTCGCGCCTGGTCTGAGTTGCTGTGCCTGACGGCGGGCCTGCCCCCACTGCCTGACGGAGTCGTGCCGCTCGCCAATCGGCGGCCGGGGTCGAGGATGCGGTGACGGAGCCGCCCGCCGAACCGGACTCCGTCGTCTACCCGGTCCTCACCGAACCTGCTGGCGGCATCCCTGACATCGTCGACACCCCTGCCGCCCTGCAGCGCACCATCAGCGCACTCGCCGCTGGCCACGGCCCGGTCTCCATCGACACTGAGCGGGCTCACGGGTTCCGCTACCGCGCCAAGGCCTACCTGATCCAACTGCGTCGCGCTGGCGCAGCCACCCACCTGATCGATCCCGTCGCGCTCGAAGCGGAGCAGCCGGTCGCGGATCTGAGCGGCCTCAGCGCCGCAGTGGGCGAGGCCGAGTGGATCCTGCATGCCGCCAGCCAGGACCTCCCGTGCCTGGTTGAGGTCGGCATGGTTCCCACGCAGCTGTTCGACACGGAACTCGCAGCCCGGCTGCTGGGGATCCCCAAGGTCAACCTCGGCGCGCTGATGGAAGAAGCCCTCGGCATCTCGTTGCTGAAACAGCACTCGGCTGCCGACTGGTCCCGGCGCCCGCTGCCGGAGGACTGGCTGGCCTACGCGGCACTCGACGTCGAACGACTTCACGACCTCCAGGACTGGCTGATCGAGCGACTCGAGCTCGCCGGGAAGCTGGAGTGGGCTCGTCAGGAGTTCGAGCACCTGGTGACCCACGCCACCGACCCGCAGCCAGGCGTCACCGCCGCAGACCCGTGGCGGCGCACCTCCGGCCTCCACGCCGTCCACAGCTCGCTGGGTCTGGCCGTCGTGCGCGAACTGTGGACGGCCCGCGACAGCCTGGCTGCGGCCCAGGACAAGGCCCCCGGACGGATCCTGAACGACCGGGCGATCTGCGAGCTGGCCGTCAAGGTCGAGCAGAGCCGAACGGCTCCCACCCGGGGCGAACTCCGGGCCGTCCGCGGCTTCGTCATGCGTGCCGCCGCGCGCTACGAGAGCGTGTGGTTGGACGCCGCGGGCTCCGCCCTCGCCCTGCCCAAGCAGGACCTCCCGCCCCGGCACGTGGAGCAATCTGGACCGCCGCAACCGCGAAGCTGGGAGCATCGCTGGCCAGACTCCTTCAAGCGGTGGTCACGCATTCGACCTGCTCTCGTGGAACTCGCCGAATCCTTGCACGTGCCCGTGGAGAACTTGATCGCTCCCGACGTGGTCAAGCGCCTGCTGTGGGAGGCGCCCACGGCGATCACGCCCACCGAACTGGAGGACCGGCTGACCGAACTGGGGGCTCGGGAATGGCAACGCGCGCTCGTGGCACCAACAATCCTGGCCCACTGGTGAGGCTCGCCTAGCCCCGATTCAGCCGCTCCGGGGCCGGCGACAACACCTGTTCGGTGAAAGCCTCGATCACCTCGCGGGCGATCTGCTGAGCGGTGAGGCCGATGGATTGCAGCAACTCCTTGCGCGAGCCCTGGGGCAGGAAGTCCTGCGGGATTCCGAACTCGCGCACCGGGGTACCGAGACCGGCTGTGCCCGCCTCCAGCGCCAGACGCGCACCCAAGCCACCGACCACGCCGTTGTCCTCGATCGTGACCACGAGTTCGTGCTCGGCGACGAGCCGAAGCAGCGCCGGCGACACCGGGAGGGCCCACACCGGGTCCACCACCGTCACCCCAATCCCCTGCTGATCGAGTCGCTGACCGACCTCCACGGCCGTGCCGCACAGCTGGCCATACCCGACCACCAGAACCCGGGGAGTGGCGGAAGCCATCAGGATGTCCACCGAGTCCCGCTGGGCGATGGCGGGGATCGGCTCTGGGAGTGCCTCCTTGGAATAGCGCAGCGCCGTCGGACCGTCGTCGATCGTGACGGCAAGCCGCAGGGCTTCAGCCAGCCGCTGCTCGTCGCGGGGTGCTGCCAGCCGCAGCCCGGGCACCAGGCCCAGCAGTGAGAGATCCCACATGCCGTCGTGGCTGGGGCCGTCCGGGCCCGTGACGCCCGCGCGATCGAGCACGATGGTCACACCGAGCCGATGCAGTCCGACGTCCATGAGAACCTGGTCGAAGGCTCGGTTGAGGAAGGTCGCGTAGACCGCGACCACCGGGTGCAGCCCGCCGGCAGCCATGCCGGCAGCCGAGGTGATGGCGTGTTGTTCGGCGATGCCGACGTCGAAGACCCGATCCGGGAAGTGTCGGGCGAACGTATCCAGTCCGGTCGGGTGCAGCATGGCGGC
>CAYUWV010000130.1:0-2981 GCA_964448385.1 uncultured Propionibacteriaceae bacterium | reverse complement strand
CCGCAGTCATGGCCGTCGATCGGGCCGAGGTATTTGAGGCCGAGGTCGGAGAACATGCCCTGCGGAGCCAGGACGTCCTTGACTCCCATCTTGAAGCCGTGCAGCAGCCCGTAAGCCATGGGACCGATCACCGGGGTGGCGCGGACCATGTCCTTGATCCGCCGCAGCATCCGTTCGTAGCGTCGGTCGGTGCGGATCGCGGACAACTGCTGACTCAGACCCGACAACTGCGTGGCGATGCCGCCCACCGTCGGGGTGTACGACCGACCGTTGTCATTGACGACGACGATGAGCTTGAGGTCGTCTTGAACCGCGATGTTGTTCAGCGCCTCCCAGACCATGCCACCGGTCAGGGCCCCGTCCCCGATGACCGGGACGACGATCCGGTCCTCGCCACGCAACCGGAACGCCTTGGCCATGCCCTCCGCCCAGGACAGCGAGGTGGACGCATGGGAGTTCTCGACCCAGTCGTGCTCGGATTCCGCGCGACTGGGATAGCCGGACAGCCCGCCGGACTGCCTCAGCGTCGCGAACAACTCCTGTCGCCCAGTGAGCAGTTTGTGGACGTAGCTCTGATGCCCGGTGTCGAAGATGATCGGATCATGCGGGGAGTCGAAGACCCGGTGCAGGGCGATGGTGAGCTCGACGACACCAAGGTTCGGACCAAGATGCCCGCCGGTGCGACTGACATTGCGGATCAGGAAGGTCCGGATCTCGCCCGCGAGAGCCGTGAGCTGATCGGGGGTCAGTTTCCGCAGGTCAGCAGGACACTCGACCGACTCCAGAAGTGGCACCCCAGGAGTCTACGTCGAGCGCTCACAACTTGCTGACGAAGACCCGCCCGCGCAGAGCCTCTTCAACCAGGGCAACCTCTCGCCGGGTGCGCGCCAGCCTGGCACCCTGTTCCGCCCAGGCGTCGGCCGCCGCCTGGATCACCTCCACGTCGACATGGTCCGCAAGATCAACGCGCACCTGGGAGAGACCGTTGGCGTTCGCCTGCACCTGGGAGGCCACGTACTCCCCGGCGAACCTGGCCAGCACGACCGGGTGGCGGCGCAACACGGGATACCCCCGATAGTCGGCCGGGCAGCAGTCGAGCAGGAAAGCCACCGCGGTCGCCTCCCAATCCGGCGCCCCGGGCGGACGGACCTGGTCGGGCCAGCCCGGCGGCACGTACCCCTGCGCCGGCAGCGTCCGGCTCCTGCGATCCTCCAGCCGACCGGGCATGGCCACCTCCGAACTATTAATCGAATCTGTGTTCGATTCTAGCCCGTGAGCAACCAGACCGCCAGCCCTACGATTGCCGCCACGAAAAGCAGCCCGACCACTGCCCGCTGGCCCGCCACGAAGCGCGGATCCGCGGACCACCGTGCGGTGACCGCCGCTCCTACCGCTGGCACCAGCAGCAGCCCGATCCACCACCACCACGCCCCGGCGAATTCGAAGAGGCCCAGCAGCCCGGTGACAGCAGCCAGCGTCGCCAGCGTCGCCAGGATCCAGTCGGAGATACCCATCATCCGCAGCACTGGGCCCAGCGCCAGCCCGAAGCCGAGCAGCGCGAGCCCCGTTCCCCACAGCAGGCCACAGTCGAGGGCAAGGTCGCCAGCGCTTTCAACGCTGGGGCACGCCAACGGCCTCGCGATCTGCGCCCCGATCAGGGCGAACAAGCCCGCCACCACCCCGGCCAGCAGCGAGGCCAGGTAACTCCAGGCGATGCGGTTCGCCAGATCAGGACCATCTGCCCTCATGCGGCTACTTCTTCAGGAGGCTCCGCAGCACGTACTGCATGATGCCGCCGTGGCGGTAGTAGTCGGCCTCTCCCGGGGTGTCGATCCGCAACACCGCATCGAAGCTGATGGCGTCGCCGTCGGACGGGGTCGCCACGACGGTGACCGTACTCGGCGTCACGCCGTCGTTGAGCGCCGTGACCCCGCTCACCGTGAAGGTCTCCTCACCGGTCAGGCCAAGGGAATCGGCGTTCTGTCCCGCGGGGAACTGGAGCGGGAGCACCCCCATCCCGATCAGGTTCGAACGGTGGATCCGCTCGTAGCTCTCAGCGATGACCACCTTGACCCCCAACAGCGCGGTGCCCTTGGCTGCCCAGTCCCGCGAGGAGCCAGAGCCGTACTCCTTGCCTGACAGCACGACCAGCGGCACTCCGGCCGCAGCGTAGTTCTGCGCCGCGTCATAGACGGTCGCCACCGGAGCGTCGGCAGCGGTGAAGTCCCGGGTGAAGCCACCTTCGGTGCCGGGGGCAAGCTGGTTGCGCAGCCGGATGTTGGCGAACGTGCCCCGAATCATGACCTCGTGGTTGCCGCGCCTCGAACCGTAGGAGTTGAAGTCGGCACGCTGGACGCCATGCTCGGTGAGGTACTTGCCGGCCGGGCTGTCGGCCTTGATCGCACCAGCGGGCGAGATGTGGTCGGTGGTGACCGAATCCCCCAGCTTGAGGAGCACCCGGGCGTGAGCGATGTCGGTGACCGGCACCGGCGAGGCCGGCATGTTCTCGAAGTACGGGGGCTTTCGGACGTAGGTGGAGGTCGCATCCCACTCGAAGGTCTCGCCGACCGGGGTGGGGAGAGAGCGCCAGGTGTCGTCGCCGGCGAAAACGTCGGCATACCGTGACGTGAACATGTCGGCGGAGATCGACGAGTTCACAACGTCGTCCACCTCGGCCTGGCTCGGCCAGATGTCGGCGAGGAAGACGTCAACCCCGTCCGAGCCCTTGCCGATCGGGTCGTTCATGAGGTCGATGTCCATCGTCCCGGCGAGAGCGTAGGCCACCACGAGCGGCGGGCTGGCGAGGTAGTTCATCTTGACGTCCGGATTGATCCGGCCCTCGAAGTTGCGGTTGCCACTCAGCACCGACGTGACGGCCAGGTCGTGGTCGTTGACTGCCCGCGAGACCTCAGGGATCAGCGGGCCCGAGTTGCCGATGCAGGTGGTGCAGCCGTAGCCGACCAGGTCGAAGTCGAGGGCGT
>CAYUWV010000129.1:0-7020 GCA_964448385.1 uncultured Propionibacteriaceae bacterium | reverse complement strand
GCGGGGAAGAAGTAGACGATGACCCTGCCGCCTGAGAAGTCAGTCAACGACACGGGGTGTTGGTCGGCGTCAAGAAGGGTGAATGACGGTGCGACATCTCCAGGCATCAAAGCGGGCATGCCCCCACTCTAGGACAGTTGTCGCCACCCTCACCTGCCAGCGACCCACACGGAAAGCCGGACGGGCATAGGCTGGCGCCAACGCAGCGCACCGGAGGGGATCATGGCCGACGAAACGACCCGCACCAAGGCCCAGATCGAGGCCGACATCGCGGCTGCCCGCGATCGGTTGTCAGCCAGCGTCGAGAGCCTTTTCATGGAGGTCCACCCACGAGCGATCGCGGCGCGCACCGTCGCTGACGCCCGCCGCCGGGCAACGGACGGTGCCAAGGCTGTCAAGTCGCAGTTTGTGGCTGACGACGGCAGCCTCAAGACCCAGCAAGTCGCTCTGGTGGCCGCCGCCGTCGCCGGCGCTGTGGCCTTCCTGATGGTCGTCCGCTCCATCGTGCGTCACTGACAGGCGACCCGGTCGTCCCAATTCAAATTCTCGCCCGAACGACCTGAAACCATTCAGTTCGACGGTGCGTGCTCATGAGGGTTCGGGGGCGTGGCGCCCGTCGGGACTTCGATAACGAATCGGCCACACCTCGCGACATCGACGTCTCCGAGTCCTAGAGTGACAACGCCCCCAACGGAGGGGGTCGTCAATAGAGGAAGTGAGAAACCCTATGTCTCATGCACGCTCGCTGAAGCGCGCGCTTGCGGCGACTGCATCGGTGGCTGCCGTACTGGTCACAGCAGCCTGCAGTTCGGGCACGGCTCCGACGGCTGGGGGCGCGGCCACCGGGTCGGCCGCGGATTGCGCTGCGTTCAAGGATTACGGCGACCTGAAGGGGAAGACCATCAGTGTCTTCACCTCGATCGCTTCCGACGCCGAGGCACAGCCGCACATCGATTCGTACAAGCCCTTCGAGACCTGCACCGGCGCCACCATCAAGTACGAGGGCACTCGCGACTTCGAGGCGCAGCTGCCCGTCCGCATCAAGGCTGGCAACGCTCCCGACATCGCTTACATCCCGCAGCCAGGTCTGTTGGCGACCCTGGTCCGCAACAACCCCGGCAAGGTGATGGAGGCCGGCGCGCTGGCGAGCAAGAACGTCGACACCTACTACTCGCCGGAGTGGAGGACCTACGGTTCCGTGGACGGCAAGTACTACGCCGTTCCGGTGGGTGCGAACGCCAAGTCGTTCGTGTGGTACTCGCCCACGATGTTCGCCGACAAGGGTTACACCGTTCCCACCACGTGGGACGAGTTGATCGCGCTGTCGGACAAGATCGTTGCCGACCACCCCGATGGCAAGGTCAAGCCGTGGTGTGCGGGAATCGAATCAGGCGGTGCCACCGGCTGGCCGGCGACCGACTGGGTCGAAGACATGATGCTTCGTACCAGCACCCCGGAGAACTACGACAAGTGGGTGACCCACGCCATCCCGTTCAACGATCCGACGGTTGTGGCCGCCATTGACATGGCCGGCAGCATCCTGAAGAACGACAAGTACGTCAACGGCGGCCTCGGCGGCATCAAGTCGATCGCCACGACCTCCTTCACTGAGGCCGGCCTCCCGATCGCTGACGGCAGCTGCTACCTGCATCGCCAGGCATCCTTCTACGCAGCGAACTGGGACAAGGGCACCGAGGTCGGCGAAGCCGGCGACGTCTGGGCCTTCTACCTGCCTGGCAAGACCGCTGACGTCAAGCCCGTGCTGGGCGGCGGCGAGTTCGCCGCGGCCTTCTCGGATCGTCCTGAGGTTCAGGCGTTCCAGGCCTACCTGGCCAGCCCGGAGTGGAGCAATGCCAAGGCCAAGTCGACACCGGCCGGTGGCTGGCTGTCCGCCAACAAGAAGCTGGACCCGGCCAACCTGGCCCAGCCGATGGACAAGCTCTCCTACTCGCTGTTGACTGACCCGAAGACCGTCTTCCGTTTTGACGGCTCCGACCTCATGCCGAGCGCCGTGGGGGCAGGATCCTTCTGGAAGGAAATGACCAACTGGATCGCTCTCGACAAGAGCAGCCAGGCCGTCGCAGACGCAATCGAAAAGTCCTGGCCGGCAAAGTAGCAGGCCCGAGGATCCAGCAAGTTGGGTCCGGTCCCGCAGTTTGCGGTGACCGGACCCAACCCGCACTATCTGAAAGGAGTACACCGTGCTGTGGCTGATGAAGCCTGAGACGGTTCCCGAAAAGATCTTCGTTATGTTCCTCGCTATCGCGCTGTTTGCGCTGGTGATGGGCCTTGTTCTCGCCGTGGTCGACCGACCGCGGCTTCCCAAGTGGGTGCCGGTCATCGGCTACCTCGGTCCAGCAGTGGTGCTGATCACCTTGGGTCTGTTGTGGCCCGGCCTGCTGACCATCAAGCAGTCCTTCTTCGATCGCCGAAACATCGATTTCGTTGGCCTCGACAACTACGTTCGAATCTTCACCGACACCCTGTTCTTGACGGTGCTACGGAACACCTTCTTCTGGGTGCTCATCGTGCCGCTCGGGGCAACGGTGCTCGGGTTGATCTATGCCGTACTTGTCGACCGCACTCCGTTTGAGAAGCTCGCCAAGACGCTCATCTTCCTGCCAATGGCGATCTCGATGGTGGGCGCGTCGATCATCTGGAAGTTCATGTACGAGTACAAGCCGGAGGGCACGAACCAGATCGGCCTCATCAACCAGATCGTGGTGACGTTCGGCGGCGAGCCCCAGCAGTTCCTGCTGGCTCCCCCGCAGAACACCTTCATGCTGATCATCGTGATGATCTGGATCCAGGCCGGCTTTGCCATGACGGTGCTGTCGGCTGCCATCAAGGCCATCCCGGACGAGATCATCGAGGCCGCCAAGGTCGACGGTGCCACGGGCATGAGGCTGTTCTGGTGGGTCACCATCCCAAGCGTGCGTCCTGCCATCATCGTGGTGTTGACCACGATCGCCATGGGCACGCTGAAGGCCTTCGACATCGTCTACACGATGACGGGTGGTCAGTTCGACACCTCGGTGATTGCCAATGAGTTCTACACCCAGAGCTTCACCCAGGACCAGCCGAATATCGGTGCGGCCCTGGCAGTGCTGCTGTTCATCATCGTCACGCCGATCATCGTCTACAACGTGCGGCAGATGAGGATCTCGGAGGGGGAGCGATGAGTCACGACACGCCACGCAAGCTGACGCGGAAGGAACAGCGCGCGGTCGATTCCAAGACGCGGCTGGCCTCCCCGGCGGCCTCACTGATTGCGGTCCTGATTGCGATCTTGTGGACCATCCCGACCGCTGGGCTGCTCATCACGTCGTTCCGGCCCCAGGCTGACATTCGTCGGACCGGGTGGTGGAACGTCTTTGTTGACCCTTCCTTCACCCTCGACAACTACGCCGAGGCGTTGCAGGCCAGCAACATGCTGAACTCGTTCATCAACTCCTTCATCATCACGATCCCGGCGGTGATCATTCCGATCATCCTGGCGCTGTTGGCGGCGTACGCCTTCGCCTGGATTGACTTCAAGGGGCGCAGCATCCTCTTCGCTGCGGTCTTTGCGCTGCAGGTCATCCCCATCCAGGTCACCCTGATCCCGCTGCTCACGCAGTACGTGCAGTGGGGTCTGGCCGGCACCTTCTGGACGGTGTGGCTGTCGCACACCATCTTCGGGCTGCCGTTGGCCATCTTCTTGATGCACAACTTCATGAAGGAGATTCCTGCCTCCCTCATCGAAGCGGCTCGCGTCGATGGTGCAGGCCACGTCCGGGTCTTCTTCCAGGTGCTCATGCCGCTCCTGGTGCCGGCCATCGCCTCGTTCGGGATCTTCCAGTTCCTGTGGGTGTGGAACGACCTGCTGGTCTCCCTCACCTTCGCATCAACGGAATACTCCCCAATGACCAAGGTGATCGCGGGCCTGTCCGGCAGCTTCGGCAGCAGGTGGTATCTGCTGTCAGCCGGTGCCTTCATCTCGATGCTGGTGCCGATGATCGTGTTCCTGTCGCTGCAGCGCTTCTTCGTCCGCGGCCTGCTGGCCGGTGGCGTGAAGGGCTGACAGCCAAGACCGAATGGCGAAGGCCCCGTGCTCAGCACGGGGCCTTTCGTCTGTGCGCCGCCAGGGACTCGAACCCCGAACCCGCTAGTTAAGAGCCAGCTGCTCTGCCAGTTGAGCTAGCGGCGCGCGAGAAGAAACACTAGCGCACCGCCGCGGTGAGGACGAAATCGACCCCCCGAAGACCCACGGTGTGGGTGGTTCAGCGGCGCAGGCCCTGGCGGCGGATCGCCGCTACGCGCTGGCGCCGCAGTTCGGTGATCTCGTCGTTCGGCAACGGATCGAGGCGTCGCTCCAACGCAAGCTCAAGCAGGTGGTCCGCCAACTCCGGATTGCGCGCCAGCACCGGGCCGTGCGGATACGTTCCGATGACCCTTCCCTGGACGGCACCCTCCGTGCCGTCGTTGGCGTTTCCGACGCCGATCTCGACGAAGGCGAGCGGCGCCGCCGCGGGGCCCAAGGTCGTGAACCCGCCGTGATTCTCAAAGCCGGTGATCAGTGATTCGACGCCGTCCGGCCGCTCCCAGCGGGTGAGAATCTCCCCGACGGCACGCTCGGTGCCGCGGCGGGTGGTGACGTCCAGCAGCCCCAGCCCTTCGATGATCTCGTCGCGCTCGCCGACGGTGAAGGTCTGCCCAGCGATCTGGTAGCCGGCGCACACCGCGAACAGCACGGCACCCGAGCCGATCGCCTCGAACAGGTGGCCGTCCTCTTTGAGGTACTTGACGGCGGAAACCTGAGCGGCATCCTCGCCGCCACCGAGCAGGTACACCGCGCCGGTGGAGGGCACCACGTCCCCGGGCTCCACCTCGATGAGCTCCGCGTCGATGCCGCGCTGCAGGAGCCGCTGGCGCAGCACCATGGCGTTCCCGCGGTCACCGTAGATGCCGAGCAGTGATTGGTACACCAGGACGATCTCGACCGGCCGGGTCATCGCAGGCCTCCCATCTTGAGCAGCCGCTGGAAGGGCGTGTAGGTCGCGATCACGTCGACCGGGTGCGGGTGTCCGGCGAGCGCTGCGGCCAGGTCTGGCACGATGCGGTGCTCGACCCCGGCGTACCCCAGGCGGACGGCCAGATCCTGGGCGCGTGGACCGGTCGCGATCACCGTGCGTCCCGCCAGCTGCTCGTAGTCCACGTCCCACAGCCAGGAGACGTCCTTGCCGTCCGCGGCGACCGAGTCGATCGCCAGCACCACCGGGTCGGAGGCTGCCAGCGGCAGCGCTTCGGCCCAACCCGCCGGGTTCTTGGCGAGGAGGAGTCGTGCGGTCGTCGCCCCGAACTGGACGGTCGCGAACCGCCCGGCGGGGGAGACAACGGTGTGCATCCCGGCCAGTGCGGTGCCCGGATCAACGCCGAATTCGATGGCCGCAGCCAAGGCACAGGCGGCGTTGGAGATGTTGAAAGAGCCGGGCACCTGCAGTTCCGGGACGACGACCTGCCCATCGGGAAGGCGGACGGATGTGCCGGTCACCTGATAGTCGGCAGGCGGTTGGGTCAATTCGCACCCGGGGCAGTCCCAGCGGTCGCGGCCCTCGTCGCGCAACCGCGACAGCACGGTTCCGCAGCCGGGGCACAGCGCGGCGTCCGCGCTCCACAGCGTGTCCACCTCGACCCAGATCACGCGTGCGGCGGTACTTGACGACCAGACCACCAGCGGGTCGCTGGCGTTGGCGACGATCGTGGGGCCTGCCTCGCCGGCCTGCTGCAGCGCCGTCCGCCACGCCCGTCCGAGCGCCTTGATCTCGTGATGCCGGTCCAGTTGGTCGCGGCTGAAGTTGAGGAAGACCAGCACCTCGGGGCGTCCGAGCGCGATCATGTCGGAGACCACCCGCTCGTCGGTCTCGAGCACTGCGATGTCAGCGGAGCGGTGTTTCGACAGCGCGCTGGCGATTCCGTAGCGAAGGTTCGCCCCGTCGGCGTTCGTGACCAGGCGAGCCGCATCAGCACCCAGCGACTCGCGAATCGCCGCAGCCAGGAAGTGCGTCGTGGTGGTCTTGCCGTTGGTGCCGGAGACGGCGAGAATGCGTCGTCCCTGCAGGAGGTCGGCGAAGGCGGTCGGTGCCAACCGGGTGAGCACCTGGCCACGGATGGACGCGCCCGAGCCCCGTCCGGCGAGCCGGGAGACCCAGGCGGCGACGTCGCCGGCGGCGGTCGCCAAGCGCAGCGTCACCTCGGTCCTTCTGCTCAGCGCAGGGGGCTTGCTCTGGGTGTGCCGTGCGTCCGCCATGCGGCCTATTGTGCCTGTTGGCCCGGGTCGGCGGGGTTGCCACCACCGGGGGAGACAAGGTGGTAGGTCGGGTGCTTGGGTGCGCGTCCCTGCCCCGAACTGGTGCGGCGGATCCTTCGGCCCAGCCAAGGGGCGAGGTCATCGCGGCACCAGGCGAGGTTCCAGGCGAGCGTCTCTCGGCGCGTCATGGGCGCTCGCGGGGGCAACGGGGAATCCCAATCGGGCGAATCCGGATCGAGCCCGAGCGACACCAGGGCGGCCTGCGAAACCCGGCGATGGCCCTCGCTGTTCAGGTGCAGCCGGTCGGCGTCCCACATCCGCCAGTCGCGCAGGCTCCGCATGCCCCAGGTATTCACGAGGCGGGCACCGTGGCGGTCAGCCAGGGTCGCCAAGTGCAGGTTGTAGATGGCCACCCGCTTGCGGGTCAGCTTGATGATGGGGGAGTCCTTCGGGTCGACGCCGAGCCCGATCAGGACGTCGGCCCCGGCGTCGCGCAGCGTGATCACTGCAGCCTCTACGGCGGCCGCCATCTCGTCGGGGTCGGCGTCCGGGCGCAGCAGGTCGTTTCCGCCGCCCCAGAGCGACACCAGGTCGGGCTTGAGAGCCAGCGCGGGTTCGACCTGTTCGGCAAGGATCGGGTGGATCAACCGCCCGCGGATCGCCAGGTTGGCGTAGGCGACGTCCTCACCGCACCGATCCGCCAGCCCTTGGGCGAGCCGGTCCGCCCAGCC
>CAYUWV010000128.1:2787-7069 GCA_964448385.1 uncultured Propionibacteriaceae bacterium | reverse complement strand
TCACGAAGTGACCGCCGAACTGCGGTGACCTAGGATGGTCCAGTCATCGTCGCATCGTGGCCTTCGCCTCGCGAGGCTCACCACTCAAGGCCAGGGGTTTGAAGTGGGATTGTTCCGCCCGTCCGAGCAAGCAGAACCCTCTCCGGGGGATGCCGTGCCAGCGACCGCGTCCGACCCGGCCAAGCCGGCCAAGAAGCAGGTCCCGACACCGAGCCGCAAGGCAGCCGAAGAGGCACGCAGGCAACGCCTCCACCCGACGCTGACGAAGAAGGAAGCCAGAGCCCAAGAACGGCACGCTCGGAATACCATGCGTGACGAGCAGATCAAGAGGACCGAATCTCAGCCCGGCAAGGTGCTGATCCGCGACTTCATCGACAGCCGGAAGGGAATTGCCTCGTACTCAATGCCGGTCTTGATGGGATCGCTGGCGCTCTCCCTGCTGTCGACCAGCCTCGGCACCACCGTGGTCGCCATGACCAGCTACTTCACGTGGGGCATGATGCTGCTCATCGCCATCGACGTGTACCGGATGTGGGTGTCCTACAAGAAGCTCCATGCCGAGCGGCTGCCCAACGAGCCGCTGAAGGGTCTGTTGGCCTACGGCATGAACCGAGCCATCAACTTGCGTCGGCTCCGCGCACCGTCCCCGCGCGTCAAGCCCGGCGATACGATCTGAGCCATGGCGTACTACTGGGTCACGACCCCCGAATTCTGCGACGAAGACCAGTCGGATCTCGGACTGAACCAGGGGTTCGACGATCAGCAGGGTGCTGAGGAGTGGCTGACCACGGTGTACGCCGAACTCGCCGAAGCTGGGATCCACGCTGTCGCGCTGTTTGACGAGGGACGCTTGGTGTACGGCCCGATGAGCCTGGAGGCGTAGCCCGCTACGCCCCGTCCGCCTCGTCACGGGTGGCGTCAGCGACCCACAAGTAGCCGGCGAACGCGACCACGAGCAGACCCACCGTCCCGACGACCGGGCGGGCCGCCTGCGCTGCGGCGAACTGCTCCTCGTAGCTGTGGGTTTTGCCCGTGCTGGCATTCACGCAAACATCGCCGGGTCGCATCATCCGCTCATGACAGGTGAGCTGCGGGCTGGCGCCCCACACCACAGCCCAAGCGAGGCCCACCAAGCCCACCAGCCCCAACGCCAGATGTGCCCAGCGGCGCCGGCTCATGCCTCGCGGACCGCCGGGGTGACGAACGGCGGCTTCACGACATCGAACTGCTCGACCCGGTCCCGCACCGCGACACCGATCCGGCTTCCCAGCGGGACGGCTCGATCGATCAGCGCCAGTCCGATCCCCACCGCAAGGGTCGGCGAGAAGGTTCCCGAGGTCACCCGTCCGACCTGCTGACCGTCCGCATCAAGCACCGCCATGCCTGGTCGCGGGATCGCGCGCCCGACCGACTTGAGGCCGCGCAGCAACACGGCGGCCCCGGCCGCCCGCTCTGCCCGCAGCACTTCGGCGCCGATGAATTCCGGCTTGCTCCACCCGACAGCCCACCCCAGCCCGGCCTGCACAGGAGTGATGGACGGCGACAGGTCCTGGCCGTGCAGCGGGTAGCCCATTTCGGTGCGCAGCGTGTCGCGCGCGCCAAGTCCGCATGGCAGCAGGTCATACTCGGCACCCGCGCTGAGCAGCGAGTCCCACAGCACCCCTGCCCGCTCGACGGGGAGGACGAGTTCGTAACCACGCTCGCCGGTGTAGCCAGTCCGGCAGACGGTGAGGTCGCCACCGCCCCACCGTCCGGTCGCAAAGGCCATGTAGTCCTGCGTCACGGGCATCTCCAGGGCTGCCAGGACCTCGTCCGAACTCGTACCCTGCACCGCGATGACGGCGTGGTCGAGGTGCTCGTTGCTGATGTCGATGCCGGCGGGTACGGCCTCCGCGAGCAAGGCCGCAACGGTGGTGGTGTTCGCCGCGTTGGGGATCAGCAGGACTTCTGAATCGGAGAAGCGGTAGGCGATCATGTCGTCGACCACCCCACCCTCGGGATTGCAGAGCAACGTGTACTGGGCCTGACCAGCTCCAATCCGGCCCAGGTCGTTGGTGAGGCAACGGTTGAGGAAGTCGACCGCGCCCGTCCCGGTCACCCGCAGCTTGCCCAGGTGGCTGACGTCGAACAGCCCGACCGCGGACCGCACCCGCTTGTGTTCGGCGACCACCCCGGAGTACTGCAGGGGCATCATCCAGCCGCCGAACTCGGCGAACTTCGCGCCGAGTGCCACGTGGCGATCATGCAACGGCGAGTGCCGTGGTTCGCTCATTTTCCTACCTCCAGGCGGGTCCGGATTGGGTGAGATCGACGATTCGGTTACAGCGAGGCCCGGATCACAGCTTCGAGCCGCTCGATGGGCAGCGTAACCGGATTCCCCTTGGTGCTGGACGCCAGGCTGGCGGCCTTGGCGATCCCGGTCACCTGATCCTCACGCAGTCCGAGCGCGGCGAGCCCGGGGACGCCCATCAGCTGGGCGGTCTCGGCGAACCACGACAGCCCGGCCTCGACGCTGGACTCACCGGTGAGCAACTGTCCGACCTCCGCGTAACGCCGCAGCGCCGGATGGTTCGCATCCTGCTCGGTCAACGCGCTCACGTTCGCTCGGGACACCGCCACCATCACCGCAGCCGTGATCGCCCCATGGGGCGCGCCCAACAGCCCTCCCAGCGGCGCCGCCAGGCCATGCGCGGCCCCGAGCTTGCTGTTGGCCAGCGCCAGCCCGCTCAACAGCGAGCACAGGCTCACGTCCGTGCGAGCGTCGAGGTTCGCGCCGTCCGCCCAGGCAGCGCGCAGGCCAGAGCCCGCCCGCCGGATTCCCTCGCGGCAGAAGCCGTCGGTCAACACCGTGGCGAAGGGGGACACGAACGGCTCGATGCACTGCACCAAGGCATCCAGGCCGGCGTGGGCCGTGACCTCAGGCGGGCAGCCGAGGGTGAGTTCGGGATCGACCAGTGCCACCACGGGCAGCATGGACGCCGACCGCAGGCTCACTTTCACGTGGTGCTCGGCAGAGGACACCACCGCGTTGGCGGTGACCTCAGAGCCGGTCCCAGCGGTGGTCGGGACCGCGATGCACGGCAGGGACGTCACGGTCAGCGGGCGTCCGGCACCGATGACCTCGGCGTAGTCCAGCGGGTCGCCGCCGTTGGTGACCAGCGCGGCGATCGCCTTCGCGGCGTCGAGCACCGCGCCGCCGCCCAGTCCGACCACGACGTCGGCTCCGTGGGCCCGTGCGGCCGCCGCCCCGGCGCGCACGACATCGAAGCTGGGCTCCCCCGTGATCGGGAACCGAACGGCGTCGCCCAGCCCGTCCAGCAGCTTGGAGAAGCGGTCGGGGTTCGACCCCGTGCAGATGAAGGGACGCAACCCGTGGGCGGCCACGTTCGCGGGAAGCTGGGCGGCGACGCCGGCCCCGAAGCTGATCCGACCGGCCGTGGCGAAAGTGAAGGTCAACACAGCCCCAGTCTGCCGGATCCGGTCGCCGTGCCACAGGGCTCTGGGATCGGCCAGCACGCAGACCGAACTCCCCCCGACACCCGATGGGGCACTAGCCTTAGCAGGGTGGCATCACTGCATGTCGCCGCTGTCGAAAGGACCCGTTCGTGCCCACTATCGTCCTGCCGTCCGTCTCTGTGGCCCCGACCGTCGCCAAGGACGTTGACGTGCTTGTCGTCGGGATGGCGACAGCCTCCGGCAACGACGTCGTGGTCGGGGTCCCCGACGATGTCGCAGCCTGGTTCGCCAAGTCGGTCGGACGCGAGCTCGCCGACGTCGCCCGCGGACTCGGGGCCACCTCGAAGAACGCCACCACCACGGTGCTGGCCGGCCCCAAGGGGCTGCGCATCGTCGTGGTCGGGCTCGGCGACATCGACGTCACCCCAGAGCAGGTGCGCCGGGCCAGTGGGGCGGCCTTACGATGCGCCGCCACGCTCGTCGGCGGCGAGCCGCTGCGGGTGGCACTGAGCATTGACGCGATCGAGCCCCAGGTCATCAAGGGAGCTGTCGAGGGTGCGCTGCTGGGCGCGTACCGCTTCCGTCCCGCCGGCGAGGGGAAACCGGGCGTCGCCAGCGTCCAACTGGTGACCGGCAACAAGCGGCCCGAGGCCCGTCAGGCAGTCGACTTGGGCGTCGGCACGGCCGTCTCGGTGTGCCAGGCACGCACCTGGGTCAACATGTCCCCTGACCTGCTCTACCCCGAGTCGTTCGCCGACGAGATCCGGGCTGCGGCCCGCGCCAAGAGCCTGGCCGTTGAGGTTTGGGACGACAAGGCCTTGGAACG
>CAYUWV010000128.1:0-2687 GCA_964448385.1 uncultured Propionibacteriaceae bacterium | reverse complement strand
TACGCCGCGCTGGCCGAGAACCTGCCCTCGGGGACGGCCTACCGTCCCTCGGACGTGTTGACGATCTACGGCGGCAAGACGGTCGAGAACGGCAACTGCGACGCCGAGGGTCGACTCGTGATGGCCGACGCGCTGGTGAAGTCGAGTGAGGAGGCGCCTGACCTGGTGATCGATGTGGCCACCCTCACCGGAGCCTGCGTCGTCGCCCTCGGTGAGCGGGTGGCCGGCCTGATGGCCCGCGACGACCAGACGGCCGACCTGATCCTGGACGCCGCCGAGGCGGCCGGTGAACTGTTCTGGCAACTGCCGATTCCCGAGGAGTCCCGCGGCAAGCTCGAATCCGGCGTGGCGGACCTCAAGTCCACCGGCGACCGGCCCGGTGGCGCGCTGACGGCGGCGGCGTTCCTGTCCGAGTTCGTGCCACCTGCGCTGTCCTGGGCGCACCTGGACATCGCCGGCCCGGCGTTCAATCCCCACAAGCCGTACGACTACGTTCCCGAAGGTGGCACGGGGATGTCCGTGCGGACCCTGGTCGCGCTGGCCCACGCGTTGGCGAACTGACGGGCTCCCCATGGACACCGTGGAAACTGATCTGGTCGTCGTCGGAGCGGGAGCCTCCGGGCTGCTGGCGGCTGTCGCGGCCCGACGCCTGGGCCACGAGGTGGTCGTCGTCGAGGCCAGTTCGCTGGCCGGTGGCACGACCGCCTTGGGGGACGGACGCCTGTGGCTGCCAGGCAACCACCTGATGGCGAAGTTGGGTGCCAGGGATTCGGCTGAAGAAGCGAGCTCCTACTTCGATGCAGTGTTGGGTGCTCCGACGACGGCGTCCACCGTTGAGCGGCGGGCGGCCTTCCTGGACACGGCGCCCAAGGTCGGGCGTTGGCTCACCTCGTCGAACCTGTCGCTGTTCGCCGCGAAGGGGGTGGCCGACCACCACGGCGACGCTCCCGGCGCCAAATCGCAGGGACGGGTGGTGCAGAGCCAGTCCGTCGACCTGCGCATGCTCGGCGACTGGGAGGACTCCCTCCGCGGGCCCGTGGAGTCGCCCGATCTGGCCGGTCGGATCGCGGCCCACCTCCTGCCCCGCCATGGCAGCCGCGGGACCGGGGAGGCCCTGGGCGCGGAGTTGCTGCACCGGGCGGCGGCCAACGGCGTGGCTATCTGGTTGCGTTCTCCCGTGGTCGAGTTGGCGGCGACCAACGGCGCCGTCGAGGGCGTGGTCGTCCGCAGGGCGATCGAGGACTCGGACGCGACCAGTGACGTCAAGGTCCTCGCGCGGCGCGGAGTGCTGCTGGCCAGCGGGGGCTTCGAAGCGAACCAGGCGATGCGGGAGGAGTACCTGCCACTGCCCACCGACGCCGCCTGGTCGGCCTCAGGGGTGGGGAACGACGGGTCGGTGCTCAACCTGGCGATCGGCCTCGGCGCCGTCACGGCCGGCATGGACGATGCCTGGTGGGTGCCGGTGATCATCGCCGATTCCACGGCGCACCGGATCGATCGTGCCCGGACCAACCCCCATGGCCTGATCGTCGATCAGGCCGGTGACCGGTTCTTCAACGAGGCCGCTCCCGGGGTGATCGCCGGACGGCAGCTGTACGAGCGCAGCCGCGGGGTGCGTGCGATTCCGTCCTACCTGATCGTGGACAACCACCACCGCCAGCAGAACTCGCTGGGCCCTTGGCCGGCCGGAACCACCCCGAGGCGCGCGATCGAATCCGGAGACATCGTCAAGGCCTCGACGTTGAACGACCTCGCCCAGGAACTGAACATCGACCGAGCCGGCCTGCTGGGCACCGTCGTCCGGTTCAACAGCTTCGCCCTCAAGGGTCGAGACCTGGACTTCCGCCGGGGTGAGTCAGGCGGTGCGTCCCGGCAGTCGGGTCGGCGCAACCCGTCACTGGGAAAGGTGGCCAAGTCGCCGTTCTGGGCAGTTCGGGTCTACCCCGGCGATGAGGGCACGAAGGGCGGGCTGGTGATCGACGCGAGTTCCCGCGTGCTGGACGGCCAGGGGACGCCCATCCCCGGTCTCTACGCCTGCGGCGGGGCCGCCGCGTCGATGATGGGCAGGACATCTCCAGGGCCGGGCGCTGCGCTGGCCGCCGCGTTGGTCGAGGCCTTCCTGGCGGCAACGCGGCTCGATTCGACCGACTGAACCCTCGCCGCTCCGGGCGGCGTGCGGGACACGGTCGCCGGCGCTGCGCGGGTCAGGGTTGTTGGCGCTGCGCGGGCCAGGTCGCCGGCAGCGTGCGGCTCAGGGTTGTTGGCGCTGCGTGGGTGGGGTTCGGGTCGCGTGCGGGTTAGGGTCGCTTGCGCGCAGCGCGCTGGCGGGCGTTGTAGTCGCGCATCCGCTGGGGGTAGCCCACCACGCCGGCGTCGTAGGTGGGCAGCCCGTGGTCACCGGCGAAGCGGCGACCCCAGGCTGCAGATTCGACACTCCGTCGCGTCCACTCCCCGTCGTGGGCGATGAGCAGCAGTGTGGCGCGGGCCATCGTGGTCGGCAGCTCGACGAAGGCCTCAACCCCACGCCGAGTCCTCAGGAAATCCTCCAGATGGGCGACCGTCGCCGCATCGAGCTCCCCGGTGCGCTGCGAGGCGGGGGTGCGCTTGCGCCTTGAGAACCAACTCACAACGCCCATTATCGCCTACCCGCCAGACCGCCTCCCGACGGTGGCGCCCGTCAGTCCATG
>CAYUWV010000127.1:4532-7086 GCA_964448385.1 uncultured Propionibacteriaceae bacterium | reverse complement strand
CAGGGCAGCATCGGGTAGGGCGCCGGTTGGCGTTGCGTATCGAATCCGATAAGAGGCGGTGGGAAAGTTGGCGCCCCCGGGCGTGCCTAGAGCGCTGCCGCGTTGCGCGCCAGCCCAAGCAGGTGGGCTCACGTGCGCAGCGCAGCCGTGGAACGGGTCCGTCCGGCACCAGGGCGACTAACCCCGAGCCAGGGCTGGGCACGGGGGAACCGTTGCGCCCGCCCGGGTTTCGGCCAGGGATGACCTCACGGCAATGGTGCGCAACGGGCCGCAACCGGTGACCATGGTCGTCATAGGAGCAACGTAAGGCAGAGCAAGCAGCAGCTTGGTTCGAGGGGAGTGTCCTCCACAAGCGCCCGATAACTAGGGGAGACGGAGCGATCCGCGTGGCGCTGAGGGTATCGGACAGCGCGACAGCCCCGCTCAATTCGTCCCAGACGCCATGAAGTTTTCTGAAAACCGTTGACAACCGTTGTCACCACGTCCTACCGTTGACCCCAGAGAGGTGATGACAATGAAGTACGCAACCAGGCTCAACTCCTTCGTTTCCGAGACCGGGGATGTGGAATCCGCGCTCCGTGAGATTGCAGCCACCGGGTCCATCAAGTACGTGGACCTCAACTACCCCGAGCACTTCGTGGGGACGTCCGTATCCGATATGCGGCAACTCCTCGACGAGCTCGGGCTGACCATCAACAGCGTCGCCATGCGCTTCCGCAAAGAGTTCATCCATGGCGAGTACACCAACCGAGATCGGGAGCTGAGCCGCAAGGCGATCGAGCTCACCAAAGAGGGAATGGACGCCACGGCCGAGTTGGGCTGTGACCTGGTCACGGTGTGGCTCGGGTTCGACGGTGTCGACTACACCTTCCAGAAGGACTACAACCAGGGCATCGACCAGGTGGTGGCCGCCTTCCAGGAACTGGCCGACTACCGCCCCGACGTCCGGCTGAGCATCGAGTACAAGCCGTACGAGGAGCGGGTCCACGCCCTCATCCCCAACACCGGCATGACGCTCTACGTCCTCCAGTTGATCGACCGACCCAACGTCGGCGCGACCTTGGACTTCTGTCACATGCTGATGGCCGGCGACAAGCCCGGCTTCGGCGCAGCCCTGCTGTTGGCCAAGGGGAAGCTGTGGGGAGTCCACCTCAACGACGGCAACGATCGCTTCGATGACGGCCTGATGATCGGCTCCGTCCACCCGTGGGAAACCATGGAATTCCTGTACTACATGCTCCGCTACGACTACGACGCGGTCATCTACTTCGACACCTTCCCCAAGCGCGAGCGGGCCCGTGACGAGGCCATCGCGAACGCGGCAACCGTGGACCTGATGGTCGAGAAGCTCACCACGTACGGCATCGAGAACATCACCGCACTCATCCAAGAGGCTGACGGCATCAAGTCGCAGTCCTTCAGAAACGCTCTGTAGGAGGAAAGAACAATGAAAACAACAAAGGCGTTGGCCGCTGTCTCGCTGTTGCTGGTGGCCCTGACCGCATGCACCGGCCCAGGTGGCACTGCGACCGATGGAGCCACGGCGGCACCGTCCGCTGCGTTCAACCCGGACGAAGCTGCTGACGGCAAGGACTTCACCGATGTCCGGACGAGCTTGGGCGCGGTCCCGAAGGTCCAGGGCGAGATCAAGCTCGGCGGCGTCGCCAAGGCGTTCGAGAACGAGTACTGGCGGACGCTGAAGGAGGGCATGGAGATCGGCGCCACCAAGATGAAGACCGCCGGCCTGAATGTCACCATCGACATGCGCTCGGCCCAGGGCGAGTCCGACGAGCAGGGCCAGCTGGCCATCGCCAAGGACATGATCAACAAGAAGTACTCCGCGCTGCTGCTCTCCCCGATTTCGGACGGCAACCTCGTCCCGGCCGTTGAGGACGCCAAGAAGGCCAACATCCCGGTCATCAACGTCAACGACGGCATCATCGCCACGGCACCGAACTACGTCGGCCCCAAGGCGAAGCAGAACGGCGAGCTGGCGGCCGAATGGATCGCCAACAAGCTCAACAAGCAGGGCGAGGTCGCGATCGTGATCGGCATGCCGAAGGCCTTCGCCGCTCGGCAGCGCACCACCGGCTTCGAGGAGTACATGAAGGCGAACGCTCCCGGCATCAGCATCGTCGAGAAGCAGAACGCCGACTGGGACCGGGCCAAGGCCAAGGACCTGGCGGACACCTGGATCAAGAAGCACCCCAACCTGAAGGCGATCTTCAGCAACAACGACACCATGGCTCTCGGTGTGGTTGAGGCAGTCAAGGCGTCCGGGAAGCAGATCCTGGTGGTCGGCGTCGACGGCATCGGTGAGGCCTACACGTCCATCAAGAAGGGCGAACTGTCCGCCACGATCGACTCGTTCCCCAAGTACAAGGGCCAGGTCGCAGTGGAGATGGCGATCCGGATCCTCGGTGGCCAGACCGTGCCCCGCGTGGTGTGGACCCCGCAGGCCCTGATCGATTCGACCAACGTGAACACGCCGGCCGAAACCCTGATCAACTGGACTGATCCCAAGTTCTGATCGACCACGGTTCTGATCGACCAC
>CAYUWV010000127.1:0-4432 GCA_964448385.1 uncultured Propionibacteriaceae bacterium | reverse complement strand
CCCAAGTTCTGATCGACCACGGTTCTGATCGACCACGGTTCTGATCGACCACAGTTCTAATCGACCACAGTACTGATCGACCACAGGGGGGCAGCCCCGCGGCTGCCCCCCTGGGTCTGACTCGATCAAGGAGGATTGAGCATGACGCAAGCATTGAACCTCAGGCACATTTCCAAGCGATTCGGTGCCAACGTGGTCTTGCAGGACGTGAACATCGTCGTCGAGGCCGGCACCCTGCATTCCATCGTGGGGGAGAACGGCGCCGGGAAGTCCACCCTGCTGAACATCATCCACGGTGTGTACGAAGATTACGACGGAGAGGTTGAGCTCTTCGGCCAGGTAGTCAAGTTCAAGTCTCCGTTCGAAGCCATCAAGGCCGGCATTTCGAAGGTTCACCAGGAAATCCAGATCGTTCCTGAACTGACGGTCGGCGAAAACATCGCGCTCGGCTCGGAAGGGCCGTTCGCCTCAGCCGGGCTGCTCGACCGCAAACGTCTCTACGCCCAGACCGACAGCATTCTGGAGAAGCTCAAGTGCAGCTTCCGCAGCTCGGTCAAAGCCGGCTCGCTGACGGTGGGCGACATCCACATGGTCGCCATCGCGAAGTCGTTGTACCACAACGCGAAGATCATTTCGTTCGACGAGCCCACCGCGTCCATGTCGGACCGCGAAACCGAAGTGCTGTTCGAGGTCATCCGCGATCTGCTGGCCCAGGGCATCACCATCATCTACGTCAGCCATCGGCTGGACGAGGTGATCACGTTATCGGATCAGATCAGCGTCCTGCGCGACGGGTCGGTGATGGGCACCTGGCGACGGGGTGAGCTCGACAAGTCGGCCATGATCGAACGGATGGTCGGGCGCGAACTGAACACGCTCTTCCAGAAGACCGACCACCCCGACGTCTCCGACCAGCCGGTTGCCCTCAGCGTCTCCGGGCTCACCTCGGGCCGCTTCAGCGACATCGACTTCGAGCTGCGCAAGGGCGAGATCCTCGGCTTCGCCGGACTGGTCGGGGCCGGCCGGACGGAGGTCGCCGAAGCCATCTTCGGCGCGGCTCCCTACACCTCGGGCCAGATCGAGATCAACGGCAAGGCCGTGACCATCAAGAGCCCGATCGACGCCATGGCCCACGGCATCGCCCTGATCCCCGAAGACCGCAAGCGCCACGGTTTCGTCCGCAACCTCGACAACAAGATGAACATGTTCGTCCCGTTGTTCGGCAAGCGGCGGCAGTACTGGGTCGACAAGAAGAAGATCCTCGCCAACTTCGAGAAATACCGCGAAGCCCTGCAGATCCACCCTGAAGACCCCAACTACATGACCGTGCAACTCTCCGGCGGCAACCAACAGAAGATCATTCTCGCCAAATGGCTGGGCACGGAGGCCGACATCCTGATCTTCGACGAACCCACCAAGGGAATCGACGTCGGCGCCAAAGCGGAGATCTACCTGCTGATCCAGGCGCTGGCCAAGGACGGCAAGGCCATCATCGTCATTTCTTCCGAACTGCCCGAGGTCCTCGGGCTGTCACACCGAATCCTCGTGATGCACGAGGGCCACAAAGTAGTGGAGCTGGTCAACCGCGATCTCGATGAGAAGACCGTTCTGCATTATGCAATGGGAGTTAAGTCATGAATCGAATGCGGCAGCTGCTGCTGCGGCGTGAAGCGACGACGCTGATCGCCCTCATCCTGGTCGTGGTGGTCTTCGCGATCCTGAACCCGCTCTACCTGTCGGCCGGCAACCTCGTCGACGTGATCGACCAGGCGACCATCAACGGTCTGCTCGCCCTCGGCATCACCTTCGTCATCATCACCGGCGGCATCGACTTGTCGGTCGGCTCCTCCATGGCCATCGTGATCGTCGTCGTGGGTCAACTGCTCACCGGCAGTGGCCTGAACCCCTTCGTGGCGGCCGTGGTCGGCGTCGTCCTCGGCATCCTGATCGGTCTGGTCAACGGCGTGCTGGTGGCCAAGCTCGGGCTGCAGCCCTTCATCGCCACCCTGGCGACGATGAGCGCCTTCCGCGGCCTTGCCTACATCGTCACCGGCGGCTGGCCCGTCCTCGACATCCCGCCGTTCTTCCGCGCCATGCTCGATGGTGACCTGTTCGGGGTCGTCCCCGTCGCCATCGTGATCCTGCTGGCCTTCGCGGTGGTGGGGCACCTCATCCTGACCAAGACCCGCACCGGCGTCTACATCTTCGCGATCGGCGGCAACGAGGAATCCACCAGGCTTTCCGGGGTGGACGTCTTCCGCAACAAGGCGATCGCCTACGCCCTGTGTGGCGTCGGCGCAGCCCTGGCCGGCATGGTGATGCTGGCCCGCCTCGGCACCGGCGAACCCACCGCTGGCCAAGGGTACGAACTCAACGCGATCGCCGCCGCGGCGATCGGCGGCACGAGCCTGGCTGGCGGCAAGGGCAGCATCGTCGGAACCCTGTTGGGTGCCCTGCTGCTCTCGGCGCTGCGAGTCGGTCTGGTGGTCCAGGGTGTCGACGCCTTCTGGCAGTACATCGCCACCGGCGCCATCATCGCCTTCGCCGCCTACTTCGAGATCCTGCGGGACCGGATCAATGTCAAAGCGTGACATCCTCGTCGTCGGCAGCATCAACGTGGACCTGCTCCTGTTCCAGGAGCGGCTCCCGCTGCGCGGCGAAACCCTGGTCGCGGACGGCATGCGCGAGGAGTTCGGCGGAAAGGGCGCCAACCAGGCGGTTCAGGCCGCCCGGCTCGACCAGTCGGTCATCTTCCTGGGCGCCGTAGGCAAGGACGAACGGGGCCGCGCCAGCAAGCGCAACCTCGAATCCCAGCGGATCGAATGCCACCTGCAGGAGGTGGACCGGCCGACGGGCCTGGGTGTGGTGAGCATCCTGGTCAACGGCGAAGTCCACGCCACGATCCTGCGGGGGGCGAACGCTGAGGTGACGCCGGAGTGGATCCGCGAGAACGGCGAGCTCTTCGAACGTGCCGGGATCGTCATCCTGCAGAACGAGATCCCGGCCGAAGCGAACGAGGAAGCGATTCGCCTGGCGCGAGCAGCCGGCGCACGCATCATCTACAACGCCGCCCCGGCCCGCGCGGTGAGCCCGTCGCTCACCCAGCAGTGCGACTACTTCATCGTCAACGAGGAGGAAGCGATGTTCTTCCTCGGCGAGCGACTCGCCACGCGGTCGGACATCGAGGACGCCATTCCCCGCTTGCACGAATACTGCTCACGGTTGGTGGTCACTCTGGGGGCCGAGGGGAGTCTGCTCGCCACGGAATCCGGCACGCATTTCATTCCTGTGGTGCCAGTGAAAGCGCTGGATACCACGGGTGCCGGTGACGCCTATGTCGGGGCGTTCGCCTCGTCCCTATTGGCCGGAGCCAGCGAAGTCGAGGCTGCTAGCATCGCGGCAAAGGTTGCCGGCCTGGCCACCACCGGGGTCGGTGCACAAACCAGCATGCCAACCATTGAGGACATCACCGATGATTCAGTACGAACGGAAGCGCAAGATTCTTGAAACGCTCCGGAGCGCTGACATGGTGTATATCGACGACCTGGTCGATTCCACCGGGGTTTCCCCCTCGACGGTCCGCCGGGACATCGATGCCCTGGTGAAGTCGGGCCAGGTCGTCGCCCTCCGGGGAGGCGCGGTACGCCTGAACGAGCGCGTGTCCGAGCTTCCGTCCAAGGCCAAGGCGATGATCAACAAGGACGCCAAGGTCGCCATCGCGGGGCTCGCGGCTCGCCAGGTCAACGACGGCGACACCATCTACATCGACTCCGGCACCACGACGCTGCAAATGATGCCCTTCCTGCGGGGACGCAAGATCCAGGTGATCACGTCCAACACCCACCTGCTGAACCTGGTGCCCGACGATCGGATCAAAATCACGATTCTGGCCGGCGAATACCTGGCCAGCATCGGTTCGATCGCCGGCTCCCTGACCGAACGCTTGTTGAGCGACATGTTCTTCGACAAGGCCTTCATCGGTGCCAGCGGGTGCAGCGCCAAGGCAGGCATCAACACGTTCGACATTCGCGAGGCCTCCAAGAAGCGAATCGTCCACGAAAACAGCAACGAGTCCTTCATCCTCATCGACAGCACCAAGTTCGGCACCTCCACCCTTTTCAAGGCGCTCGAATTGAACGCGTGCGACCTGATCACCGATCAGTACCACGAATTGTTGGCCTCAGCCCGCTCCTATCAGGTCGCCGAGCCGAGTGCGCCGGTGCGAGCCAAGGGCGCCGAGTTGGCGGCATCGCCGTGACCGGGACGGGGAGAGGTCGCGCCATGAGTAGGACGAGAAGCGCCGGCCTCGCCGCGCACCCAGCGGCACGCAGGGGTGGCGTGCTGGAAGTCGGGTGCGGCGTTGGGTGCGATGGGTGTTGATGGGTTCGTCCTTGGTGCGTCCTCGCTGTTCAACCAGGGTGGGGAGTATCGT
>CAYUWV010000126.1:3749-7106 GCA_964448385.1 uncultured Propionibacteriaceae bacterium | reverse complement strand
ACGAGCGCGTCGACCCGATCGACATCACCGCGACCCTGTTGGACCTGGCCGCGCGTGGGCACCTGCGGATCACCGAACTGCCGCGTCGCAACGAGCACGCCGCGACCGACTGGTCCTTCTCCCGCCTCGCCGGAACCGATGCGCTGGTCGGCTACGAGAAGACGCTGCTGGAAGCCGTCGCTCCCGACGGGGGGCAGGTGGTTCGGGTGTCCGACCTGGGACGGGTGGTGGCCCCGGTGATTCCGACGGTGCAGTCGGAGCTGTACGACGACGTGGTGGCCCGGGGCTGGTTCGCCCATCGCCCCGACGCGACGCGTTCGACCTGGGGCCGACTGGGCTGGATCGCCGTGGGCGTGGCCGTGCTGGCGTTGGTGCTGCTGGCCGCGTTCACCACCTTCGGCGTGGTGGGCCTGGCCCTGCTGCTGCTGGCGCTCGGCGTGGTGTTCGTCGCGGCCGAGATGCCGGCTCGGACGGCCTCCGGCGCCTCGCTCCTCAGCGGTCTGATGGTGCTGCGTGGCGCTCTGCTCACGCAACCCACCGACCAGTTGCCCACCGGCCGGGAATACCAGGAGTTGTCGGAGATCCTGCCCTACGCCGTGGTGCTGGGCGGCCGGGAACGCTGGCTGGACGCGTTGGTTGCGGCCGATGGTGACGAGGCCAGTGATGCCGAAGACCTCGACTGGTACCACGCGCCGTCGGGGTGGCACCTCAAGGATCTGCCGGTGGCCCTGGAGAACTTCATCACGACCGTCCAGGGAAGGCTGTTCAGCCGGTAAGCGCGCCTGCCGGGACGGAACCGGCGGCGCGGTCGGCGTGCGACTGGCGATGGGTTTGGCTAGACTGCTCAGGCGACTCCCACTGGGGGCCCGACGCGGATGTAGTTCAATGGTAGAACATCAGCTTCCCAAGCTGACAGTGCGGGTTCGATTCCCGTCATCCGCTCTCAATGCGCGGCGAATCGTCGTCGGCAAGGTGCCACTGTTCAGCTGGTGCTCACTTTCTCGTCATGTTGGCCGGGCATGCTCTCGCCCGAGCCGACCGCACGGACGACTCCGGATGGCGCCGCGCCCTTGCGCCACGTCCCTAGGAGGCCCTACGTGACCATTCCCGCCCTGTCCCCCAGCGCTGCCCACCAGGCGCCGGACCAGCCTCGGCGCCTGGTGATCGTCGGTGCGGTGGCGGCCGGGACGTCGGTGGGGGCGAAGGCGCGCCGCAACGACGAGGCGATGGACATCGTGATCTACGAGCGCGACCAGGACATCTCCTACTCGGGCTGTGGCATCCCCTACTTCGTGGGCGGTCAGGTCGAGGACGAGGAGACGCTGCATCCGCGGGACCCGGCCTGGTTCGCCGACCGGTTCCAGATCGACATCCGCACCGGGCACGAGGTGGTCGCGATCGAAACCGAGTCCCGGACGCTCACGGTGAGGAATCTGGCCACCGGAACGGAGTTCGTTGACTCCTACGACACTCTGGTGCTGGCCACGGGGGCGCGCAGCATCGTCCCGCCGGTGCCTGGGGTCGACCTGCCCGGCGTGTTCACCGTCCGGAATATTCGCGACGCGGTCTCCATCCGGGCCTGGCTCGACACCCACCAGCCGTCCCGCGCGGTGGTCGTCGGATCCGGGTTCATCGGACTCGAGATGACCGAGCAGCTGGTCGAGCGCGGCATCGCGGTCACGGTGGTGGAGCGGCTGCCCCAGGTCATGCCCGCCCTCGATGCGGACATGGCGTTTCGGGTGGAGGAGACCCTGGCCAAACACGGGGTGGAGGTGCTGGTGGGCGCCAGCGTGACCGGCATCGAGGGCGGCCACGCGGTCACCGGCGTCCGGCTGGAATCGGGCGAACCGGTCGAGGCCGGCGTCGTGATCCTCGCGGTCGGGGTGAGGCCGAACGTGGGCCTGGCTCAGCAGGCGGGCGCGGACCTGGGGCCCAGCGGCGCGATCGCGGTTGACCCGGCCATGCGGACCAGCGTCCCTGGGGTGTTCGCGGTCGGCGACTGCGCCGAGAGTTTCTCGGTGATCACCGGCGCCTCCCTGTGGCGGCCGCTGGGGTCGACGGCCAACAAGATGGGACGCATCGCAGGGGACGCCATCACGGGCGGCGGCCTGTCCCATCGGGGCATCTTGGGCACCGGCATCCTGCGGGTGTTCGACACCGCCGTCGCGCACACCGGGCTGACCGAGACCGAGGCCCGCGAGCAGGGGTTCGACGTCGTCGTGCTGCACAATCTCAAGCCGGCGCACGCCGCCTACCTGGGCGGTCGGCAGCTCACCATCAAGGCCGTGGCCGACCGCGCCACCGGACGGGTGCTGGGCGCACAGGCGATCGGGCCTGAGGGGGTCGACAAGCGGATCGACGTGTTGGCTACGGCGATCACGTTCGGCGCGACGGCCGAGGACCTGTTCCACCTCGACCTGGCCTACTCGCCACCCTTCGCGACGACCAAGGATCCGGTGCACTACACCGGCATGGCGTTGGACACCGCCATCCGTGGCCGGGCGCCCTTGGTCACGCCAGCCGAACTGGAAGCCCGGCTGGCGGCTGGCGAACTGCTTCAGATTGTCGACGTCCGCTCGGCGAAGGACTTTGCGAAGAGCCACCTCCCGGGTGCGCTGCACCTGCCGTTGAAGGAGTTGCGGAACCGGCTGGGCGAGTTGGATCCGGCGCTGCCGACGATCACGTACTGCAACTCCGGGGTGAGCGGGAACGCCGGTCAGAACGTGTTGCTGGCCCTGGGGTTCACCGACGTGAGCAACCTGTCGGGCGGCAACAACAACTACCAAAGCCACGCCCGCCAAAGCCTCGCCCGCCAGCGCCAGACGGCTCGCTAGCCTCGGGGGCCACGAGCCGCCGATCCCGGGCGACCTACTGCCCAGGCAGGCAGTCGACTAATGTGTCATGGCCCCGGGGGCCGACTAGCCGGGTCGCACCGCCCGCAGATCCCGGGCCATCTACGCCCAGGCAGGCAGCGACCAATGTGTCATGGCCACGAGGGCCGACTAGCCGGGTCGCACCGCCCGACGATCCCGCCGGCCCGGTCGATGCACACGACGTCCACCGCGACGGGGCTGCGTCCCAGCACCGCCAGCGCGGCGTCGCGTGCTGCGACCGCGACCGCGTCCCCCAAACCGAAGCCGGCCGCCTGGGCCGCCTGCAGCGCGCCGAGCGCCGTGGCGGCCTCGCCGATCCGGGCGAGCAGGTCGGACGGTGCCCCGGCCGCAGCAGCAATCGCAACCAGGTTGGCCGGATTCACTTGGGAACGTCCCGAGTGCAGGTCGAGGTGGCCGTCCGCCAGCTTCGTGAGCTTGGCGAAGCCGCCGACGATGCTCAGCCGGGGGACGGGGTGACGGCGCA
>CAYUWV010000126.1:1308-3649 GCA_964448385.1 uncultured Propionibacteriaceae bacterium | reverse complement strand
GTGAGCTTGGCGAAGCCGCCGACGATGCTCAGCCGGGGGACGGGGTGACGGCGCAGGTACTTCAGGACCGCGCCGGCGAAGTCGCCCATGTCCAGCAGCGCGACCGCGGGAAGGCGGTACAGCTCGGTGGCCACCCGCTCCGAGGTGGAACCGGTGCACGCGGCGACGTGGTCACAGCCGGCGGCCACGGCGACGTCGATGCCGCTGCGGAGGCTGTCGATCCACGCCGAGCAGGAATACGGCACCACGACGCCGGTGGTGCCCAGCACGCTGAGCCCGCCCACGATTCCCAGCCGCGGGTTCAGGGTGTGCCTGGCCAGGTCAGCGCCGCCGTCGATGCCGACCTCCACCAGGAGGTCCAGGGGGTCGTCGCTCCTGCCGAGATCGCGGGCGGCCGTCCGCAGGTTGTCGGAGATCATTCGCCGTGGGCCGGGGTTGATCGCCGGCTCACCGACCGGCAACGGCAGCCCGGGCAGCGTGATCGTGCCGACGCCGGCGCCGGCCACGAACCTCAGGCCGCTGCCTGCCGGCCCGGGGGACAGCCGGACGCGGACCACGGCCAGATGGGTCAGGTCGGGGTCGTCACCGGCGTCCTTGGTGACCGCCGCCATCGCCGCCGTCCCGACGAGCCGTTCAGCGGTGAGCGCGAACGCGGGATGCCGGTCGTGGGGCAGGTCAACGGTCACCGGGTCGGCGAACTCGCCGGTGACCAGAGCGGTGTAGGCCGAGCGGGCCGCTGCGGCGGCGCAGGCGCCGCTGGTCCAGCCTGGACGGAGCCCGGAGCGGGCCAGTTGGCCCTGGCGCCCCCCGTGCTCGGCCACCAGTTCAGTCTCCGCACAAGGCGTTGACGGCAGCACAGGTGACCGCGCTGCCGCCTCGGCGCCCGTGGACGACGAGGTACTCCAAGCCCAGGTCGTTGGACGCCAGAGCCAGCTTGGATTCCGCCGCCCCCACGAAACCGACGGGGATGCCGATCACGGCCGCGGGCTTCAGCGACGGGTCTTCGGCCACCACTTCGAGCAGGTGGAACAGCGCCGTCGGGGCGTTCCCGATCGCGACCATCGCTCCGGCCAGCACGGGCCGCCACAGCTCGACCGCCGCCGCCGTCTTCGTCGTCCCGAGGCTGGCGGCGAGGTCGGCCAGCCGGGGGTCGCCCAGGTGGCAGGTGACCTGGTTCCCGTGCAGCCGCGACCGGATGATCCCCGACGCCACCATCTGGGCGTCGCAGAGGATCGGCGCGCCGGCCCGCAACGCCGCGTGGGCCGCCGCCGCGAAGCCGTCCGAGAACGCCAGGTCGTCCAGCAGGTCGATCTGCCCGGACGCATGGATCATCCGGGTCGCCACCGGCCGCATCAGCGGGGGCAGCCGATCCAGGTCCGCCTCGGCCTCGATCGTGCCGAACGAGAGCCGGTAGATCTCGGCACCGTCTTTGACGTAGTCGTAGCGATCACTCATCGAGGGTCTCCATCAACTCGACCAGCTTGGTGCGCAACTGCGCCGAACGGTGGGGGTTGTGGCTGGCGAGCACCGCGATGGTGGCTCCCGGGATCTCTCCGGTGGCCGGCGTCCACGCCGAACCGAGGTCGGCCTGGTCGGCCCGGACGCAGAAGGTGTGCCGCGCTTCGGCCGCTGCCGCGACCTGGGCGTTCAGCGCCGGGTCGTCGGTGGCCGCCAGCACGTACCAGGCGCCGTCCAGGTCGGATTCCAGGAACCCCCGCTGCCGCCAGCGGATCTCTCCGGTCTCAGCGAGCTCAGCCAGGGACGCGTGCAGTTCGGGCGCGACCACGGTCACCTCGGCCCCGGCGGCGAGCAGCTTCGGGATCCGACGCCGGTTCACGCAGCCGCCCCCGACGGCGACCACCTTCCGTCCGCCCAACAGCAACCCGGTCAGATAGGCCGGCGAGCCCAGATCGGTGCGCAGCTTCAGCGCGCCCTCGATGTACCGCGTGGCCACCACGTCGGCCAGTTCCGGGCAGTCGCCGATCACGGCGGCGACCCGGACCTGGGCGTCCGGCTTGGACCAGGCGTCCACGGCGTCTTGGACCCAGGCCGACAGTCGACCGGGGAACAGGAAGTGCGGCATCACGACGATCTTCCGGGAGCCGATGGCGTAGGCCATGTCGAGCGATTCGGTGACCGTGGGTCCGGTCACCTGGATGAAGGCAGGCAGCACGGTGCGGTAGTCACCGGTCTCGGCCACCACCCGGGCCAGCCGGACGTGGTCGGCGTTGGCGTCCACCACGAGGCAACCACGACCCACGAAAACGATCGTGACCTCCTCGCGAGGCCACTCGCCGATGGCGACGTCGATGCGTTGCCGGACTGCGGCGACCAGGCTGGC
>CAYUWV010000126.1:0-1208 GCA_964448385.1 uncultured Propionibacteriaceae bacterium | reverse complement strand
CCCACGCCGGCGGGCAGGTAGCGGGTGGTCGACGAACCGACCACCACCAGGGAATTCATGTTCACCACGGCCGGGTCGAACTCGGCGATCGTGGACAAGGTGACCTTCTGGTCGGGCCGATCCGCCTCCTCGACGACCGCGACCGGGGTGCTGGCAGGGCGGTGCTCGGCAAAGATCGCCAGGGCGTCCGGCAGGTGGTGCAGGCGGGTCCGGCTGCGCGGGTTGTACAGCACCGTGACCAGGTCGGCCTCGGCGGCGGCCCGCACTCGGCGCAGGATGGTGTCCCAGTCGGTGTGCAGGTCGGACAGCGAGATGGTCGCGTGGTCGTGGCCGAGCGGCGCCCCCAGGATCGCCGAGGACGCCAAGCTGGCGGTCACCCCCGGCACGACGTCGATGTCGATGCCCTCGGTGCCCTGCTCCAATGTGGGGGAGGCCATCGCGTAGATCGCCGGGTCGCCGGAGCAGACCAGCGCCACGTTGTGGCCCTGGCGGGCGAGGCTGATCGCGGTGGCCGTCCGCTCCTCCTCCTGGCCCATCGGGGTGCTGGCGATCCTCGTCCCCGGCCGGAGCAGGTCCTTGATCTGGGCGACGTAGGGACGGTAGCCGACCACGACGGAGGCCGCCCGGATCGCCTGCTGGGCGCGCGGGGTGGTGAGGTCGCGAGAACCCGGGCCGAGGCCGATGACGGTCAGCTTGCCGCGGGCCGGGATGCGTCCGATCGCGCAGGTCGCCTCGGGGGTGCGCTGCTTCGGCACCACCAGTGCGGCGCCGTGGGCTAGGACGGACGCCTCCGCGACGCTCGGGGTGCCGACGGCCGATTGGGGGGCGGCGCTCGGGTTGGGCACGTCCTGGGCGGCGAGCGTCTCGGCCGGGTAGGTGACGAACGGGACGCCGAGGGCGACGGCGAGTTCGGCAAGGCCGGCCTCGTCGGCTTTGGCATCGACAGAGGTGATGGCGGCCAGCGACTCGATGGCCAGGCCGGCTTCCGCGAGGGTCTGGGTGAGGAGGGCTCGCAGTGCCGCGACGGAGGTACCGCGGTTGCAGCCCATGCCGGCCACCAGGCTGGGCGGGTTCAGTCGGACGGTGGGGATCGCGCGGACGGTCTCCGAGGCAGGTGCAACCGAAGGGGGCGCGTCGGCTGGCCGGGCGTCGGGTGAGGTCTGAGCCTCGGCTGGGCCGGCGTCGGGTGAGGTCTGAGCCTCGGCTGG
>CAYUWV010000125.1:0-7125 GCA_964448385.1 uncultured Propionibacteriaceae bacterium | reverse complement strand
CGTGTCGAGTTGGCCGCGCAGAACGACCTGTACGCCGCCAAGGAGGCGTCGTCGGCGCCACTCGATTTGGGCATCGATATCAACTCGACACAAGAATTATTCATCCACTTGAGCGTCGACTTTGAGATGTCCTCCTAAGGTATGGCTCATGCAGCGAATCTCAACGTTGAGGGTGTCCCCCATTTGCCTCGGGGGAAATGTCTTCGGGTGGACGGCCGACGGCCGGACGTCGGAGGCAATTCTGGACGCCTTCACCGCTGCGGGCGGCAACTTCATCGACACCGCTGATACGTACTCCGCCTGGGTCCCGGGACATCGAGGCGGTGAATCCGAGAGCATCATCGGCAGTTGGCTGCGCCATGCGGGCAATCGCGACAAGGTCGTGATCGCCACCAAGGTCGCCAAGATGCCGACCCATCGTGGGCTGCGGCCAGCCAACCTGCGCATCTGCCTGGACGGTTCCCGTCGCCGCCTGGGCATCGAAACCATCGACCTCTACTACGCCCATGAGGACGACCCGAAGGTGCCGATCGCAGAATGGGTGGGCGCGTTCGACACCATGATCAGCCACGGCACCATTCGCCACTACGGCCTGTCCAACTTCACCGCCCAGCGCACGCTCGAAGTGATCGAGGTTGCCAAGGCCGAAGGCCTCGCGCTTCCGGTCGCTCACCAGCCGCACTACAACCTCGTGCATCGCGCCGACGTGGAGACCTCAGGTCTCGGCGCCTTGTGTCGGGAGCACCATCTCGCGCTGGTTCCCTATTACGGCTTGGCCGCTGGGTTCTTGACCGGGAAGTACGCCCGCGGCGAAGCCCTTCACGGCCCCCGGGCGGGGACCGCGAAGAACTACGCCACTGAGGCCGGTTTCGCGGTACTGGACATGCTGGAGCAGATCGCGGACGAACTGGGTGTCGAACCCGCCACCGTCGCCCTCGCCTGGCTACGCCAGCAGCCCGGCGTCGTGGCGCCGATCGCCAGCGTCAGCTCAGTTGAGCAGCTGCCACCGCTCGTGGCGGCGCTTGAGCTTCACCTGGGACGTGCCCACATGAATCACCTGACGAAGGTGTCGGCGCCGTTCTGCTGAGCGGACCTCTCCACGAGCCGTCTGGGTGGGTGCCTACTCGGCTTCGGTCGAAACCGTCCCCTCCAGTTGGGTGACGGTGGACGAGTGCTGCACGCTGATCTTGCGGGGCTTGGCCTCTTCGGCCACCGGAATGCTCAACTGCAGCACTCCGTCACGGTACTCGGCACCGATCTTGTCAAGGGCGACCCCGTAACCCAGCGTAAGTTGGCGGGCGAAGGTTCCGCTCGGACGCTCATGCACCAACCACTTCTGATCCCCGTTGGCCGTGGGGGCCTTGCGGTCAGCACGAATGGTGAGCGTGCGATCGTCGACGTCCACATCGATCGACGTCGGATCAACGCCCGGCAGGTCGATGCGGGCCACGAAGGTTTCGCCGTCGCGATAGAGATCCATCGGCATCGCGGCCGCCCCCGGCGTCCGGGCAACATCTGAGAACCAACGGTCCACTTCGCGGAAAGGATCGAAGGTACGTGCCATGACTTTTCACTCCTTCAGGGAGGTTCTGGCACTCGGCCTGCCCGAGTGCTAACACTCTCAGTCTGCCCCGCCAGCCATCCAGAATCAAGAGTTGAGTGGATTGGACTCAACTTGTGGTGAGTCCCAGTTGTCGCCGGAGGCTGCCCTCACCCCCAACGCCGGCTGGGTGGGCAGTAGGCTGCCCCTCGTGGCTGTGAAGAAGGTGCCCCGACCCCCGTCTCCCCACCCGTCCGGCGCACGTCCGCCGGTGTTGGAGCGCTCGCTGTTGCCCCAGCACGTCGCCATCGTGATGGACGGCAACGGACGCTGGGCCAAAGCCCGCAACCTGCCACGCACCGAAGGCCACGCGCGTGGCGAGGATTCCCTGTTCGATGTCATCGCGGGCGCGCTCGAACTTGGCATTCCCTACCTGTCGGCCTATGCCTTCTCAACCGAGAATTGGCGCCGGTCGCCCGACGAAGTGCGCTGGCTGATGGGCTTCAACCGCGACGTGATCCATCGCCGCCGCGACCAGCTCGACGCCATGGGAGTTCGGATCCGGTGGGCCGGCCGGATGCCGCGACTGTGGAAATCCGTGATCCGGGAGCTCCAGGAAGCCGAGCAGCAGAGCCGCCACAACTCCACCCTCACCCTCCAGTTCTGCGTCAACTACGGCGGACGCGCCGAGATCGTCGATGCGGCCCGCGCCATCGCCGAGGCCGCGATGCGAGGTGACCTGGACCCCTCCCGCCTGACCGAGGAGAGATTCCGGCGCTTCCTCGACGAGCCGGAGATCCCTGACGTCGACCTGTTCATTCGTTCCTCCGGCGAGCAGCGCACGTCGAATTTCCTCGTCTGGCAAGCGGCCTACGCCGAGATGGTGTTCATGGACACCCTGTGGCCTGACTTCGATCGGCGCGACCTGTGGCGAGCCGTGGAGACGTACGTGCAACGGGACCGCCGCTACGGCGGCGCCGTCCCGAACCAGGTCGAACCGCCGCTGCCCGCAACAGACGAATGACCCGGGTCGCCGACCACTCCCCTGTCCTTGGGACCGTGGTTCAGACCCGCATCGACGCCCCGGAAACCACCGCAGCGCAGGCTGAACGCGCGATTCTCGCCGAATTCGCACGCCTGGACGCCATCTTCTCCACCTACCGCACCGACAGCGAACTGTCGCGTTGGGCCTTCGCGGGCGGCGAGTGTTCAGCCGAACTCACCGCCGTGCTGACGGCAGCAGAGTACTGGTGGCAGGCCAGCGGAGGTGCCTTCCACCCCGCCATCGGGGCCCTTCGCGCGGTGTGGCGCCAGGCGGCCGAGCAGGGCGAGCCGCCCACCCGCGAGTCCCTGGCAACGTTGACGCGCCCCCACCAACTCCCCTTCACCGTCGTGGACCGGCGGGTCGTCCAGGCAGCCGACTGCTCCGGAGTCGACCTGAATGCGCTGGCCAAGGGCTACATCGTCGATCGGGCGGTGGCGGTGGGCATGGCCGTTCCCGGTGTGAGCAGCGTCGTCGTCAACGCCGGCGGAGATCTCGTGCACGCCGGCTCTGGGAGCATTGAGGTCGGGATCGAGGACCCGTTCCGGCCCTACGACAACCTGCCGCCACGCTGGCGAACCAACATCGACAATGCCGCGCTGGCCACGTCCGGCCTGGCCCGGCGAGGGTTCAGGGTCGCAGGGACGTGGTTCGGCCATGTGCTGGATCCCCGCACCGGCCTGCCCGTGGCGCACACGGCCTCGGTGAGTGTGCGCGCGCCGCGCGCCATGACCGCCGACGTCCTGGCCACCATCTGCGGGGTGCTTCCCGCCGACGAAGCCCTCGCCTTCCTCGCCGGCCGGGATCGCTGTGAGGCCCTGATCGTGGACGCCGACCGCGGCGTCCACGCGTCCCCGAACTGGTTCAGCTGAGCAGCACCAGCGCGACGCCGGCAACCACGCCGATCCCGACCAGGATGAGTCCGAGCCGGCGGGTTCGCACAATGAACAACTGCAGCAGCAACCCGGTGACGGCGACCAGTGCCAGTCCGACCGCAGCGACGTCGATCAGCCACGACCAGGCCCGCGAGGTGTGCCGTCCCTTGTGGAGGTCGTTGGCGATGGCCACCAGCCCGTAGCGAGTACTGGTCAGGCTGAACGCGCGGGTGCCGATGTCGAAGGTCGCCGTAGCGGTGTAGCCAGGACCCTGATACGTGATGCGTCCGGCAGCACCAGCTACTCCGTGGTCGGTGATCTCACCGGTTGCCCCCTGGGTGGCGCGAAGGAATTCACTCACAGCCAGAAAGTCGACCGTCCCGCCCGTGACCGAACCCTCGGGAAGGGTTCCGGTCGTCGTGGTGGTCACCGGTTCCTGCCCGAAGGTCCAATCCTGGTGATTCAGCGTCAGGCCAGTCACCGCGAAGAACAACACGACCAGCAGGCTGACCAGCGACAGCCAGGAATGCAGCGCTCTCGTCCACTTGTGGGTGGTAGCCCGGGGGTTGGGGTTCCTGCGGTCGGGCCGCGGAGTCTCCACGCGGACGGTGGAGGCGGCGCTCATGGCGTGACGGTGACGGTGGCTGCGGTCAGCTCGTTATTGGCGGTTCCGGTCACGCTGGTCTTCTTGCCAGAGAGCGCGAGGTCCATCGAGAGCAGCGACGAGGGGCCGTGCTCCCGGCTCGCCTCGATCCACACGGCGTACTGGCCGTCCTTGACCGCCGTCCCGGACAGGTCGGTGAGGTCCCAGACCACGTCGTAGCTGCCGGCGGCACGGGTCGCGCTCGAGACGGTGGTGTCGCCACCTGCGGCGGCGTACCAGGTCGAGAGCGCAGCTAGCCAGCGGTCCTCTTGCCCAGCCAGGTGCCACAGCGCCACCGTCTTCACCAGGTCACCGCCGGCGTCCTCGATCCAGACCGCGATGTAGGGGTTGCGCGCCATGCCGCCGCCCGGGCCGCCCCGCCCACCCGATGAGGCCGTGGTGTCAACGGTGTAGGTGAAGCTGATGACCGCCTCACCGGCACCGGCGGTCGTCGCGGTCGACGAGGCCGAGGTGGCTGGCGTCCCGGTCGTCCCCCCGCTGGTGGTGGCGGACGGGGTGAGCACCTGCTCGTCGGAGGCGCCGGCACAGCCGGCGACCCCCAACAGGGCGGCGGCCGACACGCCTTGCAGAAAGGCCCGTCGTGACACGGTGCTGAAGCGGGAGTCTTGGGTCATGAGCGATCGATCCTGTTTCGTGGCCGGTGGGAGCTAACGAAACCGTAGGACCTCACGCTGTGGGTTGACTGTGAGCCCACTGGGCCGCAGGTAGGTCAGTCGGTGCCCAGATCGAACGACGATCCCTGCTGTGCCTCGAGTGACTCTTCGCTCACAGCTGCCGGCAACGCGTTGATCGCCCCGGCCTGGCCGATCTCCAAGCTCCCCACCAGCTGCGATACCGCGCCGCCGACGAGGCCGAGCTGGGCGTACTGCTCGAGCCGGGTGCGCGAGTCGGCGATGTCGAGATTGCGCATCGTCAGCTGGCCAATGCGGTCCAGGGGGCCAAAGGCGGCATCGCCAACCCGCTCCATGGACAGCTTCTCGGGGTGGTAGGACAGGTTCGGGCCAGCCGTGTCGAGGATCGAGTAGTCCTCACCACGGCGGAGCCGTAGCGTCACCGACCCGGTCACCGCCGAGCCGACCCACCGCTGCAGAGACTCCCGCAGCATCAGGGACTGGGGGTCGAGCCAGCGACCCTCGTACATCAGGCGGCCCAGCTTGCGGCCTTCCTGCTGATAGTTCGCCAGGGTGTCCTCATTGTGGATCGCGGTCACCAGTCGCTCGTAGCAGATGTGCAGCAGGGCCATGCCGGGGGCCTCGTAGATGCCGCGGGACTTGGCCTCGATGATCCGGTTCTCGATCTGGTCGCTCATGCCCAGCCCGTGGCGTCCGCCGATGGTGTTGGCCTCGCGGACCAGGGCCACGGCGGAGGCGAAGCTGCGGCCGTTGATAGCGACCGGACGACCCTGCTCGAAGCTGACCGTCACGTCTTCCGTGGCGATCTCGACCGTCGGATCCCAGAAGCGGACGCCCATGATCGGTTCGACGATCTCGATCCCGACGTTGAGGTGTTCCAACTGCTTCGCCTCGTGAGTGGCCCCCCAGATGTTGGCGTCGGTGGAGTACGCCTTCTCCTTGGAATCGCGGTAGGGCAGGTCGCGCTCGGCCAACCACGCCGACATTTCGGTGCGGCCGCCCAGCTCGTGGACGAAGTCGGCGTCCAGCCAGGGCTTGTAGATCCGCAGGCTCGGGTTGGCCAGCAGGCCGTAGCGGTAGAACCGCTCGATGTCGTTGCCTTTGTACGTGGACCCGTCACCCCAGATCCAGACGTCGTCGTCCCGCATGGCCCGCACCAGCAGGGTGCCGGTCACGGCGCGTCCGATGGGGGTGGTGTTGAAGTAGGTGCGGCCACCGGTGCGGATGTGGAACGCGCCGCAGGCCAGGGCCACCAGACCCTCTTCGACCATCGCCGGGGTGCAGTCGACCATGCGGGAGATCTCAGCGCCGTACTCGAGCGCCCGGCCAGGCACCGACTCGATGTCCGGCTCGTCGTACTGGCCGAGATTGCCCGTGTAGGTGCAGGGGATGGCACCCTTCTCGCGCATCCAGGCGACGGCTACGGACGTGTCCAGCCCGCCGGAGAAAGCGAGGCCGACGCGTTCGCCGACAGGGAGTTCGGTGAGGACCTTGGGCATGGCCGAGATCCTAGCGGCCTTCTGTCACCGGCCCCCACCTGACTCATCAGGGACGCGGCTCCGCCGGTTGACGCGCCGCGGCTTGCCGGCGGGCCTCGCGGTCGAGGGCGCCGACCACGGCCCGCAAGGACGCGGTGACGATCGATTCGTGGAGGCCGACACCCCAGACCACGTGGGCATCGTCACCGCCACCGATCTCGGTTTCGACGTAGGCCGCAGCTTGGGCGTCACCGCCGGCCGACAGCGCGTGCTCGGAGTAGTCCAGCACCCGCACGTGGTAGCCCAACATTCCCAGCGCGTCCACGAAGGCCGAGACCGGTCCGTTGCCCTCGCCCGTGATTTCGCGCTCGATCCCACGGTCACGGACGGTGGCCGTGACCGAGTAGCCGTTCCCGTTGGATACCGACTTCACGGTCACCAGTGACAGCGGCTCGGTGTCAGTCAGGTACTCGGTGGAGAAGATCCGCCACATTTCCTCAGGCGACACTTCGCCACCCTGGGAGTCGGTGTGAGCCTGCACCACCCGCGAGAATTCCATCTGCAGCCGGCGCGGCAGGTCCATCTTGTGTTCCGACTTCATGATGTAGGCCATGCCGCCCTTGCCGGACTGCGAATTGACCCGGATCACGGCCTCGTAGGTTCGCCCCACATCATGGGGGTCGATCGGCAGGTAGGGCGCCTCCCAGGGAATCTCATGAATGGTCTTCCCCAGGGAGGCGGCCTGCCTCTCCAGCGCTTCCAGCCCCTTCTTGATGGCGTCCTGGTGGGAGCCGGAGAAGGCGGTGTACACCAGATCCCCCGCGTATGGGTGACGCGGATGGACCGGCAGGTTGGTGCAGTACTCCACCGTCCGACGGATCTCGTCGATGTCGG
>CAYUWV010000124.1:0-7168 GCA_964448385.1 uncultured Propionibacteriaceae bacterium | reverse complement strand
TGCTCGACCCCGGCCTCCTCGGCTACCAGATGGCACACCACGGCTGACGCTCGGGCATGGGTGTTGGCCGCGACTACGACGTCGACGGCCACAAGATCAGCGCGGGTGAACCGGCACCCGCCGGGAACTCTCCCGCACCACGAGCTGGTACGGCACCTCGTCGTGGCCCACGGGGTCCTCGTCCCCACCAATGAGTTCAAGGAGCGCCGTGACCGCGCCCCCTGCGATCGCCTCCTTGTCCGGGGCGATCGTCGTCAGGGACGGAACGGAATACGCTGCCTCCTCGATGTCGTCGATGGAGGCAATAGCCACATCCCGCGGCGCGCTCAGCCCGGCGTCGGCTAGCGCGCGCAGCGCGCCTGATGCGAGCAGATCGGTGAAACAGAAGATCGCATCGAAACTCAAGCCAGAGGCGAGCGCCTGCGTTACGCCGCTGCGTCCGGCCTCTCGGCTGAACTCATCTGTGTAGATCATCAATTGCTCATCGACGGGGACGCCCGCCTCGGCCATCGCCTCCCGGAAACCGCGTACCCGCAGGTTGGAGCTGCGGTACTCCGAGTCGTGATAGGCGCCGAGCGTTGCGATTCTTCGGTTGCCCTGGTCGAGCAAGTGGCGGGTGACCTCCTTGGCTGCCCCGACGTTGTCGATGGCCAGCGTCGGCCACTGTGATTCCGAGACCTGTTCACCGATGAGGATGGTGGGGACCTCTGGCGGCGTCGCCACGAGGTCAGCAAGGACCATGGTCATGGGTGAGAAGATGAGCCCGTCGACCATGTGTGAGGTGAAGTCCCGCAGCGCCCGAGCCTCCCCGGCGAGCACCCCACCAGTATTTCGCGCCATCACCGTGTAGCCGTGCTGTTGCGCTGAGCGCTCCACCAGTTCGGACAGTTCGGCGAAGTACGGCTGTGAAAGCTCGGGGACGGCGAAGCCCAGGATGTTGGTACGGCCTTGCCGGAGCCGCCGTGCTGACAAGTTGGGCCGGTACTTGAGCTCTTTGATCGCGTCTTGAACGCGCGCCCTGGTCTCTGGTCTGACGTGCACGTAGTCGTTGACGACGTTCGAGACCGTCCGGGGGGACACGCCGGCGAGGCGGGCGACGTCGTGGATGTTCGCGGTCATCGGTCTCCTAGGCGCTTGACATTTGCCACGTTGCAGGAGCAGGATACAGGTAACGATTTGCAACGTGGCAAATGAACTCTGGAGGTGTACATGTCGGCGACGACAACCGCGACTGCCGCGACAGCGGCGCGATCGGCTCCCGCCGGACGGAGGCGACGGTCAGTCAAGGTGGGGCTGCGGTACGGGCTCGGCTTCACGGCTCCGTTCCTCGTCCTTTACCTGATCTTCGTGATCTACCCCGTCATCCAGGCCGTACAGATGAGCTTCTTCGATTGGGACCTGCTCGGCTCGGCGCGTGAGTTCATCGGCCTGGACAACTATGTGCGGATGCTCGGCGGGGTGGACATCGAGTGGTCGATGACCCATCTCTTCTGGGTCAGACTCGCTCTGGTGCTGTCCGCGGTGCTGCTGCTCATCGGGCCCATCCGGCGGAAGTCGCTCACGCCGTGGCGTGTGTCGGGCGTGCTGGGGATCGTGGCGCTGGCGGGCCTGTTGGGATTCCATCCGGGTGAGAACGGGTTCTGGAACGATCCCGTCTTCTGGACCGCGTTGAAGAACACACTGTGGTTCACCGCCGTTTCGACCCCGATCATCGCGGTCCTCGGTCTGGTCATGGCGCTGGCGCTGCAGGGCAGACGCCGGGGATCTGACTGGTACCAGATGGCCTTCTTCCTCCCCTACATCCTGCCGGTGTCGGTGATCACCCTGATCTGGTCCTATTTCCTCTCGCCCAATCAGGGGCTGCTGCAGAGACTCCTGGGCTACTTCGGCATGGAGCCGTTGTCCTGGCTCGCAGATCCTGATCTCGCCATGCCGGCGATCATCATCACCACGGTGTGGTGGACGGTGGGCTTCAACCTCGTCCTGTTCACGGCCGGGCTTCAGGACGTCGACAAGTCCCTGTACGAGGCTGCGGCACTCGACGGAGCGGGGCCGTGGCGCAAGTTCGTGCACGTGACCTTGCCGGGCATCCGCCACGTGGTGCTGCTGGTCATGGTCATGCAGGCCATCGCGTCGTTCCAGGTCTTCGGTCAGGTCAACATCATGACCGGCGGTGGGCCGGGTACGGCGACCGAGGTTGTGATCCGGCACATCTACACGACCGGGTTCCGGGACTTCGACCTCGGCTACGCCTCGGCCATGTCGCTGTTCCTCTTCGCCTTGATGCTGATCGTGTCCGTTGTGCAAATGCGGTTCCTCGGAAAGGACGACACGCTGTGAGTACCTCGATAGCCCCTCGACAGACCGGCCAGCGCCAGCGGCGAATCCTCGGTACGGGCGCCTATCACGTGGCGATGGTGGTCGCCGTCCTCGTCTGGCTCATCCCCATGATCTGGATGGTGTCGTTGTCGCTCAGTGACAATGAGGCCCTGACGACGAATACGACGAGCCTGCTGCCAGTCGACTTCACCCTCGACAATCTGCTGGGGGTCTTCTCAGTTGGGCTCACCGGCCGCTGGTTCTTCAACAGTGCGGTGGTGACGCTCGCGACCACGCTGGCGACAGTCTTTCTGTGTGCCATGGCCGGCTACGCCTTCGCCAGGATCGACTTCCGCGGCAAGAAGGTGGTCTACGCCAGCGTGCTCGCCGGGCTGATGATCCCCAAGGAGGCCATGTTCGTCCCGCTGTTCACGATGGTGGCCGGCTGGCAGATGCACAACACCTATCAGGCGCTGGTCCTGCCTCGCATTGCCGCCCCGCTCGGCGTGTTCCTGATGACGCAGTTCTTCGCCAAGGTCCCGCTGGAGATCGAGGAGGCTGCCCGCGTGGATGGGGCAGGCCCGTGGCGGACGTTCTTCTTCGTCATGCTCCCCCTCGCGCGACCCGGCATGGTCTCGCTGGGCATCTTCACCTTCGTCCAGACGTGGAACGACTATCTCTGGCCACTGGTGTCCGCGACGAAGGCGCCGATGTTCACCATCACCACCGGTCTGGCGTCGCTCCAGGGCAACTTCGCTCAAGCCACAGAGCTCGGCAGCCTCATGGCGCGCGGCTTGGTCGGCTCCCTTCCCCTGCTCATCATCTTCCTCATCTTCCAGGGTCAGCTCATCCGTGGGATCGGCATGACATCCGGAAGCAAGTAATCCCCCCTGACCACCGCTACACACAAGAAGGAGTAACTCCATGAAGAAACGTGCCCTGTCCATCCTCACGATCGCCCTGAGCGCAGGCCTCCTGCTCTCCGGCTGCGGCACCGGAACCGGTGCCCCCACCGATGCGGGAACCGGCGACCTCGCCGCGCAGATCAATGCCGTGACCCCAGACAAGCTCAAGGGAACCACCATCACCATGTCGCGGATGTTCGGCGACTGCGAGGAGGCCACCAAGGGCGTCACAGACCCCGCCAAGGCGGGATCGGAATGTGAGGCCATCCAGATCCTCACGAACCAGTTCAACGCCGAGAACACGTACGGCATCAAGGTCGAGCGGCTCGGAGGCTCAGACTGGAACTCCTATTACGACGCCTTGAACGCCTCGATCGCCGGCGGTGACCCCGCCAACATCGCCAACCTGCACGACTACGCCCTCAGTGACTACGCCAAGCGTGGCCAACTCCTCGGTTTCGACCCGAAGGGAGTCGGGATCGACCTCACTGACGCGACCAAGCAGGCGCAAGCCAGCGTGCAATGGAAGGGCGCGACCTACGCGGTGCCCTTCGATTCCCATGCCATCCTGGCCCACGTCAACACCGACATCCTCAAGGAGGCCGGATACCTGGGTGCTGACGGCCGTCCGACGATGCCCACCTCCCGCGAAGAGCTGCTCAAGATGGGCAAGGCGGTCAAGGACAAGACGGGCAAGTACCTGATGTCCATGGGGTTCGCCAACGACGACATGGCTTGGCGGGTCTTCTACTCCCTCGTCCGTCAGCAGGACGCCCAGCTCATCGACGACGGCGGTAAGGCGCACATCGATTCGGACGCCGCCAAGAAGGCGCTCGCCCTGATGAACGAACTGATTGAGGCCGGCTACATCCACACTGCCGCTGACTACTCGGGCTCCATCGACGAGTGGAAGAACCAGAAGTCCGCCATCCTGGTGAACGGCACCTGGGTGGTCAACGAATACGCTGCCACGACCGACTTCGGGTACGCGGTGACCGACTTCCCGAAGATCTTCGACAAGCCGGCCGTCTGGGCCTCGTCCCACATGTGGGTGCTGCCCACCCAGCGCGACAACGACCCGGTCAAATACCGCGCAGCCCTCGAGTTCGCCAAGTTCCTCTACGACAACACCAAGGTGTGGGCGATCGCGACCGGACACATCGCCCCGCGGGTCTCGGTGATCGAGTCGAAGGAGTACCTCTCTGCCCCCAACCGTGAGTTCTACACCGAGACTGCGCTCAACAACATCCGCTTCGTGCCGCAGGTCGAGAACTGGACCGCCATCAAGGAACTCATCCACGCGCAGCTGGAAGAGGTCTGGTTCAACAACAAGGGGATCGACGCCGCCCTGGCAGAAGGCCAGCAGCGCGTCACGCAGGCCCTCCGCTGAGCGCAGCACACCAACAATCGAAGGAGTAGCAATGTCGCGCGTCGCTCGACCAGGAATGAACCTCGATGGGGCTTGGACGCTGGAGGTCCTCGGCGAGGCCGAGGCCCAGCTGACCACCGAAGTTCAGGTGCCCGGCCCTTGGACGACTCAAGTCCCAGGCCACGGGGACTCGCACGAAGCGGTCAGGTACACCCGCCGTTTCGTCGTGGAACCGCAGGCGCGCGACACCTCCTTCCTCATCTTCAACGGGGTCAATCACGAAGCCATCGTCGTGCTCAACGGTGTCGAAGTGGGTACCCACCGCGGCGCCTGGGAACCATTCGAGTTCGATGTCACCCAGGCGCTGCGCCCCGGCGAGAACTGGCTCTCGGTGGAGGTGCGCTACCCGCCGATCCTCGGCGCCGCCGCGAGCCCCGGTCAGCTCGAGATACCCCACGGCAAGCAGACCTGGTACGGCACCACAGCTGGGATCTGGCAATCGGTCCGTCTCGAGCAACGGCCCGCCACACACCTACAGCGGCTCAGGGTGGTCGCCGACGCGTCGAGTTCACGCATCGAGGTGAGCGCCGCCGTCGCCGGACCCAGCGACGGCGCCGTCCTGACCGTTCTCGTCGAGCATGACGGGCACGTCGTTGCCAGTCGGCAGGAACCGGTGACCGGCGCAGCCATCGCCGTGGACCTCGTGGTGCCCGACGCCACGTTGTGGGGGATCGGAGACCCGCAGCTCTACCAGGTCACGGTTCGCCTGGAGCGAGACGGCATCGTGGATAGTCAGCAGTTGAATACAGGGTTCCGCACCGTGGAAGCGCGTGACGGCGAGCTGTTCTTCAACGGGCAGCGCCTCGAGCTGCGGGCGGTGCTGGATCAGGACTACCACCCCGGCTCGTCCTCGATCCCGGCCAGCCTCCAGGAGTGGGAGGAGTTTCTCACCCGAGCCAGGGACTTGGGGTTCAACATGCTGCGGGTCCACATCAAGCGACCGGATCCCCACTACTACGACATCGCCGATCGGCTGGGCATGCTCGTGTGGACCGAACTGCCCAGCTGGCTGACCTGGACCCCCGAAGGGGCCAGCGAAGGGGCGGATCTCCTCCACCGCCTCATCGCCCTGGACGGTCACCATCCGAGCATCGTGATCTGGACCGTGATCAACGAATCCTGGGGGATCGACATGGCCAGCGCCCGGCAGCGCAGGTGGCTGAACGACACCTTCCGAGCCGTGCGCGATGCCGCCCCCGGGTGTCTGATCGTGGACAATTCCGCCTGCTTCCCCAATTTCCACCTCGAGAGCGACCTTGACGACTACCACATCTACCGCGGCATTCCTGAGTCGCGCCGAGAGTGGGACGACATCATCAACGAGTTCGCGGCTCGACCCGAGTGGAGCTGGTCTCCCTATGGCGACGCCGTCCCGACCGGACGCGAACCGCTCGTGCTCTCCGAATTCGGCAACTGGGGCCTGCCCTCAGTGCGGGACCAGTACGAAGGCGGTCAGGAGCCGTGGTGGTTCGCGCTGGGCGCGGACTGGGCGTACGGGGCGGGCGAGGGCACGGGGCTCGAGCAGCGATTCCGTCGTTTGGGGCTGGATCGGGTGTTCGGCACCTGGGATGGGCTCGTCACCGCGCTGCACAAGGCGCAGCTCATCGCGAATCGCTATCAGACCACCAGCATCCGGGCGAAGCAGTCCATCAGTGGCTACGTCCTTACCCAGCTCAGCGACGTCCAGTGGGAGGCCAACGGGCTCTTCGACATGAACCGCACCCCCAAGCTGTTCACGGCTCAGTACGCACTGTGCAACGGCCCCCGGGCGATCGCGTTGCGGCCTGAACGGTACTCGCTGGCGACGCAGGAACGGATCGGCTGCAGCGTTACGGTGACCCCAGCCCGAACCGGTCAACCGGTGGCCCCCGAGGCTGGAGAGGTGCGGGTCACCCTCGCCGGCACCGTCGTAGCCGTCGTGGCGGGTGACCCAACGGAGTGGGTCACCCACGACTTCGTCATCGCGGCGCCCGTCCAGCCCGGTGCCTACACACTGGTGGCCGAGCTGTTCGAAGGCGGGACTCTCATCGCCCGCGACGAGGCGGACTTGGTGGTAACCCCCGCGGCCGCAGCCGAACGCGCCTGGCCCAAGGTGGCAGTGACGCAACCGTCGCTGGCGCGCTGGGCGGAGTCGCTGGGGCTGGAGGCTATCGACGCGTCGAGCCTGGACCTAGCGTCCCCGATCCCGGGAGTCGTCTGGGCCACCGGGATCTTCAACGACGACGCGCAGCGGTACGCGCGCAACGGCGGCAGAGTCCTCATCCTCGCCGAGGACTCGGGAGCGCTGGGCACAGGGTTTAAGCTGCTGACCTTCGCCAGGCTCCGGCCGCGCTCCGGGGACGGCGACTGGGTGCCGCGCACCGACTGGCTGGAGAGGACCGGTCCCTTCGCCGAGATACCCGGCGACACGATCCTCGGGATTGCTTTCGAGGATGTTCTGGGTGATCTGGTGTTGGACGGCATCCCCAACGCAATCCGCCCGGCGACGGTCTTCTCCGGGGTCTTCAACGGATGG
>CAYUWV010000123.1:0-7315 GCA_964448385.1 uncultured Propionibacteriaceae bacterium | reverse complement strand
CACCTCCTGCGGTTTGGTCGGCCACCGGGGTCCGATTATCAGGCCGGCCGGTCGCCGGCAGGCCGAGGAAGTAGTCCTTCTCGTCGGCACCGAGGCGACGCGGGTGCGGCGGCTCTTCCATGCCTGGCAGGAGCGGCGCGAGCAGGCGATCCTTGGTGTAGATCATCTTCTCCCGGGTCGTGTCGGCCAGCTTGAAGTCGTTGGTCATGGTGAGAGCCCGGGTGGGGCAGGCCTCGATGCACAACCCACACAGGATGCAGCGCAGGTAGTTGATCTGGTAGACCCGCCCGTACCGCTCCCCCGGGGAGTAGCGCTCGGTCTCGGTGTTGTCCGCACCTTCGACGTAGATCGCGTCCGCCGGGCAGGCCCAGGCGCACAACTCGCAGCCCACGCACTTCTCGAGCCCGTCAGGCCAGCGATTCAGCTGGTGCCGGCCGTGGAAACGCGGCGCGGTGACCTTCTCCTTGCCCTTCTCGGGGTATCCCTGGGTGAAGGTCTTGCGGAAGATGGTCCGGAAGGTCACCCCGAAGCCGGCCCACGGATCGAAGAAACCCATCACTGCTCCTTGTCGATCGAGGCCGCCGCCACCGGCGGCTCGGTGGTGGACGGGACCACGCCTGACAGTTCTGGCAGCACCTGACCCGGCATCGGCGGGACGGGGTAGCCCCCGGCGTACGCGTCGAAGGGGCCCTCGGGGATGAGATCCGGCTCCGGTTCGGGCTTCTCCCCCAGGAACAGCAAGACCAGCAGCACCGCGACCACGATCCCCACCAGGACCCACAGCAACGGGCCCTGCAGCAGGCCCTCGTCCGCCAGCTTCTTGAAGGTGGACACCGCCACGATCCAGCCGAGCGAGATCGGGATCAGCCACTTCCAGCCCAGCGTCATGAACTGGTCGTACCGGAACCGCGGCAAGGTGCCGCGCAGCCACACGAAGAAGGAGATGAACAACTGGACCTTGAGCACGAACCAGATCGGGCCGAGCCAGGGGTTGTTCAGCAGCGGAATCAGGTTGAGCGGCCAGGGTGGGAGATAGCCGCCCATGAACAGGGTGGTCGCGATCGCCGAGACCGTCGCCATGTTGATGTACTCGGCCAGGAAGTACACCGCGTAACGGAACCCGGAGTATTCGGTGATGTAGCCCGACACCAGTTCGGATTCCGCTTCCGGCAGGTCGAAGGGGGCGCGGTTGGTCTCGCCCACCATCGAGATGACGTAGACACAGAAGCTGGGCAGCAGCGACAGCCACAGCCACTGCTGCATGCCGATGTTGAGTCCGAACGGGGCGATCGGCAGGCGCTGGTGCTCCACGATCGCGGACGTCGACATGGACCCGGAGTAGAGGAACACGGCCACCATGGACAGGCCCATCGAGATCTCGTACGAGATCATCTGGGCGCTGGAGCGCAGGCCTCCGAGCAGCGAATACGGGGAGTTGGACGCCCAGCCCGCCAGCACGAAGCCGTAGATGCCAACTGAGGTGACGGCCAACAGCACCAGGGTGCCGACTTGCGGATCCGACAACTGCAGCCGCGTGGTGACGCCGAACAGTTCGACCTCACCGCCGAAGGGGATCACAGACCACGCGGTGAACGCTGCCGTCCCAGCGATCAGCGGGGCGACCGTGAACAGCACCTTGTCGACCATGGAGGGCATGAAGTCCTCCTTGATCAGCAGCTTCATGCCGTCGGCCAAGGCTTGGCCGAGGCCAAAGGGGCCGTTCATGATCGGACCGAGCCGGTGCTGCATCTTGCCCACCAAGCGCCGTTCGTACCAGACGTTGAAGATCGTCCAGACCAGCAGCACCACGAACAGGACGACGACCTTGATCAGTACCAGCCACCACGGGTCGTTCATCGCACGCCACCTCCCAGGCTGAGTTGCACGCGGTTCCCGGCAACCAGTCCGAACTCCGCCAGAGCGACCCCTGGCGAGTGCGTTGGCACCCAGACCGTTCCATCCACCATGTCTGCGGTCACCTCCAACGGCAGGCTGAAGCTGCCTGCGGCGGTGCCGATGCTGATCTCAGCGGCGTCGGCCAGACCGGCCGCCGCTGCCGTCGCCGGGCTGACCCGCGCCACCGCGGGCTTGGCGGTCGCGGCCAGGGCCGCCTCGCCGTCCATGCCGCGTCCGCCGTCGAGCAGCTGCCGCCAACTGGCCAGCACGTAGCCCTGGCCGGCCGCCGGGGCAGCGCCTGCCGCCAGACCCGGCCGGGCACCTTCCCAGGGACCCAATTCGGTCAACTCGGCGAGAGCCTGCTTCGGGGTCCGGACGCCGAGTGGCCGGCCCAGAGCGTCAGCCAGCGCCGCCAGCACCCGCAGGTCGGTCATCGAGGTGTTCGGCGTCGAGATCACGGTGTTCACGCGACCCGGACGGTGTTCCCAGTTCAGGAAGGTCCCCGCGTGCTCCTCCAGCAGCGCGATCGGGAAGACCACATCGGCGCGCTCAGTCACCTCCGACAGCCGGGTCTCGAGGCTGACCACGAATCCGGCAGCCTCGCAGGCCTGACGCACCTGATCGGCAGACGCGAAGTCTCGCGGTTCGATCCCTGCCACCACGAGCGCCTTGAGGTCGCCGGCATCCAGCGCCTCGAGGATTCCCGCGGCGTCCAGACCGGGTTGGGACGGCAACGAATCGGTGTCCCAGGCGGCAGCGACGTCGACCCGGGCAGCCCGGTCGGAGACCGGACGGCCACCGGGCAGCAGCCCCGGCAGGCAGCCGGCCTCGACGGCTCCGCGGTCGCCGGCCCGGCGGGGTACCCACGCCAACTGGGCGCCCGTCCGTCCGGCCAGGGCGGCCAGGGCGGCCAGGGTTCCGGGCAGGCTGGCTGCGCGCTCCCCCACCAAGATCACGGTGTCGCCGTCAGCGGTGAGCTCGGCCAGCCGTGCCGCCTCGTCGCCGGGCGTGGTGGGAACCACGGTGGCCCCGAGCTTGGTCGAACCCTGGGAGGCGAACGGAGCCAGCGTGGTGACCGCCAGCCGCTTCTTGCGGACGGCCTTGCGCAGCCTCAAGAAGATGAGCGGGGATTCCTCCTCGGGCTCCAGGCAGACCAGCACGACCTGCTTGGCAGTCTCCAAGGCGCCGTAGGTGACACCCTCGCCGAGCGACCTGCCGGCCACGGTGGCGGCCAGGAAGGTGGCCTCCTCAGCGCTGGCTGGACGGGAACGGAAGTCGATGTTGTTGGTGCCGAGCACCAGCCGGGCGAACTTCGAATAGCCGTAGGCGTCCTCGAGCGTGAGTCGGCCGCCGGTCAAGACGCCCACCGACGGTCCAGCACCTTGCAGGCCGATCACGGCAGCATCGATGGCCTCTGCCCACGACGCCGCGCGCAGGGCGCCGTCCTCGCGGATCAGGGGGTGCTTCAGTCGATCGTCACCTCGCCCGGAGACGAACGCGAAGCGGCCCTTGTCGCAGTTCCACTCCTCGTTGACCTCGGGGGCGTCCCCGGCAAGGCGGCGTTTCACCTGGAAGTGCCGATGGTCGACTCGCAACTGGCAGCCGCCGGCGCAGTGCTCACAGGTCGAATCCGTCGACACCAGGTCGAACGGACGGCTCTGGAACCGATAGGAGGCGCTGGTCAGGGCACCGACCGGGCAAATCTGGACGACGTTGCCGGAGAAGTACGAGTTGTACGGGTCGTCGGCGTACTTGCCAACCTGCTGCAGCGCACCCCGCTCGACCAATGCGATGAACGGGTCGCCGGAGATCTGTTCGGAGAACCGGGTGCACCGGGCGCACAGCACGCAGCGCTCACGGTCGAGCAGCACCTGGGCCGAGATCGGCACCGGCTTGGGGAACGTCCGCTTGACACCGTCGTAGCGGGACTCGCCGCGACCGGAGCTCATGGCCTGGTTCTGCAGCGGGCACTCGCCGCCCTTGTCGCAGATCGGGCAGTCGAGCGGGTGGTTGATCAGCAGCAGTTCCAGCATGCCCTTCTGGGCCTTCCGGGCCACTGTCGAGGTGAGCTGGGTGCTGATCTTCATGCCCGGCGCGCACTCCAGCGTGCAGGACGCTTGCGGCTTCGGCATGCCGCGGCCGTTGCCCATGTCGGGCACCTCGACCAAGCACTGCCGGCAGGCTCCCACGGGATCCAGCAACGGGTGATCGCAGAACCGCGGAATCGCGATGCCGATCATCTCGGCGGCACGGATCGCCAGAGTCCCCTTCGGCACGCCGACCTCGATGCCGTCGATGATCACCGTGATGGTGTCAACCGGGGCCACTTGGTCCGGCTTGGTCACGACGCTCATGCGTGGCCTCCTTCTGCGACGGGAAACAGCGCACTGCGGCCGTAGGGGAACAGCTCCCACGCCGGCGTGGCGTAGCCGGCTTCGAACTCAGGACGGAAATGCCTCACGGCCGACGTCACGCAGGCCACGGCACCGTCCGCCAAGGCGCAGAACGACTTGCCGCCGATGTCGTCACAGACATCCAGCAGCTTGTCGACATCCCCGTCGGCTGCCTGCCCGGCTTCGAACCGCTTCAGCAGTTGCACCAGCCACCAGCTGCCCTCACGGCAGGGGGTGCACTTACCGCAGGACTCGTGCTTGTAGAACTCGACCCAGCGCAGCGTGGTGCGCACCACCGAGGTCGTCTCGTCGAAGACCTGTAGCGCCTTGGTGCCCAGCATCGATCCGACGCTGGCCATGCCTTCGTAGTCCAGGGGGGTGTCGAGGTGCTCGGAGGTCAGGATCGGGGTTGAGGACCCGCCCGGCGTCCAGAACTTCAGTTCGTGGCCCTCACGGATGCCCCCGGAAAGCTCCAGCAACTGCCGCAGCGTGATCCCCAGCGGCGCCTCGAACTGACCGGGACGCTTCACGTGGCCCGACAGCGAGTAGATCGTCATCCCCTTCGACTTCTCGGTTCCCATTGAGGAGAACCAGGAGGCGCCGTGGTTGATGATGCTGGGCACCGACGCGATCGATTCGACGTTGTTGATCACCGTCGGTGACGCGTACAGGCCCGCCACGGCCGGGAACGGCGGACGGAGCCGCGGCTGGCCGCGGCGTCCCTCCAGCGAATCCAGCAACGCGGTCTCTTCACCACAGATGTAGGCGCCCGCACCGGCGTGCACGATGATGTCGAGGTCGTAGCCGGAGCCCTGGATGTCCTTGCCGAGCAGCCCGGCCTCATAGGCCTGGCTGACCGCCTGCTGCAGCCGGCGGATGACGTGCAGCACCTCGCCCCGCACGTAGGCGAACGCGGTGTGGCAGCCGATCGCGTACGAGGCGACGATCATGCCCTCGACGAGGGTGTGCGGCGAGGCCATCAGGAGCGGCATGTCCTTGCAGGTGCCGGGCTCGGATTCGTCGGCATTGACCACGAGGTACTTCGGGTTCGGGTTGTCCTTCGGCACGAAGCTCCACTTCATGCCGGTCGGGAACCCCGCACCCCCCCGGCCGCGCAGGCCGGCGTCCTTCACGATGTCGGTGACCTGGGCGGGGGTCAGCGCCAGGGCCTTGGCCACGGCGTCGTAGCCGCCCTGAGCTCGGTAGGCGTCGATGCCCCACGACTGGTCCTGCCCCCAGTTCGCCGACAGGACGGGCGTCAGCAGATCAGTCACAGCGTGCTCCCCTCGGCTCGCGGAGCCGCCCAGCCTTCAGCCTCAGCGATGCGCTTGCCCAGCAGCGACGCATCGCCGGCGCTGGGGCCCTCGTCGGCGCGTCCGTCCGGGAACCCGGCGAGGACGCGTTCAGCCTCGCGCCAGGAGGTGATCGTGGCGCCACGGGTCGCCTTGACCTCACGTCCGGCGGCAAGGTCGTCCAGCAATCCCTCGGCCTTCTCTGGGGTCATGTTGTCCATGAATTCCCAGTTGACCATCATCACCGGAGCGAAGTCGCAGGCCGCGTTGCACTCGAGCCGCTCCAGGCTGAAGGTGCCGTCCGCGGTGGTCTCGTCGGGGTGGATCCCCAGCTTGGCCGCGACCTTGTCCAGCAGCGCATCGCCACCCATCACCGCACACAGCGCGGTGGTGCAGACCCCGACGTGGTGTTTCCCGCCCGGGCGGCGGCGGTACATGGTGTAGAACGTCGCCACGCCCGAGACCTGGGCCGCGGTGATGCCGAGCACCTCGGCACACGCCTCGATGCCGGCCGGCGAGACGCGTCCGTCCACGCTCTGGACCAGATGCAGCATCGGCAGCAGCGCCGAGCGGGCTTGCGGGTAGCGGCCGGCCAATTCGCGCAGTTCGGCCATCGTGCTCTCGTCGATGCTCGTCGAGGTGTCCGTCATGTCCACCGAGCCGGACTCGGGGAAGTAGGACTGGAACTCATGGCCGCTCATCGGTCGACGCCTCCCATCACCGGGTCGAGCGACCCGATTGCCACCACCACATCGGCGATCATGCCGCCCTCGCATTGGATCGGGACCGATTGCAGGTGGTTGAACCCTGGATCCCGCATATGGACGCGGTACGGCTTACGGCCACCATCGGAGACGATGTGGCAGGCGATCTCGCCCTTGGGGCTCTCGATCGGCACGTAGGCCTGGCCGGCCGGCACCCGGAAGCCTTCGGTCACCAGCTTGAAGTGGTGGATCAGCGCTTCCATGGATTCACCCATGATGTGCTTGATGTGTTCGTTGGAGTTGCCCTGGCCGTCCGGGCCCATCGCCAGCTGCGCCGGCCAGGCGATCTTCGGGTCGTCGATCATGACGGGCTGGCCGGTGGAGGCCTCGAGCCGGTCGGCCGCCTGCCGGACGATCTTGAGGCTCTCCCACATCTCCTGCAGCCGCACCCGGAACCGACCGTAGGCGTCGCTGGTGTCCCAGGTGATGACGTCGAAGTCGTAGGTCTCGTAGCCGCAGTACGGCTGCTGGCGACGCAGGTCCCAGGAGTAGCCGGTCGAGCGGAGCACCGGGCCGGTGACTCCGAGCGCGAAGCACGCGGACAGGTCCTGGTACCCGATGCCGCACATGCGTCCCTTGAAGATGGGGTTCTCGTTGCAGAACGCGGCGTACTCGGGAAGGTGCTTCTCGAGCCACCCGATCAGCGTGCGCAGCTGCGCGATGCCGGTTTCGGGCAGGTCGCCGGCAACTCCACCCGGACGGATGTACGCGTGGTTCATGCGCAACCCGGAGACGGCCTCGAAGAAGTCGAGGATCATTTCGCGCTCGCGGAAGCCGATGGTCATGACCGTCAGCGCGCCGATCTCCATCCCGCCGGTGCCGACGGCGACCAGGTGCGAGGCGATGCGGCACAGCTCCATCATCAGCACCCGGATGTCGGTGGCGCGCTGCGGGATCTTGTCCTCGATACCCAGCAGCCGCTCGACGGCCAGGCAGTAGGCGGCCTCGTTGAAGAGCGGGGCGCAATAGT
>CAYUWV010000122.1:4578-7325 GCA_964448385.1 uncultured Propionibacteriaceae bacterium | reverse complement strand
TGGCCGCGGAGGAGGCAGCGTCCACCTCGGGCATGACGGTGTCGTGACGGCCGATCGCCACCACCGTGTGGTGCACCGAATCGGGGTACACGCGCAGCAGGTTGAAGCCCTGGCCACCGGCTTGACCGCGGATCCCTCGTCCGGCGAACAGGTCCTGGGTGTAACAGGTCGAGGTCGCCAGCGCGACCGGGATCCCGGCGAACGTGCCGAAGCTGGACTGGTGGAAGTGCCCGGCCAACACGCACCGGACGTCGCTGCCCCGCAGCACCGCCGCCAGCGGTGCCTGGTCGATCAGCTCCCAGGTGGCCGCGAGGTCCTGCACCACCGGCAGCGGGGCGTGGTGCAGCGCCAACAGCGTGCCTTCCGGCGCGCCGGTCGCCAGCTGTTCGGTGAGCCAGGCCAGAGACTCCCGTGCCACCCGTCCGGCAACCTCGCCAGGTTGGGTGGTGTCGAGGCAGAGCACGCGCAACCCCCCGAGCAGGTGCACCTGGTTGAGGGGTTCGTCCGATCCTGCTTCGCCGAGCAGTTCGGTTCGGACGGTGCTCCGGTCGTCGTGGTTCCCATTCAGCCAGATGACGCCGGCGCCCAACTGCTGGGCGATCGGCTCGACCAGGGCGCGCAGTTCGCGGTACGACTCGGCCGAGCCGTCGTCGCTGAGATCGCCGGTGAACACCAGCGTGTCGGGGTCGTGGCCACTGACCAGCAGCCCGGCCAGCAGCTCGCTGAGCGGCACCCGGGGGTCAATCACTCCCCGAACCAGTGGTGAGGCGGGATGGCGCAGATGGGTGTCGCTGAAGTGCGCGATCACGTGAGTGGGTCGTGGGTATTCAGCGGTGCGCATAGTTCCCCCAGATCGGCTGGTCGTCGTGGTGAATCGGGCTCGCGGCGGGGGCCAGTGGGCTACTCCAGCGACAGGCTGGGCAGATGGACGGCCGCCAGCCGGGCCGAGTGGAGGTCAGACCACAGCCCGCTGAACTCCAGTTCGCACAGCGTGGCGGGCGGGCACCGCCGCGAGATGAGCCGGACCGCCGCCGGATCCGATTGATGGTCACTCAGATCGCGTGCCAGGGCTGGAATAGCCGGCGAGTGGCCGATCACCAGAACCCGGCTGACGTACTCGGGCACCCGGGCCAGTTCGAAGACGATCCGGGTCGCCTCGCAGTTGTACAGCCCGGGCACATAGCGGATCGGTGCCGTGAGCCCGAGGTGCTCGGCGGTTTCCCGGGTCCGCAGCGCCGTCGAGCACAGCACGAGCTCCACGGCCGCCCCGGCCAGGAAACCGCCGAGTTCCCTGGCCTGGAGCCGTCCGTGCGGGGTCAGTGGACGATCAGTGTCGGCCCAGCCGACCGTCGGGGTGACGGCCGGATGCGCGTGCCGCATCAGGAACAGGCGGCGTTTCGCCGAGTCCCCGATGGGCCGCATGGCTAGCTGTGGCGGCTGGTGGGCTCGCCGTCGGCGCGGGTGAACTCGTTGTGGAAGTCGGTCCCCTTGGCCCGCTCCCAGCTGGCACGAATCTCCATCTCAGCCTCAGAGCGTCCGACCCACACGGCGCCTTCGACGGACTTCCCGGGCTCGAGGTCCTTGTACACCGAGAAGAAGTGCTCGATCTCGAGCAGGCTGAGGTTCGGCAGGTCCGTCAGCTCCTTCAGGTTCGCCTGGCGCTGGTCGGCGACCGGGATGCAGAGCACCTTGTCGTCGCCGCCCATCTCGTCGGTCATGCGGAACATCCCGATCGCCCGGCACTCGATCAGGGCCCCGGGGAACGTGGCCTCCGGCACCAGCACCATGGCGTCCAGGGGATCGCCGTCCTGGCCCAGGGTGCCCTCGATGAACCCGTAGTCATTGGGGTATTGGGTCGAGGTGAACAGCGTTCGGTCCAACCGAATTCGGCCCGTGTGATGATCCATCTCGTACTTGTTCTTGGTTCCCTTGGGGATCTCGATGGTCACATCGAAGTGGAGATTGGGCTGGATCTTGGGGCGAGCGAAGGAAGGATGGTCCATCCGATTCACCTTGGCCTCTCTGTCATGATGGGGTCTAACCCTGATGTCGGTTGAGCCTACCGTCCCAGCCTGTCCGAGAAGGAGTCCCTCGTGCCCCAATCGTGGCCTCGACGGGCACGCGGGCTCGTGGCGGGCGTGGTGGCAGCGTCGCTGCTGGCGGTGTGGGGTTGTTCGGGCCCAGCCGCGGAGACGCCGTCCGCAACCACCACCGTCCAGCCATCCGCAGCGGTTCCGACCGCCACCCCGACACCCAGCGCAGCCCCGCTGCCGGATCCGGACAAGCTGAAGGCGCGCCTCGACCAGATCTCCCGGACCGGCATCGGGGTCTGGGGTCTCGTCGTCGTCGACCCGGTGAGCGGCGGCACCCTGCTGAGCCGGGGCGACAAGGCGCTGGTCCCCGCGTCCTCACTGAAGGTGCTGACCGCCGTTGCCGCGTTGGACGTGATGGGCGCCGGCAGGCGTTTCACCACCCGCGTGGTCACCGCGAAGCCGGGCTCCTTGGTGCTGGTCGGAGGCGGCGATCCGCTCCTGACCGACAAGCAGTCGAAGTCGGCGGCCAAGCCAGCCTCGCTGCAGGCCCTCGCCGCGGCCACGGTCACCGCCCTCAAGAGCGCCGGGACCACACGCGTCTCGCTCGGCTACGACGCCTCACTGTTCACCGGGCCCGGCTGGAACAGCCATTGGAAGTCCAGCTGGCGGACGTTCAACCCCCAGGTCACCGCCCTGATGAACAACCGTGGGCAG
>CAYUWV010000122.1:0-4478 GCA_964448385.1 uncultured Propionibacteriaceae bacterium | reverse complement strand
TGGCGAGCGGGAAGGCCGGCAGCTTCGCCGGTGCCAGGCAGGCCCTCCAGGAGTGGCTGGCAGCGCACGGCTTGTGGGCCAAGGGCACGGTGATCGATGACGGCAGCGGCTTGTCGACGACCAATCGGGTGCGGCCCTCGGCGTTGGCTGGGGCGATCCGGCTTGCGTTGACGACGCCGGCCCTCAAGGCGGTGGCCGACGGCCTGCCCGTGGCGGGGAAGAACGGCACCCTGAAGGATCGGTTCGACGACCCCTCCGAGAAGCCCGGCCGCGGCGTCGTCCACGCGAAGACCGGCACGCTGCAACGAATCTCCAGCCTGACCGGCTACCTCACCACGGCGGACGGGGCGACGCTGGTGTTCTCGGCCATCGCCAACAACACCGCAGGGCAGACCACCTCCTACAACTGGCTCGACCGGACTGCCGCGGCCCTCGCCCGCTGTGGCTGCCGCTGACGCTTACAGTTGCCCCCATGCAGCGACTGCCCTTCATCGACTGGGACGCAGCGGCCCGCGTGGGTCGCAAGGCCGTCCATCCCGGCCCGGAACTGACGCCGGGTGCCATCGCTGAGGTGGTCGCCGCCCTGCGCGCCGCCGCCGGGCGCGCGCCCAGCCATGTGCTGGATGTGACCGGCATGGCGGCCCCGGCTGACGCCACGACCCTGGTCGTGGACCGAGCGGGATGGGTCTCGGCGATGTCGGTTTCCGCGTCGGCGCTGCTCGGCGCGCTCGGCGCGCCCACCGTCGCCGCCTCGAGCGCGCAGCGCCTCGCCGGCCGGGTGCTGGCGGGGAACCTGGCCGCCGGGTTGGCGGTGGTGGCCAGCCGGATCCTTGGTCAGTTCGACCCGTTCGTGGAGCCCAAGCGCCTGCTGCTCGTGGCGCCGAACGTCGTGGCGACCGAACGCAAGCTGGGCGTGAACCCCACCGACTTCCGGCTCTGGATCTGCCTGCACGAGGAAACCCACCGCGTCCAGTTCGGCCACGCGCCGTGGCTGGTCGGGCACCTGCAGCAGCTGATGCGGGAGTTGCTTGCCGCAGACGAACCGTTGCAGCAGTGGCGGGCCGGCCAGAAGCCGCACAGCCTGGTCGACCTCATGACGACGCCCGCCCAGCACGAGACCTTCGATCGGATCACGGCAGTGATGTCGCTGATGGAAGGCCACGCCGACGTGATGATGGATCGTGTCGGGACGGCGGTGCTGCCGACGTTGCCCGTCATCCGACGCGCGTTCGAGGCCCACCGGGACCGCACCGGCTGGTCGGCCATCGTCTCGAAACTGCTCGGCCTGGATCTCAAGCGGGCGCAGTACCGCGACGGCGCCGCTTTCTGCAACGAGGTGCTGCGTCGCACCGACCTCGAGACCCTCAACGTCGCGTTCAGCGCCCCCGACCACTTGCCCACGCTGGCCGAAATCCACGATCCGCAGCAGTGGTTGCACCGGGTGAGCCGCTGATGGCCAAGCGTGAACTCGGCCCCGCCACCCTGGCGGTGGTGCAGGCCGTCGACGAGGCCGTGTCGGGAGCCATGCTGGTGGGTTGCTCCGGTGGACCGGATTCGTTGGCACTCGCCCTGGCGTCCGCCGTGGTCGCCAAGTCGCGCGGCTTGGCGCATCGCGTGGTGGTGATCGACCACGGTCTGCAGCCGGGGTCGCGCGAGCAGGCTGACGCCGTCGTCGCCCTGTTGGCCGGACGCGGTATCCCCGCGGTCGCCATGTCGGTGTCGGTCGCCACCGGGGGAGAGGGCATCGAGGCGGCAGCCAGACGGGCGCGCTATGAGGCGCTCACGGCGGCAGCCAGCGGCGACGAAGTGATCCTGCTGGGCCACACCCTCGACGACCAGGCCGAGACCGTCCTGCTCGGGCTCGCCCGCGGTTCGGGGACGCGGTCCCTGGCCGGGATGCCGCCGGGACGCGGACGGTTCGTGCGTCCCCTGCTGGGCCTGCGCGCCGGCATCACGCGGGAGGCCTGCCGGGAGGCGGGCGTGGAATGGTGGGACGACCCGCACAACGCGTCGACCCGCTTCACCCGGGTGCGGGTGCGCACCCGGGTGATGCCAAGGCTCGAGGCCGAACTCGGTCCTGGGGTGGCTGAGGCGCTGGCCCGCACCGCCCGGCTGGCGCGTGCCGACGCGGACCTGCTCGATGGCCTGGCGGCCCGGGAGCGAGCCGCCCACCCCGGGGACGAACTGGACGCCGCCTGGCTGGCAGCACTGCCCGAAGCCCTGCGCCACCGCGTGCTGCGCGACTGGTTGCGTGAGCGTGGCGCCGGCGACCTGTCGGCGACCCACATCTGGTCGGTGGCGGCTCTGGTGACCGACTGGCACGGCCAGGGCGATGTCGACCTCCCAGGGGTGCGGGTGCGACGGCGGCATGGCAGCCTCCGCTGCTCGGCACGAGAAGCTGGTGGTGGGCAATCAGCGGCGCCGAACCGGTAGGTTGGTCGCGTGGATGCTGCCGATATCGCACCGGACCTGACGAAGGTCCTCTACACCGCCGCCGAGATCGAGGCGCGGCTGGCTGAGGTCGCCGCCCAGATCGACGCCGACTACGCCGGGTCGAACCCGCTCCTGGTTGGCGTGCTGAACGGTGCCGTCATGGTGATGGCCGACCTGTCCCGCGCGCTGAAGATCGATTGTGAGATGGACTGGATGGCCATTTCGTCCTACGGCTCGGGGACGCAGTCTTCGGGCGTGGTGCGAATCCTCAAGGACCTCAATACCGATCTGGTCGGACGTCACGTCCTCGTCGTTGAGGACATCATCGACACCGGGCTCACCCTCACCTATCTGATGCAGAATCTGGCCTCCAGGAATCCGGCGAGCCTCAAGATCATGGCGATGTTCCGCAAGCCGGACGCGATGAAGATCGACGTGGATGTCGCCTATGTGGGGTTCGACCTGCCCAACCAGTTCGTCGTCGGGTACGGCCTCGATTACGCCGGCAAGTACCGCAACCTGACCGATGTCGGGATTCTTGCCCCCCACGTCTACAGCTGAGGTGCCTGCAACGGGCCCGTCTACAGTGGCCCCGTCTACAGTGGGGGCCCGGGTCGGCTGCACCGGGTTTGTGATGCTCGGTATCGTCCCTAGTGCTCATCCCGGCCCGCGAAGGTAGGTCATGAAATCCAATCGGTTCCTCCGATCGCCGTTCATCTGGATCGTTTTGGCATTCCTGGCGATCGTGCTGATCTTCGACGCGGTCGGAAACAGCGGCGGCTACGTCGAAAAGCCCACCTCCGAGGTCATCAAGCTGATCAACAGCGACACCCCGCTCAAGGAGGTGGTCCTGGTGGACGGCGAGCAGACGATCCGGGTGGAAACCAAGGACACCCCGGCGGTGAAGCTGCGGACGAGCTGGGTGGGCACTCAGAGCCAGTCGGTCATCGAGCGCCTGAACGCCCGCGTGGCGGCCGGCACGCTCGACACGTGGCAGGGCCAGAACCCGCAGCCGAGCTTCTGGAGCACCTTCTTGTTCAGCGTGCTGCCGTTGCTGGTGATCGGGATCCTCTTCTTCATGATGTTCAACAACCTGCAGGGTGGTGGCAACCGCGTCCTCGGGTTCGGCAAGTCCAAGGCGAAGCTGGCCAGCAAGGACACGCCCAAGACCACCTTCGCCGACGTCGCCGGGTGTGAAGAGGCGATCGAGGAGCTGCAGGAGATCCGCGAGTTCCTGTCCGAGCCGGCCAAGTTCCAGGCCCTCGGCGCCAAGATCCCCAAGGGTGTGCTGCTCTACGGCCCGCCCGGAACCGGCAAGACATTGCTGGCCCGAGCGGTCGCCGGCGAGGCCGGGGTGCCGTTCTTCTCGATCTCGGGCTCCGACTTCGTGGAGATGTTCGTGGGCGTGGGAGCCTCCCGGGTGCGCGACCTGTTCGAACAGGCCAAGGAGGCGGCGCCGGCGATCGTGTTCATCGACGAGATCGACGCGGTCGGGCGCCACCGTGGCGCCGGCATGGGTGGCGGGCACGATGAGCGCGAACAGACCCTGAACCAGTTGCTGGTCGAGATGGACGGTTTCGACGTGCATGGCGGCGTGGTGTTGATCGCCGCCACCAACCGTCCCGACGTGCTGGATCCGGCGCTGCTGCGGCCGGGACGGTTCGATCGGCAGATCCCGGTCGAGGCCCCCGACATGAAGGGCCGGTTGCAGATCCTGCGCGTCCACGGTGCCAACAAGCCGATGGCCCCGGACGCAGAACTTGAATCGGTGGCGAAACGGACGCCCGGCTTCACCGGCGCCGATCTGGCCAACGTGCTGAACGAGGCAGCCCTGCTGACTGCCCGGATGAACCTGCGGTTCATCGGCAAGCTGCAGCTGGATGAGGCGATCGACCGGGTGATCGGCGGGCCGCAGAAGCGCAGCCGGGTGATGAACGAGCGCGAGCTGCTGATCACCGCCTACCACGAGGGCGGCCACGCCCTGGTCGCGGCGGCGATGCCCGGCACCGACCCGGTGCAGAAGGTGACGATCCTGCCGCGCGGCC
>CAYUWV010000121.1:0-7328 GCA_964448385.1 uncultured Propionibacteriaceae bacterium | reverse complement strand
GGCCCCGGTTCGCCACCCAGCGCCCCGGCGAGCAACTCCCGCGCTCGGGCCAGGTGCTCGGCCAGCAGCGCAGCAACCCCAGCGCCGTCCCCTGCCTCGATCAACCGCAGGATGCTCGCGTGCTCGGCGATGATGATCGCCGGACTCAGTTGCTGGCTGCCCTGCAGTTGAGCCATGCACAGCTTCACTTCGAAGGCCAGCGAGCCGTAGATCTCACTGGTCCGCTCACTGCCGAGCGAATCGATCAGCGCGGTGTGGAAGCGCATGTCCGGATCCACGATGTCGTAGGAGCCCTGCTCCCACAGCGCCTGGATCTCGGCGTTGGCCGCCCGCGACTCCGGCGGCACGGTGCGGCGGTCGGCCAGGCGGCGCAGGACTTCCGATTCCAGGTAGGTCCGGGTGCGGTAGATGTCGCGGACGTCCTCAGGGCCCAACTCCACGACGCGCGCCGTTTTGTGGCTCTTGCGGACGAGCACCTTGTCGCTCACCAGCCGTTCGATGGCCGCCTTCGCCGTCGCTCGCGCGATGGCGTAGCGGGCTGCCACCTCCGCCTCCGTCAGCGCGGTGCCCGCTTCGAGCTCCCGTGACAGCACCAAACTCTTGAGGTCATCGACGACGGCGTCGATGACGGATGTGACGACCAGCCTTCTGACCACGTTGCCCCCAAGTTGTCAACTGCCGACACTCTACGTCCAATTCAACGAGTTGACTTGCCATACTTGTCAACTTGTCGGACAATCCTAGTTGTCGGTCAATCTCAGCGAGGAGATCTCTGTGCCCGTCTTCACTCAACAGGCTGCACCCATCGCGGGAAGCCTCGCACTCTCGGCCCTTCTGGCCGCCGTGCCACTTGCCCTCCTATTCGTCCTGCTCGGCGTCTTCAAGATGAAGGCCTGGCTGGCGTCCCTCATCGGTCTCGGAACCGCCATCGTCATCGCCATCATCGGGTGGGGGATGCCCACCGTGATGGCCCTCAGCGCCACCGCGGAGGGTGCCTTCTACGGCGCCTTCCCCATCATGTGGATCCTGTTGAACGCCATCTGGGTGTATCAACTCTCGGTCATCACCGGCTGGTTCGAGTCGCTGGGTTCGCTGATCCGTTCCGTCTCCGATGACCAGCGCATCCTGTCGATCCTGATTGCCTTCTGCTTCGGCGCCCTGATGGAGTCACTGGCTGGCTTCGGCGCCCCGGTGGCGATCTCGGCAGCCATGCTGATGGCCGCGGGCATGAAGCCCATGAAGTCCGCCATCGTGTCCCTGCTGGCGAACACCGCTCCGGTCGCCTTCGGCGCCATGGGCGCCCCGATCATCGCGCTGGCCAGCGTCACCCACATCGAGATCCACGTGCTGTCCCAGATGGCCGGCCGCCAGACCCCGTTCGTGGCGTTCATCGTGCCGCTGGTGCTGGTCTTCCTGGTGGACGGGATGCGCGGCGTCAAGCAGACCTGGCCGGTGGCCCTCGTGGCCGGCTTCGTCTTCGGCCTGGCCCAGTTCGTCACGTCGAACTACATCACCGTCGAGATCACCGACGTCGTGGCCTCGCTGGCCACCATCGCCGTGGTGCTCGTCATGCTGCGGTTCTGGAAGCCGGCCAACCCGCTGCCCCTGGACCACTCGGCCAAGATCGGCGAGGACGACGAACACGTCGTCACCAGCGGCAAGCTCGCCCACTACCCGGCCATCACCGCGACCGGCGGCGCGCGCATCTGGGGGGCCATCGCCCCGTACGCCATCATCGTCATCGTCTTCTCGATCAGCCAGATCCCCGCGGTCAAGGCCTGGCTGCTGAGCATCGGCCAGATCAAGTTCCCCTGGCCGGGGCTGGCTTTCCTCGGGCCGGACGGCAAGGCCTCCTCGCTGATCGTGAACGCTGCCGGCAACCCGGTGACCACCACGATCTTCACCCTCGACCACCTGCGCGCCACCGGCACCCTGCTGCTGCTGTCGGGCATCATCACGGCGATCGTCTACAAGATCCGCCCCATCGACGCGGTCCGGGCCTACGGCTCCACCGTGAAGCAATTGAAGTTCACCATCGTCACCGTGCTGTCGGTGCTGGCCCTGGCCTACGTGATGAACCTGTCCGGCCAGACCGCCAGCCTCGGTAACGCCCTCGCCTCGGTCGGCGCGCTGTTCGCGGTGATGTCACCGCTCATCGGCTGGGTCGGTGTCGCCATCACCGGCTCGGACACCTCGGCGAACTCGCTGTTCGGCCTGCTGCAGGTGACCGCCGCCGAATCGGCCGGCCTCAGCCCAGTGCTGATGGCCTCGTCGAACTCCTCCGGCGGTGTGATGGGCAAGATGATCTCGCCGCAGAACCTCGCGGTCGCCGCCGCTGCGGTCTCGATGGTCAACAAGGAAGGCGACATCTTCCGCAAGGTCGTGCTGTGGAGCCTCGCCCTGCTGGCCTACTTCACCGTGCTGGTGGTGCTCCAAGCCGGGCCGTTGGCCTGGATGGTACCTGAGGTGGTCTGGGCGAAGTGACCGTCTTCACCGAGGAATCACTCACCACCCTGCTCGCAGGGTGCGTGGGTGATCCGGAGCAGATCCGGATGGCCGAACTCGACCGGCGGGCGCTGGCCCACGACGCGTCGCACTTCCTGCTGCTGCCGACAGCCATCGTGGCTCCCAAGAGCGCCGAGGAGGTGGCCCGCCTGCTGCGGGCGACCTCCGCCGCAGGGGTGGGCCTCACCTTCCGCTCCGGTGGGACGAGCCTGTCCGGGCAGTGCGGCACCGATCAGGTGCTGGCCGACGTCCGGCGGCACTTCACCGACGTCGAGGTGCTCGACGCCGGCGCGAGGGTTCGCGTCGGCCCCGGCATCACGGTCAAGAAGCTGAACGCCCACCTCGCCCCGTACGGACGCAAGTTCGGCCCGGATCCCGCCAGCGAAGCCGCCTGCACGATCGGCGGAGTGGTGGCCAACAACTCCTCCGGGATGGCCTGCGGCACGGTGGAGAACAGCTACCAGACCCTGGAATCGATCGTCGCGGTGCTGCCGTCGGGCACCATCATCGACACCGGTGCCCGGGACGCCGACGAGAAGCTGCGCATGCTCGAGCCGGCGCTCTACGAGGGCCTGCTGAAGCTGCGTGAGCGGGTCATCGCCAACCCGGCCTCGGTCGCCACCATCGCCCAGCAGTTCTCGATGAAGAACACGATGGGCTACGGCATCAACTCGCTGGTCGACTACTCGACTCCGGCCGACATCCTCACCCACCTCATCGTGGGCAGCGAGGGCACCCTGGCCTTCGTGGCCTCCGCCACGTTCCGGACGATCCCGCTGCGGACGTTCGCGAACTCGGCGTTGCTGGTCTTCGACGACCTCTACGCAGCCAACCGGGCTCTGCCGGAGCTCGTCGCCACCGGGGCCGCCACCCTGGAACTGATGGACGCGACCTCGCTGCGCGTCGGTCAGGCGTTCCCCGACAGTCCGGCTGCCGTCAAGGCGCTCAACGTCGACAGGCAGGCGGCCTTGCTGCTGGAGTACCAGGCCACGTCGCGCGCCGAACTCGACGCCTTGAGTGCCGGCGCCCGTCCGACCCTGGACGGACTGCCGGTCGATCCCGTCCTGCTCAGTGAGGACGCGAAGGTGCGCGCCGAACTGTGGAAGCTCCGCAAGGGCCTCTACACCTCGGTGGCAGGCGCCCGGAAGAGCGGCACCACCGCCCTGCTGGAAGACGTCGTGGTGCCGGTCGCCTCGCTGGCCGACACCTGCGCCGAGCTGGCCGTGCTGTTCGACGAGTACGCCTACCAGGATTCGGTGATCTTCGGTCACGCCAAGGACGGCAACATCCACTTCATGCTGACCGACCGGTTCGAATCCGAATCGCAGATGAAGCGGTACGTCGACTTCACCGAGGCGATGGTCGAGCTGGTGCTGGCCAACAAGGGCTCCTTGAAGGCCGAACACGGCACCGGACGAGTCATGGCGCCGTTCGTGCATCGGCAGTACGGCGACGAGCTCTACGACGTGATGCGTCAGGTCAAGCGCCTGTTCGACCCCACCGGCCTGCTGAACCCGGGGGTCGTCATCAGCGATGACCCCGACCTGCACCTCAAGCACATCAAGCTGCCGCCGTCCATCGACGAGGAAGTCGACCGCTGTGTCGAATGTGGCTACTGCGAGCCGGTTTGTCCGTCCCGCAACCTCACCCTGACCCCGCGGCAGCGGATCGCGATCCGTCGCGAGATCGCCAACGCCGAACTGGCCGGGGACGCCGCGTTGGCTTCCCGGTTGGAGGACGCCTACGAGTACGACGGCGTGCACACCTGTGCGGTGGACGGGATGTGTGGGACGGCCTGTCCGGTGCTGATCAACACTGGCTTGCTGGTGAAGAAGCTGCGTCGCGGCATGGTGCCCAAGACGGCCGCGGCCGTCTGGACGACGGCGTCGAAGCACTGGAAGGGGACGACCGCCATCGCGTCCACGGCCATGACCGTCGTCGACGCGCTGCCGGGCGTGCTGGATCCGCTGGTGATCGGTGCCAACAAGGTCGCCCGGTCGTTGCTGAGCGAGGACACCGTCCCGCTGCTCTCGACCGAGTTGCCCAAGGGCGGCTCGCCGCGCCGGCGTCCGGCTCCGAGCGGCGAGGTTGCCGCGGTCTACCTGCCGGCGTGCGTCAACGTGATGTTCGGGCCGCTGGAAGGGCCGGGGGTCCAGGTGCACTTCGAAGCGCTGTGCGCCAAGGCCGGGATCACGCTGCTCGTGCCCCCGGAGATCGAGTCGATGTGCTGCGGCACGCCGTGGTCGTCCAAGGGAATCCCCGCCGGCTACGACGCCATGAAGGCCAAGGTGCTCCCGGTGATCCGCAAGGCCACCGACAACGGACGGCTCCCGGTGGTCTGCGACGCGTCGTCCTGCACCGAGGGCTTCAAGCACATGATCGAGACCGACCCCGACCTGCACGTCGAGGTGATCGATTCGGTGGCGTTCGTCGCCCAGCACATCCTGCCGGTGCTGGGGGAGTACAAGAAGCTGGATTCGGTCACGATCCATGCCACCTGTTCGTCCACGATCATGGGATTGAACCCGGATCTGGTGACCGTCGCCGAGGCGGTGGCCAACCAGGTGAACGTGCCGATCGACACCGGGTGCTGTGCCTTCGCGGGCGATCGCGGCATGCTCCACCCGGAGCTCACCTACGCCGCCACGCGGCCGGAGGCCGCTGAGGTGGAACGGTTCGACGCCACCGCCCACGCCAGCTGCAACCGGACGTGCGAACTCGGCATGACCCGGGCAACCGGCAAGCCGTACCGGCACGTGGTGGAACTTCTCGCTGAGCAGGTCGCCGGGCACTGACCGCTCGACACTGCGCCCCGTGGCTTGGAGGGACGGCCACGGGGCGCAGCTGCGTCTCCGGGCGGCGTGGGTCAATCGATCCGGACGGTCTCGCCCAGGGTCGGCACGACGCTCAGGCAGCCGAGCCGGTCGCTGATCCGCTGGCCGAACGTGGCGGCAGCCTCCGCCGTGCCGTGGACGGTGAACACGTTCGTCGGTGCCGGGGTGAGGGCTGCCATCCAGTCCAGCAGGTCCGAGCAGTCGCCGTGCACCGAGAACTCGTTGTCCTGCATCACCTCGGCCCGCACCGGCACGTACCGGCCGTGCATCTTGAGCTGCTTGGCACCTTCGACGAGGGCGCGCCCGCGGGTGCCGACCGCCTGGTAGCCGACCAGCACCACAGCATGCCGATGGTCGGGCAGCATGTGCTCGAGGTGATGCAGCACCCGTCCGCCGGTGGCCATGCCGGAGGAAGAGATGATGATGCAGGGCACCTTCGGCGTGTTGAGCTTCATCGACTCCTCGGTGGTGCGGACCTCGCGCAGGTGCGGTAGGTCGACGAAGTGGTCGGGGTCGAGGTCCGGCCGCAGCTCGTCCCGGAACGCTGGGTCGCGGTACACGGCCAGCGCCGCCAGCGCCATGGGCGAGTTCACGAAGACGGGCACCTGCGGGATCCGTCCGTCCGCCTGCATCTCGGTGAGGGTCTTCAGCACCACCTCGGTGCGGTCGACGGCGAAGGCCGGCACCAGCACCGAGCCGCCGCGCTTCACCGTCCGCCGGATCAGGTCGGCCAGGGCCTCGTGGTCGGGACCCTCAGGTTCGGGGTGCTCCCGGTCGCCGTAGGTCGATTCGATGAGGACGGTCGCCGCGCCCGGCGGAATGTCCCTGGCGCGCAGGACGGGGTGGTCGTGGCGTCCGACGTCGCCGGAGAACAGGATCTGCCGCTCGCCGATCCGCAGGTGGATGCTGGCCGAGCCCAGGATGTGCCCGGCCCGGACGTAGCGCGCCACGATGTCGTCGCCGAGGTCGAGATCGGCCTCGTACTCGACGGGGGCGAACAGCGGCAGCGTCCGTTCGACGTCGGCGCTGTCGTAGAGCGGCAGCGCGGGGGTGTGCTTGGAGTAGCCGCGGGTGTTGGCGTACTCGGCGTCACGCTCGTTGAGGAAGCCCGCATCGCGCAACACGATCTCGGAGAGCCGGATGGTTGCCGGCGTGGCCCAGACGGTGCCGGCGAAGCCTTGCCGGACCAGGACGGGTAGGTAGCCCACGTGGTCCATGTGGGCGTGGGTGATCAGGATGTCGCTGATCCGCTCGGGGGGGACGGGGAACTCAGCCCAGTTCAGTTCGCGCAATTCCTTCTCGCCCTGGAACATGCCCGCATCGACGAGGATGAGTCGCTTTCCGGCCTGGACCAGGTATTTCGAACCGGTGACCGTGCCGGCTGCTCCGAGGAAGGTGAGCGTAGGTCGCATGGTTGCCATGCCTCCACTGTGGCCCTTCCGGGGACGCGTGGCAGCCGAAACGCGGCAGGCGACTCGCCGAGGGGCGAGACCGTTGACGGACGGCCATCCGGCTCCCTAGCCTGCGCACGCAGGTTGTTCCTCTTTCGTGCTCCCCAGAAAGCCCGGTTTCCGTGTACAGACGCGTCCTGGTGGCCACCGGCCTTGTTGCCCTGGCCTGTCCGTCCCTCGCCCACGCCGAGCCGGTGGACCCGTGGCAGTCCGTCCGCTTCGAGAAGACCGAGTCGACCGGTGCGCTGACGACGAGCGCCAAGCCGCGCTCGGTCGATGCGGACGGGAAGGTCCGCGTGATGGTGCAGCTGACCGGGGATCCGGTCGCGGTCGTCCAGGCGCGGAAGGGACGCAAGCTCACCGGCAGGGAACGCTCCGTCGTCAAGCAGGACCTGCACCAGGCGCAGGCGGCTCTCGCGAGGACGATCAAGGGCAGGGGCGGCACGATCGAGTCGGAGCTGCAGTCGGCCTACAACGGGATGCGGGTCACCCTGCCCAGCAATCAGGTCGATGCCGTGGCCGGGCTCCCCGGGGTGGC
>CAYUWV010000120.1:2497-7341 GCA_964448385.1 uncultured Propionibacteriaceae bacterium | reverse complement strand
CAGCCTGGCGATCACCACGGACGCCGCGAGGTTGCCGGTGACGGGGTACAGCGCGAACAGCACCGCGGCGTCAACAGCGAAGCCGGCCAACGACGAGGCCCCGAACGCCAGCAGCGGCCGGTAGATCCGCGCTGAGTCGCGCAGCGGCCGGAAGTGGGAGGACGAGTTGCCTTGCAAGTAGATGGTGGCGATCTCGACCTCGCCGATCCGCAGCCGTTCCCGACTGGCCCGCAACAACAGGTTCAGTTCGTACTCGAAACGGTCGCCCGGCACCGCCAGCAGCCAGCCGAGCAGCCGGTGCGGGTACGCCCGCAGGCCGGTCTGGGTGTCGGTCAGGCGGGTCCCGCTCACCACGCCGAAGATCGCGCTGGTGACCTGGTTGCCGAAGCGGCTGCGCAGCGGGACCCGTCCGGTGAACCGCCGGGCGCCGAGCACCATGTCCGTGCCGCCGTCGAGCGCAGCCCCCACTCGAAGGATGTCGTAGAGCGAGTGCTGGCCGTCGCTGTCCGCGCAGACCACGGGCTCGCCCTGGTGGTGCCGCTGCACGTGGCTGAAGCCGGTGCGCAGGGCGACGCCCTTGCCGCGGTTCACCTCATGGCTGAGGACCTCGGCGCCGGCCCGCCGGGCGGCGTCGAAGTGGTGGGCGAAGGCCGGGCCACTGCCGTCGTCGACGACCAGCACCCGCAGCCCGTCGACCAGCACCAGGTCACAGACCAGGCTCAGCAGGCGCTCGTCCGGCTCGAAGCTGGGAATCAGGACGATCATGGTCGCTCCCCTACCCGGCCACGTAGATGATGTCGCTGGTGCCGCGTTCCTTGCCTCGGCCCAGCGGGTTGTTGACCAGGGCCCCGTTGAAGACCATGGTCGAGGAGCCGCCACCGTCGAGGTTGTAGGCCACCTTGGCTCCCTGTGCGACGAAGATCTCGGCGAACTCGGTCATGGTCACCCCCCGGCTGTAGCCGGCGCTGCGTCCGTCCACCACCACGAACAGGACGTGGTTGTCGGCGATGATGCCGATCCCGGTTCGGGGCTGCTGCCCCTGCACCGAGTGGTTGCCGACGTTGGTGTCGATCTCGACATCGTCGATACCGCTGATCACCGCGCCGCGTTCGACCAGCCCAGGCCCGAAGGACAGGGTGTTCCAGACCCCGTCGGCGACCAGTTTGGCCGCGGTCGTCGCCGTCTCGTCGTACAACCGCATCGAGCCGTCGGCGTAGCAGGCCAGCCCCTGCCGGGCGCCCTTGTCGCGGTAGGCGACGCCGTTGCGGACGACGATTCCGGTATCCCGGAAGCCGTAGTAGTCGCCGTTGATGGCCAGGACAGCGCCCGCCTGCTGCGCGATCACGGACGGGTTCGCGATGATGTTCTCCCCGAACTCGTCGCCGGCGAAGGCGGAGCGGACGATGGTGGCGTCGCTCACCGTGACGTCGGCGACGAACCAGGTGATCTGGTCGCTGCCCGAGCCCCGGGTGTGCTTGGTGATCCTGATCTGGGCGGTGTCGGAGGTGTACGAGTCGGCGGTGGCGGTGCCGTTGCCGCTCTCCTGAGCGGGGGTCACGTTGGACGCCTCGAGGGCGGAGGCGTTGCTGACCTCCACGTGTTCGATGACGAACCGGTCCAGCGCCCAGGCGGTGCCGCCGCCCACCGCCACCAAGGCGCCCAACCCGCCACCCAGCAGGGCGCGTCGGGTCACGGTGCGGCTGGCGGCGGGCTGCTGATCGGCCAGCACGCTGCGATTCAGCTGCGGGGACATGGCACTACCTCCGGGGACCGCCACCGCCGACGCCGCTGGCGGTGTGCTCGCCGGCGGTCACGGTGGTGTTCTTGGTGGCCCCGCTGAGGTCGCCCGATGCCGAGTACGTGCCGACCGTCGTTCCGGTCAGCGTCCCGCCGACGTAGACGTCGTAGGACTCGCCGCCGGTGATGTCGGAATCGGCCACGATCAGCGAGGCGACCTGCTTCACGGTGGTGTAGGCGGCGAGCACCGTGCCGTCCTTCACGATGCTGACGGTCTGCCCGGCCGCGATCGGCTGCGCGAAGCTCACCGACACCCAGCCGGTGGTCGAGTCGGCGGACGGCGCCTCAGCCATCCCGGAGGAACCTGCCGCGACCAGGGTGCCGCCGGTCATGGTCAGCCCGCCGTTGGAATCCAGCGCCCCGTTGCCGTTACCGGTGGGACCGGACACCACGGTGGTGCCGCCGGTGACGGTGATGGTCCCGTTGGAGTCCAGGCCGTCGCCCTCGGCGTTGACCAGGAGGGTGCCGCCGCTGATGGTCAGCAGCGAGCCGTCGGACTGCATGCCGCCGCCCCCACCGCCGCCACCGCCGGTCGTCGCGCCCGACGTGGCGTTCAGCCCGTCGTCCGAGGCGGTGACGCTGGTCTCGCCGCCGGCAATGGTCACCGTCGAGCCCTCCAGGCCTTCGCTGGACGTCGACACGGTCAGCTTGCCGCCAGTGATGGCGAAGTCGCCTTCGGCGTGGATGCCGTCGTCGCCTGCCGAGAGGGCCACGGTGCCGGCGTTGATCAGCACGTAGCCGACGGTGTCGTCGGCTTCGTTGTCGGACTTCAAGCCGTCGTCCTTGGCTTCGACGGTGACCGTGCCGCCTTCCACGATGAGGTAGTCCTTGCCGCGGATCCCGTCGTCAACGGCGGTCACGGTGATGGTTCCGCCCAGGATCACCAGGCCGTCCTTGCTGGCGAGGCCGTCGTTGGTGTTCCCGGTGACGGTGAGGGAGCCGGAGCCGCCGATGGTCAGATCGGCCATCGAGAACAGTGCGGCGTTCGGGGCATCCTCGGCGGACGTGTCGTAGCCGGTGCCGTCGGCGAGGCTGTTGCTGGATCCGTCCGCCAAGACGACGACAGCCTCGTCGGCCGCCTCGACGACGAACGCCGAGCCTGACGTGGAGGTGACGGACGCGTCGTCCAGGACGATCCGGACCTTGCCTTCGGCGTCGCTGTTGACCACGATCTGGCCGTCGCTGAGGCTGCCGCTCAGCACGTAGGTGCCGGGGGCGCTGATCGTGACGACGTCACCTGTGATCGACACTCCGGTGCTGGAACTGGAGGTCGAGGCCCCGTCGGCCAGGGTGACGCTGATCGCCGTCGACGCGTCGTAGTCGATGTCGTTCGCTTCGGCATGGCTCGCCGCGTTGTCGGCCAGGGCTGCCGCCGCCGAGGCTGCGGTGCTCGTGACGCTGACCGTCGACGCGTCGGTGGAGGTGGTGCTCGCGACCGCTGAGCCGCAGGCGGTCAGGGTGACGCCGGCGACAATGGCCGCGATCGCGGCGGTCAGGCGATGGATGGTGGAGTGCTTCGATGTCATGAGTGGGTTCTTTCGGTCGTGGTGTGGGAGTCACGCAGGCTGCGCGGGAGTCGGGATCAGTTCGTGGGTGAGGACGCGATGCCACTTCAGGTCGGGCAGGTCGTCGTTGAGGGCGGCCAGCCCGGCTCCGTACTTGCTGACCTGGCTGGGACGGATCCGGCAGCGCCACAGCGCCCGGTCGAGGGCTGAAGGGGCGGAGCCGCCCTTGGTTTCGACGATGACCGTCCCGGGGGTGGTCATCAGCTGCCTGGAGCCTGGGCGTCGCCAGGTCAGCCGCGTGTCGATGGTTGCCCGGCTGGCCGGCTCATCGCCGGCCAGCAGCAGGGTCGTCCGGTCGTAGGTGGTGTGCAACGACGGCGCCAGGTCCGCCACCGCCACCTGGTCGACCTCCCGCAGGCTCAGCGTCCGGCCGACGAACTCCGCAGCGTCCGGGGTGAGGCGTCCCGCATCGGCAAGGTCGTAGGGCAGCCGGTCCTTCACGGTCGTGCCGCGGGGACCGCGGGTCTTGACCTCGAGCCAGGTGTCGCCTGAGTCGCGGTAGACCCGGGTGCGCACCTTGAACCGGCGCCGGCGTCCCCGCCCCGCCAGGTGGAAGGCGTCCAGTCCTGAGGTGTCGAAGTAGGTGGAGCTGTAGCCGAACCGCTCGCGGCCGTCGATCCGGAGCACCTCGACCGGTCCCTCGACGAGCCCCAACACCACGGCGATGTCCTCGGCCGGCAGCACGTACTTGCGGTCGATCCGGGTCTGCAGGGCCGCCTGACCGAGTAGTCGTTCGAGGCTGGTGGTGGGCAGGGAGGCGAGTTCGACCCGCCGCCTGGCGGCCGTCCCCACGGCGGTTGGCTGCAGCGTGGCGGTCATCGGGCCACCGCCTCGGTGCGGGCCGGTGCGGGCTGGGCGGAGTAGCGGACGTCGACCAGCGTGGTGTCATTGACCAGGTCGGTCTTCAGCACCGTCACCGACTGGACGCCACCGCCGACGATCGACTCCACGTGGGCACGCAGGGTGGCGTCGTCGTGGTGGGCGCGATCCAGCTGGATCTGCTGCCGGGCGGACCGACGGGCCACCAGCGGGTGATCGCCGACGAAGAGGGTGGCCACCACGACGGCCATCAGAGCGAGCACCAACCAGACCGACAGCGAGGCGCTGCCCGCCAAGAGCCCGAGGGTGAGGGAGGCGAAGTAGTAGGCGATCTCGTGCTGGGTGAGTTCCTCCGAGCGCAGCCGGATGATCGACAGCACGCCGAACAGGCCGAGTCCGACGCCGACACTCGCCGCCGTGGAGGTCAGGGTGGTCATGACCGCCAGCACGCCGACGTTGACGACGAGGTAGGCGACGATGAGGTCGCGGCGGTGATGGCGAGGGACGAACAGGCCGAAGACCAGAATGCTGATGGCCACGAGGTCTGCGGCGATGAGTACGGCGGACACGATGAACTCCTGAGTGATTCGGGTTGCTGATGTGACCAGTCAGCCAGAGCAGCTTGTCGGGACACCCGACGTAGCCTGTGAGCCTGTTGTGAGG
>CAYUWV010000120.1:0-2397 GCA_964448385.1 uncultured Propionibacteriaceae bacterium | reverse complement strand
TCAGCCAGAGCAGCTTGTCGGGACACCCGACGTAGCCTGTGAGCCTGTTGTGAGGCCCCGCATGAGCGACACTGGCCACCATGGACCTGCTCCTCGCCCTCGCCACGGGAATCGCCGCCGGGTTCGGGGTGGCTGCCCCGTTGGGGCCTATCGGGGTCCTGCTGATCGGGGAGGGCGTCACCAGGGGGTTCCGGGGCGGCGCGCCGAGCGCGATCGCGGTGGCCGTCGTCGATCTGAGCTACTGCGCGGCGGCCCTACTGATCGGGGCGGTCGCGCAACCGGTGATCGGCACGTGGGGCTCCTGGCCGCAGGCCATCGGCGGCGTCGTCCTGATCGTCCTGGCGGCCCTGGGGGTGCATCGCGGCAGGGGCCGTGCGGCCGTCAGCGAGACCGCTCCATCGCCCGGCCCTGGCGCTCACCGGTTCCTGCTGTTCCTGGGCCTGACCGCGCTCAACCCGGCGACACTGGTCTACTTCGCTGCCCTGGCGGTCGGCCTGACCCTCTTGCAGTCGCCCGTGGCCGCAGGGGTCTTCGTGGTAGGCGTCGGGGTAGCTTCCCTGAGCTGGCAACTCGCGCTCGTCGCCCTCGGCGCCTACCTCAGGGGACGGGCGACTCCCCGTACCCAACGCCTGACGGCGCTGGGTGGCAACCTGATCGTCGCCCTGCTCGGGGCCGTCATGCTGGTCGGCGCGTGGCGCCGCTGATCGCCGAGGACCCAGCGAGGACGGTGCTGCCTCCTCGGCGCTGTCCCACGCTCCCCGGCTCGCTACGGTGAAGCCATGACAGGTGAGGCGACGTCGTCGGGCTACGACGAGCACGAATACGAAGACAGCCTGGAACCCCACCACCTGATCCGGCGTTCCGACGTGGTGCTGAAGGCCGGCATCCTCATGCTCGGTGCCGGAACCAGCGGGATGCGGGTCCGCGAGATCATGCGCTCGGTCGCCCACACCGTCGGGATCGAACGCCTGCATGCGCAGATCACCTTCACCGACATCGTCTTGACCGTCGGGCGGCGAGGCATCTTCCGCACCCAGATCGCCGAGATCCGCAACCCCGGCGTGAACGCCCACCGCATCGGCATGCTGGCCGAACTCGGCCGCGACCTGCCCGAGCGGGCCAGCGTCGCGGAGGTGGACGCCCAACTGCAGGCCATCGAGGACATCCCCCGGCTCTACCGCACCTGGATGCTGGTGCCGCTGGTCGCCCTGGCCTGCGCCTCCATCGCCGTTCTCTCGAACGGCGGCCCGCGCGAGGTGATTGCCGTGTTGCCGGCCTCAGCGCTGGCCTACTGGCTGCACCGACGGCTGACCGGGCTGATGCTCAACCACCTGGCCACCGTGCTGACGTCCGCGGCGGTCGCCTCCGGGCTGTACGTCGGGTTCAGCAGGCTGATCGACCTGGTGGTGGGGTCGGCGAGCCCGCGGACGGCGGCCGGCTTCATCTGCGCCTCGATCTTCCTGATCCCCGGCTTCCCGCTGGTCACCGCCGGATTGGACCTGACCCGGATCGACCTCCAAGTCGGCATCCCCCGGCTCGTCTACGCCGGCATGGTGGTGCTCGCGATCACCATCGGGGTGTGGCTGGTGGCCGCCTTGTCGGGGGTGTCGCCCGATCCCGTCCCGGCTTTGGAGGGTCCGCCGGCGCTGGTCTGGGGAGCCCTGATCGCGGCCAGCTTCTTCGCCGTCTTCGGCTGGGCGACGATGTTCAACTCACCATTGGGGGTGGCCGTCGCCTCCGGGGTCGTCGCGATGGCCGGCAACGCACCCAGGCTCGTCATGCTGCAGAACGGCGTGAAGCCCCACGTCGCGACGTTCATCTCGTGCTTCCTGATCGGGCTGGGCTGCGCGGTCGTGGCCCGGCTGTTCTCGATGCCGAAAATCATCATGACGGTGCCCACGGTGCTCGTGTCGATCCCCGGGTCGTCGGCGCTGCGCACCCTGATCTACTTCGACCAGGCCGACGTGCTGCGCGCGATCGAGAGCGGCGTCTCCACCGTGCTGGTCGTCATCGCCATGGTGGCCGGGCTCTCCGGCGCACGCATGCTCACCGACCCGGAGTGGGCCTTCACCCGTCCCGATCCGCCCACCCTGGAACTTGCCCACGTCCGCCGGCTGCTGCGGTTCCGCCGTCCGCGCGGCGAGTAGCGCCCCCGAGGCGATTCGGACGGCGTACGCCGCCGCCAACCTGCGCTGGCGAGCTGGATCGGCTGCTCGACGGCCTGCGCCCCTTCCTGACAGGCCCCGGGTAAGCCGCGGCGCCCCGTCCCGGACGGAGGCTACGCCCGCGAACCGAGCGCGTGGCTCTGGGAGTAACCCGTCGCCAGGTCGGTGATGGTGACGGCGATGATGCCGTTCGCGTCGACGGTGTAGCGCTCTTCGACCATCCCGCCCTCGC
>CAYUWV010000119.1:0-7391 GCA_964448385.1 uncultured Propionibacteriaceae bacterium | reverse complement strand
CGAGCATCGCCACCGCGGTGGCGGCCTTCCGCCAGGTCGGGACGCGAACGCGGGCGCTGAAGACGTCGTAGTCGGCCGCCTCGATCCGGTCGAGGATCTGGGAGTAGAGGCGCCTGGCGGTGGCGACGCAGCGCGCCGAGCGCGGTGGCAGGTGCGGGATGCCCGCGTCGGCCTGGGCGTAGAGCTCGCGGTTGCGGGCGATCTCGAACCGCATCAGGGCACGCCACGAGTCGTCGACCACACGGGCGGCGGGGTCCGCCCCGAAGCGGCGCAGGTCGGCCTGCGGCAGGTACACCCTGCCCCGATCGAGGTCTTCGCCGACGTCACGCAGGAAGTTGGTCAGCTGGAAGGCGAAACCGAGGGCTCGCGCCGGTTCGACGGCAGCCTCGGACGTGGGGCGCAGCACCGGCAGCATCATTTCGCCGATCACGGCCGCTGAGCCTTCCATGTAGCCGCGCAGGTCGTCGAAGGTGTCATAGCTGGTGGTGTCGAGGTCCATCGCCATGGCGTCGAAGAACCGGTCGAAGCATTCGGTCTCGATCTGGCACGCCGTCACGGTGTCGGCGATCGCGGCCATGGTCGGGTCGTCCGGGTGCCCCGCCACGGCGGCATCGAACCGCTGGCGAAACGCCGCCAGCCGGGCGCGGGTGGCGGTCACGTCCCCAAGGGTCGCGCCCTCGGCGTCCACGATGTCGTCCGCCAACCGGCACAGCGCGTAGACCGCGTACACCTGCCGGCGCTGCTCGGGGGGCAGCAGCACCGCACCCCAGTAGTAGGTCGTCCCGAAGTCGCGGGTCAGCCGGGCGCAGGCCGCGTAACCGGTGGCCAGATCGGCGGACGACACGACCGCCGGGGCGGACGGGGTTCCTGCGGCTGCCAGGGGGTGGTTCATGCTGGCACCTTCACTCGCGCGGTGTGGCCGAGGTAGGCCCGCACCCGCTCCGCGGCCAACTGCCCGCTGACCACCACCATCGGCACCCCGACCCCCGGCGTCGTCCCGGTGCCGGCGAAGAACAGGCCCGGCAGGCGTGGCTCGTGGTTCTTGGGCCGGAACGGTCCGGTCTGGAAGAAGCTGTGGGCCAGGCTGAACGGTGTCCCCTTGGCCATTCCCTGCGCCTCCCAGTCCGCCGGGGTGACTAGGCGCTCAGTGACGATGTCGGTTGGGTAACCGTTCGCCTGCAGGAAGCCGTGCAGCCGCTCGCGCATCGGCCCGGCTTCGTCCTTCCACTCGATGGACGCGCCCAGGTGCGGGACGGGCTCGAGCACGTAGAGGACGCTGTGTCCCTCCGGCGCCATGGTCGGGGCGTCCAGGCTGGGGATGGTGACCAGCCGGGAGGGGTCACTCATCAGCTGTTTGCGGTCGATGAGTTCGACGAAGGAGTGGTCCCACGCCTGCCCGAAGTGGATGTTGTGGTGCGCCGCGGAGGCGTCGGGACGTCCGCGAACGCCGACGTGCCACACCACCGCCGAGGGTGAGTATGAGCCCCGGCGGAACACCGAGGGCGGGGCCAGGTCGGGCAGCAGCTCGCGGTAGGCCGTCGGCAGGTCGAGGGTGACCACGGCAGCGTCCGCCATCAGCGCCTCGCCGCCGACGCGGACGCCGGCGACACGTCCGGAGCCATCGCGCAGGATGGCCTCGGCCGGGGTCTGGTAGTGGATCCGCACCCCGGCGTCGGTGAGCGCGGCGGCCATCGCCGACGGGACGGCGTGCATGCCGCCTTCGGGGAAGTACACCCCGGCGATGGAATCCATGTAGGTGATCACCGCGTAGATCGCCAGCGCGTCGGCCGGGGCCATCCCGGCATACATGGCCTGGAAGGTGAACAGCCTGGTCAGCCGGTCGTCGCGGAACCGCTTGCCGACCGCCCTGCCAAGCCGGTCGAAGCCGCCCAGACGCAGCAGCGCGAGCGCCTCGGCCGGACGGGACAGCAGGTCGAGCACCGAGTCGAAGTTCCGCTCGATGAAGTGCGGCATCTCGAGGTGGTAGAGCTCCTCGAGCCAGGCCACGAAGTCGCCGAATGCGGCAGCGTCCTCCTCGCCGATGCGGGAGCGAATCTCGGCGGTCGTCGCCTCGACCGTGCCGCGAACGTGTAGTTCGGAGCCGTCGTGGTAGACGGCCCGATAGGCCGGATCGAGTCGCTTCAGGGGGACGAGGTCCGTCAGGTTGCGTCCGATCCTGCCTAAGGCGCGGTCGATCAGGTGGGGCATCGTGAGCACCGTCGGACCGGTGTCGAAGGTGAACCCGTCATGGCGGAGCGTGCCGTTGCGTCCCCCGGGCTCGTGGCCGCGTTCGACGATGGTGACGTCGTGACCGTCCCCGGCCAGGTGGCAGGCGGCGGACAGGCCGGCCAGCCCGGCCCCGACGACGACGACGCGGCTCATGAGGCCCGCCAGGCAACCTTGCGAGCCAGGGCCCGCAGGCCCTCGGCGGCGGCCGGAGCGATCGCCGGGGTGTCGACGACCTGCGCGGCGGCCTCGATCGCGGCGTCGATCATGCTCTCCACTTCGGCGATCACTCCCGAGTGCAGCAACTCCGCCTGCAGGGTGGCGACGTCCTCCGCAGTCAACTGGTCGGTGCCGGTCCGCTTCAGGGCGCGACGCCCTGGGACCCCGAAGCGTCGGGTGGCCAGGGCCAGCAGGACGGTCGGCTTGCCCTGGACGAGGTCGTCGCCGACCGGCTTGCCGGTCTCGTGGGCGTCGCCGATCACCCCGAGGATGTCGTCGCGGAGGGCGAACGCTTCCCCCACGTGCAGGCCGTAGGCGTGCAGGGCAGCCAGGGTTTCCGGCGAGCCCCCGGCGGCCGCAGCGCCCAGTTGCAGCGGGCGCCACACCGTGTAAGCACCCGACTTGACCCGGGCCACCTCGCGGGCATGGGTCAAGTCTCGGCGAGCGTTCGCCGCGCCGACCAGGTCACGTCCCTGGCCGAGCATGAGCTCGACGGTCAGCGTCCGCCAGATCGCGCGCAAGGGTGGGGGGAGTTCCGCCATCAGCAGGTCGGCCTCGCTGTGAGCCAGGTCTCCGACGAGGATGGCGATGTTCTCGCCGTAGCGGTTCGGGTCGCCGAAGCCGCCGAAATCGACATGCTGGCGGCGGGCCTGGACGTGGACCGACGGGAGCCCGCGCCGGCTCTCGGAGGAGTCCATGACGTCGTCGTGGATGAGAGCGAAGACGTGGAGCAGTTCCAGCGCGGCGGCGGCGCGCACCATGTCGTCGTGGCCGCGTCCGTGGTCGAGCCCTCCGGCGGCCACCCAACCCCAGTGGCACATCCGTGGCCGCAGCCGCTTGCCGCCGGAGTTGACCATGGTGGTCAGCAACTCGAGCACCGAGTCGGTGTGCAGCACTCCCGGGCGGGGGATCACCGTGCGCGCCAACTCGGCCCAGGACTGCTCCAGCGACCCCATGGTCTCGGCGATCAGCACCTCCACCGCGGCGACGGTCACCGCGTCGGGCGGCCGGGTGGTCGACGCCGGCCCGGGCTGGTGGCGCGGCGGGCGCAGGTCGTCAGCGAGCATTGTCATGCCACGAGCCCTTCGGTCGAGAAGACGTCGTCCAACAGCGGGATCTGCAGCGCACTCCACGGGCTCAGCAGGAATGGAGCCGCACTGGCTGCGTTCACCGCGGCGGACCAGTCGACCCAGGCGAGGTCAGCCACCTCGTCGGGGTTCGGGACGGGAGCCGCGTCGACGACTGCGACCCAGACCGGGCACAGTTCGTTCTCGACCACCCCCGAGGCATCGGTGGCGCGGTAGGCGAATTGCGGCAGGACGAGCCGCAGGTCGTCGACCCGCACGCCGAGCTCGTCGGCCAGCCGGCGATGGACAGCCTCCCGGGGCGCCTCGCCCGGTCGAGGATGCCCGCAGCAGGCATTCGTCCACACCCCGGGCCAGGTCTGCTTGCCCAGCGCCCGGCGGGTGAGCAGCACTCGTCCCCGACGATCGAACAGGTAGCACGAGAAGGCGAGGTGGCGCGGGGTGTCAGTGCCGTGAACCTCGCGGCGGTTGGCGGTGCCGATCGCGTGGCCCTGCGCGTCGACCAAGACGACGAGGTCGTCGTCGACGGGCTGGTGGTGGTCCATCGTGGCTCCTCTCGGAGGTGGGTCGGATCAGGCGGCGGTACGGGCAGTGGCTGGCTGGAGCGACCGTCGTCGGGTCCAGACGATGGTCGCGGCAACCACTACCAACGCTGCCAGGGCTGCGGCGATTCCGGTCAAGGTCGAGTCAGGCTCGCCGGTCAGGCGCCCGACCGCGATCCAGGACAGTCCCCACGCCATCGCGGCCGCGACGGCCATGCGGCCACCGAACGTCCGTGCCAGCAGGACGCCGACGCCGGCGGCGACAGCGAGGACGACTACCGCGATCAACTCGGCCGCCAACCCGCCAGGGTTGATCCCGTTGGCGACCAGGGTTGCCGTGATGTTGGCCGCGGTGGCGATCGAGACCCAGCCGAGGTAGAGGCCAAAGGTGCCGTCGACGACGATCCGCTCGACCCAGACGCCGCTCGCCCGATCACCGCCGCCAGCAGGGATCGCGGTCAGTCGTTGCATCAGCAGACCCAGGGTGACGACCAGCGCCACGATGATGGCCACGCTCGGCCACAGCCAGCCGACCTGGGTCACCAGCAGCCAGGCGGCGTTCAGCACCATCGACAACGACGCGAGCCAGCCGATCGCCCGCGCCCGCGGCGAGGACTTCGCGCTCGGGAGCCACTGCCAGACCACGTAGGCGATCAGCCCGAGGTAGATGACAGACCAGATCGAGAACGCGCGGACTGCCGGGGCCAGCAAGGTCGCCGTGGCCGACAGGCTTCCCCCTGCGGTTTCCTCGACCCGCGTGCCGAAGACGCCGATGCCGAAAAGCGTGCCGACGATCATGAACACAGCACTGGCGCTCACCACGACCTGACGGGTTCGATCGTTGGTGCTATCGAGCGTGGACATTGACTCTGCCTCCTGAAGTAACGTTAGACAGAAGTATGTCACAGCGATCAACCTTGGACAAGATTGATCGCGTAAACATTAGACAGAATCCGCCGTTTGGGTGGCGAAGCAGGCCCAATCTGTCTACGATGGAGCATCATGCTGACGATCAAGAAGGCTGCGGAGGCAACGGGCGTTCCCGAGCACACGTTGCGCGCCTGGGAGCGCCGCTACTGCCTCTTCTCGCCAGCCCGCGCCCCCTCGGGCTACCGGGTCTACGACGAGGAGGCGATCACCCGGATCCGGGACATGCACACCCTGGTCGACCTGGGCTGGTCGCCTCGCGACGCTTCCGCGGAGGTGCTGCGCCAGCACCAGTCGGCCCGCTCCGGCAACGGGGGGGGCCAACCCGCGGTCGGACGCGATCCGCACCTCGACCTGGTCCACGCCGCCGCCGAACTGGACGCCGCCCGGGTGTCGCGAATCCTCGACGAGCAGTTCGGCCTGCAGGACTACGAAACCCTGGTCGACCAGTGGCTGATGCCGGCCCTGAGCCGGATCGGACAGGAGTGGGCAGCTGGCACGATCTCCGTCGCCGGCGAACACCTGGTCTCGAACAACGTGCTGCGCCGCCTGTCGGCTGCCTACGAAGCGGCCGGGGGCCGCGGCACCGGGCGGCCGGTGCTGATCGGCGCTCCGCCGGGCGTCCACCACGAACTAGGCCTGCTGGCGTTCGCGGTGGCTCTCCGCCGAGCCGGGCTGCCGACCATCTACCTCGGCGCGGACGTACCCCTGGCGGCCTGGGCCGAGGCAGTCGCTGCGTCCTCCCCCGCGGCCGTGGTCACCACGGCGCCCCGGCGCCGCGATGCCGCACGCGTGGCGGAGGTCGCCGACGTCCTGCGCGCCGCTGACCCAACGCTGCCGCTGTGGGTGGGAGGTCGATTCCAGGACCTGCTGCCGCCGCCAAGCCGTCCACTCGGGCACCGGATCGGCGCCGCCGCCACCCTGCTCGCCACCGCCACCGCTCTCGACGCCCAGGAGGGGCCATGGACCACGAAGTAATCGTCATCGGTGCTGGCCTCGCCGGTCTCGTCGCCGCCCGCCGACTGGCGGCCGCAGGGGTCGACGTCGACGTCCTGGAGGCAGGCGACCAGGTGGGCGGACGCGTCCGGACCGACCAGGTCGACGGGTATCGGGTCGACCGGGGGTTCCAGGTGCTCAACCCCGCCTACCCCGCGTTGCGGACGGAGGTCGACCTCAGCCGCCTTGACCTGCAGCCGTTCGACCGGGGCGTGGCGGTGCGTCGGGACGACGGCCTCTCGGTGGTGTCCGACCCGTTCCGGCACCCGCGCACGCTCCTCGCCCTGCGGGGGTCGGCCTGGCTGGAGCCGCGGGCGCTGGCCGGCCTGGCCCGCTGGGTGTTCGGCGGCGGACGCCACGACCGCGGCAGCGTGGCGGCGTCGCTCGACGCCGCGGGGGTGAGAGGGCCGCTGCGCACCGAGTTGATCGACCCGTTCCTGACCGGCGTGCTGCTGGAGCCCTCCGGCGACACGGCAGCCGCCTTCGCGCGTCGCATGGTGCGCTACTTCGCCGTCGGCACCCCGTCGCTGCCAAGCCGGGGGATGGGGGCGCTGCCGGTGCTGCTGGCCGAACCGATCGCCGCACGGGTCAGACTCGAGACCCCCGTCGAAGCCCTGGCACGCACCCGCGACGGCTGGCGGGTGTCCACGGCGGACGGCGTCCGGACGGCGCGGGCGGTCGTGGTCGCCACCGACCCGCGAACCGCCGCGCGGCTCACCGGCCTGGCTGAGGTGCCGATGCGGGGCAGCTACACCTGGTGGTTCAGCGCCGCGACTCCCCCGTCCCCGCTGGCAGCGCTGCACCTCCACCCCGGCGCGGGGCCGGTGGTCAACACGGTGGTGATCAGCAACGTCGTCTCGGCCTACGCACCCCCGGGGCGGCATCTGGTCGCGGCGACGACCCTGGTGGACGCGGCCGAGGCCGAGGTCCGCAGTCAACTGGCCGTGATCTACGAGCGGCCCACCGCCGACTGGGAGGTCGTCGCCCACCAGGCGATTCCGGACTCCCTCCCCGTGGTGCGCTCCCCACGGGCTGCCGGGCACGGGTCCCGCCTCGCCGACGGGCTGCACGTGGCTGGTGACCACCGGGCCCACCCGTCCATCCAGGGCGCGCTGGTCTCCGGAGGCCGGGCCGGAGCAGAACTGCTGACCTGGCTCGGGCGGGCGGGAGTCTAGGCAACACCGAACCGACGTGGCACGATCGCGCAGGTGACCAGCAGACCCACCACCGCCCAGCAGCCAGCGACCGGGCACGTTGCCGACAGCCACGACCTGATCCGCGTGCAGGGCGCCCGCGAAAACAACTTGAAGGGCGTCCACGTCGAGATCCCGAAGCGTCGGCTGACGGTGTTCACCGGGGTCTCCGGCTCGGGGAAGAGCTCGTTGGTGTTCGACAC
>CAYUWV010000118.1:3470-7401 GCA_964448385.1 uncultured Propionibacteriaceae bacterium | reverse complement strand
TGGTGAAGCCGACGTTCTCCCACTTCGGCACCCTCGACATTCCGAGAGCGCCGATATTGGCCAGCTTGGCCCGGACGCCGATCAACATCGGACGCTGGTACAGCGGCAGGGTGTGCCCCGCCTCCCAGATCGCCTGCGCCGCCTGATTGCCCAGGTCAGCGCGCTTCGCGACGTCCATCTCGGTGTCGATCTTGGGGGTCAGTTCGTTCACCAGCGGGATGTCGAGCTGGGCGTAGTTCGACTCATTCGGCACGACCTTGCCGTCCTTGCCCGTCGTCGCGCCGTAGATCTGCCCGATGTTGCTGAGCGGGTACGGGGTCCCGATCCACGAGAACGCGACGATGTCGAACTTGTGCTCGATCAGCACGCCGGGCCAGTCCTTGCTGATGTCGACCGTCCGAAGCTTGAGGTTGACCCCGATCTCCTTGAGCATCTTCTGGGCCTGGAGGCCCTCGTTCTCCGACGCCGACACCCCGCCCAACACGGCGAAGGTCACGTCGAGTTGCTTGCCGGCCTTTTCGCGGAAGCCGGTGGACGCATTGAGCGTCCACCCAGCCGCGTCGAGCTTGGCTTTGGCGCCCTCCACGTTGAAGTCGATCCCGGTCACCTTGGCCTGATCCACGTAACCCGGCTGGTTGGAGACGTAGAGGTTGTTGTTCAGCAGGGTCGGTTCGCCGGGCAGCCCCGCCAGGTCGGAGCGCGCGATCACCATCCGGTCGAGGCCCATGATGATGGCCTGCCGGACGTTGACGTCGGTCAGGTTCGGGGCCTTGGAGTTGAAGGTGAAGTGCCTGAAGTTCGGGCCGGCAGCCACCCGGACCGCTGAATTCTGCGCGGTGCTCGCCTGCTGGAAGCCGTCCGGGTCGGGCCCGATGTCGTAGTAGTCGACTTCCTGATTGGCGAATGCTGCTGCCAGCGCCTCGGCCTTGATCTGCTTCCAGGTCAGCTTGTCCAGCAACGGCTTCGCGCCCCACCACCTGGGGTTGGGAACCATCGTCACGGTCCCGGAGGTCTTGTCCCAGCTGTCGACCTTGTAGGGGCCGGTGAACCAGGCGTCCTGGTAGTTCTTCCAGCCGTCATTGAACAGCTCCGGGGTGGCGATGCCTTCGGCTCGGGCAGGCCCACCGGAAACGATGCGGGTCCAGTCCGGGTAGGTCGACTTGAAGGTGATGATCACTTCCTGCTCGCTGGCCCCCGCCGCGACGGAGGCGATCTGGTTCCAGCCGTCAGAGGAGGCTGCCGCGAACTTCTTGTTGGAGCCGTTCTGCGCCTTCCACGTGGCGATCCAGTCGTCAGCCCCGATCACTTCGCCGTCGTTCCAGACGGCTTTGGGGTTCAGTGCCAGCGTGAGCACCAGGTTGGGTTTGAGATCGGTCTTCGCCGAAACCAGGTAGTCAGGGTTGAGGATCGCTTCACCGATGCCGTTGTAGTCGTAGTACGCGGGGGTGATGGGCGCCTGGAGACTGACCAGCTCAGCATCGTTGCCGGTTGTGTTCAGGGTGTTCCAGCTGGCGATGGGGTACGAGATCGAGCCGACGAACTGGCCCCCCTGGGTGAGCGCTTCCCGGCTGGTCTCGTTGATGTCCCAACCGCCAGCGCTGGCGCTTGTGCCACTGGCTCCCGGGCTGGCAGCGGTACTGCCGGTCGGGGTTGGCCCGCCGCAGGCTGCGAGAGCGAGCGCGAGGCCACCACCGATCAGACTCAACGCGAGCCGCTTTGCTGTCACTTCTCCTCCAGTCAGGTCACCGACGACCACTCGTTGGGCGATTCCCGAACGACACTACAGCGCAGGTGTCGACACCAGACCCGAGGCAGGTCACGGACAGCTAACAATGAACGGCCACCCCTCACAACACCGCCAGCGGGCGGGCGAAATGGCACGCCGCCCGGTGGTCCTCGCCCCACGATCGCAGCAACGGCACCACCGTCCGGCAACGCTCCTGGTCGCCCGCAGGCAGCCCGGCGAAGGTTGGACAGCGGGTACGGAACGTACACCCGGACGGCGGGTCCGCAGGGCTCGGCAGGTCGCCGAACAGCATGATCCGCTGCCGGTTTCGCTCTGTCACGGGATCCGGAATCGGGATCGCCGACATCAGGGCCTGCGTGTACGGGTGGGTCGGCGCGGTGTAGACCGCGGCCACCGTGCCCTCCTCCACAATGTGCCCCAGGTACATCACGGCCACTCGGTCGGCAATGTGACGGATCACCGCCAGGTCGTGCGCGACGAACAAGTAGGACAGTCCGAGGCGGGCCTGCAGATCCTCCAGCAGGTTGATGATTCCGGCCTGGATCGAAACGTCGAGGGCTGAGACAGGTTCGTCCAGCACCATGACCTTGGGCTCCACCGACAACGCCCTGGCGATCCCGATGCGCTGCCGTTGGCCGCCGGAGAAGTGCTGCGGGTAACGGTCGGCATGGCTGGGTTCCAGCCCGACCAACTGCAGCAGTTCGGTCACCCTGGCCTCGATCGCAGCCTTCGGGTACCCGTGGACCCCCATCGGTTCGGCGATGATGTCGAAGATCGGCATCCTCGGATCCAGGGAGGCCATCGGATCCTGGAACACCACTTGGAGATTGCGCCGCAAGGCCTTGCGGGTCTTGCGTCCCAGACGCCGGGTGTCCTCGCCGAGCACCGTGATGACGCCGTCCGTGGGCGTGGCCAGGTTCAAGATCTCCAGCAAGGTGGTCGACTTGCCGCACCCGGACTCCCCCACCAACCCCAGGGTCTCCCCAGCCCGCAACTCGAGGTCGATGCCGTCCACCGCGCGGACGGTGCCGATCCGGCGGCGATAGATGGCCCCCTTCATCAACGGGTAGTGCCGTTTGAGACCCGACAGACTCAGGACGACCGGACGCTCCGCCCGCGGGATGCCCGCCAACGGCGATTGCGCGATCGTCGGGGTCGGGAAGATCTCCGCGTGGGTCAGCGAGTCCTGGATCACCTTCTCGACCCGGTGGCAGGCCGCGACGTGCCCGGGTCCATCGGTGCCCACGAGTTCCGGCTCGGTGACCCGACACTCCTCGATCGCCATCGGGCAGCGCGGCTCGAAGGGGCACCCCGGGGGGAGCGACACGACCGAGGGCGGGTTGCCCTCCAGCACCGGCAACGGCCCGGTGTCGGTGTCGTCCAGCCGTGGCACGGTTCCCAACAGGCCGATGGTGTAGGGCATCCGAGGCCGGTAGAAGATATCGTCCAGACCGCCCTGCTCGACGGGACGGCCCGCGTACATCACGGTGACCCGATCGGCCATCCCGGCGACGATCCCCAGGTCGTGCGTGATCATGATGATCGCGGCACCCGTCTCCTGTTGCGCCTTCTTGAGCACCTCCAGCACCTGCGCCTGGATGGTCACGTCCAGCGCCGTCGTGGGCTCGTCGGCGATGATCACGTCGGGGTCGTTGGCGATCGCCATCGCGATCATCACCCGCTGGCGCATCCCACCGGAGAACTCGAACGGGAACGACTTGACCCGCTCACGCGGGTTGGGGATGCCCACCAGGTCGAGCAGTTCGATGGCCCTGGCCCACGCCTTGGCCTTCGGCACGTCGAAATGCGCCTGGATGGTCTCGGTGATCTGGTCGCCGATCGTGTAGACCGGCGTGAGCGCCGACAGCGGATCCTGGAACACCATCGCCAGCTTCCGGCCCCGCAATCGGGACAGGTCGGCGTCATTGCGGCCGAGGAGTTCCTCGCCGCCGAGCTTGATCGAACCAGTGATTCGGGTGGTGGTCGGATGCAGTCCCATGATGGCCAGCGACGTCACCGACTTGCCCGAACCCGACTCCCCCACGAGCGCCATCGACTCACCGGCCGACACCGTGAAGCTCAACCCCCGCACCGCCTGGACGGGTCCGGCCTCGCTCGGGAAGGTCACGGCCAGGTTGTTGACCTGCAACACCGGCACGCTCCGACTCCCTGTCACCGGCTGGA
>CAYUWV010000118.1:0-3370 GCA_964448385.1 uncultured Propionibacteriaceae bacterium | reverse complement strand
GCCAGGTTGTTGACCTGCAACACCGGCACGCTCCGACTCCCTGTCACCGGCTGGATCACTGACTGGCTCATGCCCTGCCTCCCGAGGCCGATGCCGGATCGAGTGCGTCGCGCAATCCGTCCCCCACCGCGTTCACGCAGAGCACCAAGAACACCAGCACGACGGCGGGGCCGGCGAAGACCCAGGGGTAGGTGGTCGCCATCCGCGCCCCTTCACCGATCAGCGTGCCCAGCGACGTGTCGGGCGGTTGCACGCCGAACCCGAAGTAGGACAGGCCGGTCTCGGAGAGGATCGCGTAGCCGACGCCCAGCGTCGCGTCGATGATCAGCAGCGAGGACGCGTTGGGCAGGATGTGGCGCACGATGATCCGCGCCGCCGACAGGCCCATGAACCGCGCGGCCAGGACGTATTCGCGTTCGCGGATCGACAGCGTGAGCGAGCGCACCACCCGTGCCGACAGGGGCCACGCGAACGCGGCCAGCAGGACGACCAGCACCATCCAGGCCGCGTCCCCCTCGGGGGCGCCGCGCGAGGCGACGGCGATCAGGAAGAAGCTCGGCACCACGAGCAGCAGGTCGACGATCCACAACATCATCCGCTCGTACCATCCGCCCAGGTAGGCGGCGGACGCCCCGACCAGGGCCGCCAGCGTGGTGGAGATCAGCGCGACCAGGAACCCGATCAGCAGCGACTTCCCCAAGCCGCGAACGGTCAGCGCCAGGACGTCGCGCCCGGATCTGGTCGTCCCGAGCAGGTGAGCGGAGTCGGGCGGACGAAGGAAGGCCGCGGTGTCGATGTCGTCGAACTTCCAATACAGCACGTAGGGGCCGAACACGGCGAGGAAGAACAGGAAGGCGATCCCGATGCCCCCGACCACCGCCATGCGATTCCGCAGGAACCGGCGCCAGATGAGTTGCCGCCGGTTGAGTCGCCGGGGTGCGGCCGCCGCTGGGAACGTGGTGTCCATGACCTCTCCTAACCCAGCCGCACACGGGGGTCGAGGATCGCGACCATGATGTCGGACAGGATGGCACCAACCAGCACGCAGACGCCCGCGAAGGCGGTGACCGCCACCACTCCGTTCACGTCACGATTGGTGATCGTGTCGACCCCGTACTGACCGATCCCTTGGAAGTTGAAGATGCGTTCGGTGAAGGTCGCGCCGGTGAACATCGTGGCGACGCTGAACGCCACGTAGGTGCCGGTGGGGATGAGCGCCGTCCGCAGGGCGTGCTTCATGACGGCCTTCGACTCCGCCAGGCCCTTCGCCCGTGCGGTTCGGACGTAGTCGGCGCCCAGCGAATCGAGCATCAGGTTGCGTTGGATCCGGCTCATCGAGGCCGCCCCGATCACCGTCAGCACCAGCGTTGGCAGCAGCAGGTGCTGGGCCCGATCGACCAGGTCAGCCAGGGGATAGTCGCCCACCTCTCCGCTCTCCCCGATGAACTCGAAGGTGCGGGTGCCGGTCACGTTGTTGAACCAGGTCGCCCCGATCTGGGCGACGTGACCGATGACGAAGGCGGGAGTGGAGATGATCAACAGCGAGATCGCGGTGACCACCCGATCCGGGATGCGGTACTGCCGGGTCGCTGTCCAGGCGCCGAACGCGACCCCCAGGGTGAGCCCGAGCAGCGTGCCGATGACCAGCAGCCGCAGGCTCACCCACATCCGGGAGCTGATCTCCTCGGCCACACTCACCCCCAGCGGCGAGTAGCCCCAGTCACCGTGCAAGACGCCGCTGAGCCACGTCCAGTACCGCTGCGCCAACGGCACGTTCTCGCTGAGGTTGTACCGCAACAACTGGGCTTCGATGATCTCGGGGTCGATGGGAGGCTGCCGCAACTGGAACAGGGCTCGTGGATTCAGCTGCGTCGCCGCCAGCACCCAGGTCAACGACACCGCCACGAACAGCAGCACTGCATAGTTGAGTCCCCGCCGTCCGAGGTAGCGAATCATGGGACGGAACGTAGCGCAGCAAGTAGCCCACGCAAAGCGGCCCCTCCGCCTTACACCCGACGAACCACCACCGTCCCCAGCACCAGGTCATTCAGCGCGCGACGCTCGGCGCCGATCACGACGGTGGGCACGACGAGGCAGATCATCGCTGCCCTGGCAATGGCCCGTCCCCAGCCCAGCGGTCGGCGATCCAGCCGGACGATCGCAATCCGTGCCAGGACCTGACCGAAGCTGCCGCCGACCAGGGCGCCCATCACCGACGTCTGCACGAAGAACACGGCCAGGATCATCCAGGCACGCCAGCCCCCGTCGCGGAGCACGCCGACCCCGAAGGCGAAGGTGGCCAGGATCATCGAGGTGGCCCAGTCCACCAGCAACGCGGCGATCCGGGCCCGCCAGGTGGCGAGCGACCCCGGTCCAGCGGCCGGCAGCCCGAGCGATGCGCCAGGGTAGTCCGGTGCGTCGGCTTGGCTGTTCATCGTGGCTCAGCGTAGCCGGTGTTACATGCCTGAAACGTGGACGCAACCCTTCGGTTACGCCCCGTCCCTAGCGTGGTCAGCGTTCAATCCCCGAATTGTGGAGGCAAGATGTTCCAAGGCGCCGACGACCTGTTGGCCTACGTCAAGGATGAGGGCGTCGAGACGATCGACATCCGGTTCTGTGACCTGCCCGGTGTGATGCAGCACTTCACCGTGCCCGCGAAAGCGTTCGGGCCCGAGGTTTTCGAGGACGGCCTGGCCTTCGACGGCTCCTCGATCCGCGGGTTCCAGAAGATCCACGAGTCGGACATGGCCCTGTTGCCCGATCCGACCACCGCGTACATAGACACGTTCCGGAAGTCCAAGACGCTGGTGGTGAACTTCTTCGTTCACGACCCGCTCACCAAGGAGCCCTACAGCCGCGACCCGCGCAACATCGCCCGCAAGGCCGAGAACTACCTGGCTTCCAGCGGCATTGGTGACACCGCGTTCTTCGCCCCCGAGGCCGAGTTCTACATCTTCGACTCCGCCCGGTTCGAGACCAAGCAGAACGCCTCGTTCTACTACATCGATTCCGAGGCCGGCGCCTGGAACACCGGCGCCGAGGAAGAGGGCGGCAACCGCGGCTACAAGGTCAAGTACAAGGGCGGCTACTTCCCCGTCGCCCCGGTCGACCACTTCTCCGACCTGCGTGACGACATGGTGCGCAACCTGGCGGAGGCTGGGCTGGAGATCGAGCGCGCCCACCACGAAGTGGGCACCGCTGGCCAGGCCGAGATCAACTACCGCTTCAACACCATGCTGGCGGCAGCCGATGACGTGATGAAGTTCAAGTACATCATCAAGAACACCGCGTGGGCCGCGGGCAAGACCGTGACCTTCATGCCGAAGCCGATCTTCGGTGACAACGGCTCGGGCATGCACGTCCACCAGTC
>CAYUWV010000117.1:0-7403 GCA_964448385.1 uncultured Propionibacteriaceae bacterium | reverse complement strand
CCCGCCGTCGACACCGCCATCACCCAGGCGACCCCCCGACGGACGGTCGACACCGCCTCCTTCCTGACCCTGCTGACCGGGTCGGCAACGGACCACTCCGGTGGCCCGACCGCTGCCAAGGACCCCCACACCTGGCTCGACCCGCGCAACATGGTGGCGATCACCGAGCACGTCCGCGACGCCCTGATCGAGGTGCGACCCGCGGGCAAGGACGCCTTCACCGCCAACGCCGCCGCCCTGATCGCGGACCTCACCGCGCTCGACGCCGACTACCGCACGGGCCTCGCCAACTGCGCCATCACACCGTTCGTCACCTCCCACGCCGCCTTCGGCTACCTCGCCAAGGCGTACGGCCTCGAGCAGGTGGCGATCCGCGGCCTCGAGCCGGACACCGAGCCCACCGCGGCCCGGATCGCCGAGGTCCAACAGCTCGCCACGGCCAACCACGTCACCACGATCTTCTTCGAGACTCTGGTCTCCCCCGCGGTCGCCCAATCCGTGGCGAAGGATCTGGGGCTGCGCACCGAGGTGCTGGATCCGATCGAGGGCATCACGGCTGACTCCCGCGGCAGCGACTACCTGGCGGTCATGCGGTCGAACCTGGCCGCCCTTCGAACGGCCAACCAATGCAGCTGACACAACCTGCCAATCCCACCGGAACGCCGTCGCCCCAGCCGCCGCCAGTCCTTCGCGCCGTTGGCGTCGACGTCGTCCTCGGCGGGGTCCCGATCATCCGCAAGGCGGATCTGCTGATCCAACCCGGCGAGGCCGTCGCGATCATGGGCAACAACGGTTCCGGCAAGACCACCCTGATGCGGGCGACGCTGGGCCTGGTGCCGCATCAGGGTTTGATCGAGCTGTTCGGCACGCCGCTGCAGGACTTCCGGGACTGGCCCCGGATCGGCTACGTCCCCCAGCGCAGCGGCATTCTCGTCCAGCAGGCCACTGCCCGCGAAGTCGTCGCGAGCGGACGGCTGGCCCGCCGCCGTCCGTTCACGCCGGCCACCGCGGCTGACCGGAAGGCGATCGCCGCCGCCCTCGAGCGGGTCGACCTGGCCGATCGGGCCAACCACCCCTTCGTCCGACTCTCCGGCGGCCAGCAGCAACGCGTCCTGATCGCCCGGGCGCTGGCGACCGGAGCCGAGCTGATGATGTGGGACGAACCGCTCGCCGGCGTCGACCATGCCACCCAGGCGTTGCTGGCCGACCTGGCCGCCGCGCTCAAGGCCGACGGGGTGACCATCGTCATGGTGCTGCACGAGTTGGGGTCTTTCGAACCGGTGATCGACCGCGCGATCAGCCTTGCCGAGGGGCGCGTGATCGCGAGCGGGCCGCTGCCACGGTCACACACCGAGGGCCACGAGGTGGCCGAGCTCAAGCCGACGCGGCTGCACCGCACGGGATTGGAGGCTGTGTGATGGAGTGGCTCGCCCTCGAATTCATGCAGCGCGCCCTGCTGGCGGCCTTCATCACCGGCGTCACCGCCCCCGCCATCGGCACCTACCTGGTGCAACGCCGCCTCAGCCTGCTCGGCGACGGCCTCGGTCACCTTGCGGTCGCCGGGGTGGGACTGGCCTTCCTCGCCAACACCGCTCCGCTGCCGGTCGCCGTCCTGGTCTGCGTGGCCGGCTCCATCGGCATCGAACTGCTTCGCGAATCGGGTCGCGCCAGTGGTGACGTCGGGCTCGCCATCCTGTTCTACGGCGGGCTGTCGGGTGGCCTGCTGCTCGCCGGGCTCGCCGGACAAGGGTCGGGAGCCCTGTCCAACTACCTGTTCGGCTCCCTGCTGACCGTCACCTCGGCCGACCTGTGGACCATCGCCGTGCTGGGCGGCATCGTCCTGCTGGTGAGCATCGGCCTGCTGCCCCAGTTGTTCGCCGTCTCCGCGGACGAACCGTTCGCCCGGACCATCGGCCTGCCCGTGCGCTTCCTGAACATCCTGGTGGTCACGCTCGCCGCGATCACCGTCACGGTCTCGATGCGGACGGTGGGTCTGCTGCTGGTCAGCGCCCTGATGGTGGTGCCGGTGGCGACCGCCAACCACCTCATCACCGGCTTCCGGGCCGGCCTGTTCGCCGCCATGACGCTCGGCGCGGTCGCCGCGGTCAGCGGCGCGGTGGGTTCGTACTACCTGGACGCCGCCCCCGGCTCGCTGATCGTCGTGGTCGCCATCGGGTTCTTCGTGCTCAGCTGGCCACTCTCGCGGCTGACTCAGCGACGGCACCTTGGCCTGGTCGACGTCGGATCCGGGGACCCGTTCGTGGCCGAACACGAGCTCACCGAATCGCACCCCCACGTCCACGGCAAGAACTGCGGCCACCTGCCGGTGGTTCATGCCGACCATCTCGACTACGTCCATGACGGACACCGCCACGCGGTTCACGGTGATCACTATGACGAGCACTAGCTGGCAGCGCCGGGGGCCGGGGTCGGGCCCGCGGCGCCCCACGAGGCAGCGCAGCGAGATTCGCGGCGTCATGGCTGCGGTCGACGGGTTCGCGACCAGCCAGGAGATCCACGACCGGCTGCGACGGGACGGATCGTCGGTCGGGCTGGCGACGGTCTACCGAACCCTCCAGGCGATGGCCGGGGCCGGGGAACTCGATGTGGTGCGAACGCCGGACGGCCAGACCGCCTACCGGACGTGTTCGCCCGGGCATCACCATCACCTGATCTGCCGCACCTGTGGCCGGACTGTCGAGGTCACGCTGCCGGGTCTGGAAGAGCTGACCCGGAGCATCGCCGAGCAGCACGACTTCAGCGAGATCGACCACGAGTTGGAGTTCTTCGGCGTCTGCCAAGACTGCGCGGCCGCCACCTGATGCCTTCGGGCGCCGCGCTACCGGGACTGCTGCTGCACCAGCGGGGGTACCAGGGTGTTTCCCGCCGTCGGATCGGCCACCCCCAGCGCCGCGAGCACGATCGCGACCACCTGCTCGGTGGTACCCGCGTGAGTCGTCCAGGGGTCGACGAAGTCGTGCCACCAGTCGAGGCCCGCGTCGACGGTCGCCTCGCCGTAGTAGTCGGCGCTCGCCCCGAACATCGTGGTCACGAAGGCGCGCGCCGCGTCCCGGCGGATCGCGAAGTCACCGGGATTGGTGACCAACACCACCCGCCGCAGTTCGTGACCGGGCTCAACCGTGTGGTCGTACATCGCCTCGGACAAGGACATGAACGGCATCACGCCGGGCACCGGGAAACCCGGGTAGGCGTGCGGGCTGTTGCCGATGTCCGCCTTCTTGCGAGGGTCCCACCACATGTAGAACCGCGGCACCAACACCGGGAATCGGACGAACAACCTGACCAGCGGCATCGGGAAACCCTTGGGCGCCACCAGTGGCGCCACCAGCACGACACGCTCGACTTCGGCGCGAGTGGCGGCCGCCCAGGCCGCCAGCACTCCGCCGGCCGACAACCCGACCACCCAGACCGGTTCCGCGAAACCGGCGGCGATGTCGAGCACCAGGTCAACATGCGCCACCAACTCCGCGGGAGTGAGCTGGAGGAGTTCGCGTGTCAGGACGTCGGAGTTGCCGTGGTGGGGCATCCGCGGCAGCAGGACGCGGTAGCCAAGGTCGCGCAGCGCCTCGGCGACATGAACGAACTGGCTTGGCGCGTTGGTGAACCCATGCCAGATCACCACCGTCGCGACAGCGTCGCCGTCCGGTTCGAACAACTGGCTGCGCGTGATCTCACTGATCCGCGCATCATCGGCGGCGCGCAGTTCGGCGAAGCGCTCACGCGCCTGGTCGGGGCCCACCGTCGGTGCAGGCCGTGACGGCGGCGGGGACGGGATCCGCAGGAACCGGCGGAATCCGGTGACGCGCGGCGACGCCGGGGCGAGGGCGGCGGGCATGGGCAACTCCGATCCAGGGACGTGACCAGAATCTAGCACCGGGGGAAGTGGTTCTGGAGGCCGATCGCCAAGCCTCGGCCCCACCGCCGCTCGCCTCAGCTGACCGCCTCGTCCATCCCGCGCGCCACCGCCGTCCGGTGGCATCGCACGACCTAGACTCTGGCTCGCGAATCGTGGCGGCACCCTGCAACGGGGCCCTCGCGGCGCTCACCAATCGAGAGGATTCTTGTCATGCAGTACGCCCTTACCCACCTGTGGGAACTGATCTGGTTCATGATCGTGGTGTTCATGTTCATGTCCTACCTGATGGCCTTGTTCACCATCATCGGCGATCTCTTCCGCGACCGGGAGTTGCACGGCGGCGCCAAGGCCGTCTGGCTGATCGCCCTCGTGCTCGTCCCCTTCATCACCGCCGTCGTCTACCTGATCCTCCGCGGTTCCGGGATGGCTGAGCGCCAGCAGGCCCAGGTCAGCCAGGCCAAGGCGGCCACCGACGACTACATCCGGACGGTGGCGGCCGCCAGCCCCGCCGACGAGATCGCCAAGGCGAAGGCGCTGATGGACGCCGGCACCATCTCGGCGAGCGAGTACGAGGCGTTGAAGGCCAGGGCCCTGGCCTGAGACGAGTCCCCGGACTGACCGAGGGGGTGGATGCGGCCGCATCCACCCCCTTTTTCGCGCGCCGCAAATTGCGTAAATCCCCTTGTCGGCAGGCGTCTGGCGGAGGGGATAGATTGACGTCAGCAACGACCGCTGACCCAGAGGTGCTTCCATGGCCCGAGACATCACCCAGCTCATCAACCTGGCTGACGAGGGAGTACGGGTAGCACCCGTCCGTTCCCGGATGCCGGTCTACGTCGACCTCCTCCCGCCCTGCAACAAGGCGTGCCCCGCCGGCGAAAACATCCAGGAGTGGCTCCGGCTGGTGAAGGCGGGCGACGAGCAGGGTGCCTGGCGGGAACTGGTCAAGAACAACCCCTTCCCCGCGATTCACGGACGCGTGTGCTACCACCCGTGCGAAACCTCCTGCAACCGCGAGGAGCTGGACGGGGCGGTGTCGATCCACTCGGTCGAGCGCTACCTGGGCGACCTGGCCATCGAGAAGGGGTGGACGTTCGCCAAGCCCCGCTTCTCCAGCGGCCGGCACGTCCTGGTCATCGGCGCAGGCCCGTCCGGACTGTCCGCGGCCTACCAACTCGCCAAGATGGGCCACGCCGTCGAGATCCGCGACTCCTCCCCACTGCCCGGCGGCATGATGCGCTACGGGATCCCCGAGTACCGGCTGCCCCGCGCCGTGCTGGACGCCGAGATCTCCCGGCTGACCGACCTGGGCGTCCGCATGGTCACCGACTACACCGTCACCGACCTGATGGCCGATCAGGCCGAAGGTGGCTTCGAAGCCACGTTCGTCGCGATCGGCGCCCACCTGTCACGGCGGGTCGACATCCCCAATCGGGACGCGTCGAAGATCCTCGACGCCGTCACGTTCCTGCGCGACGTCGCCAGCGGCGAGCGCCCCGAGATCGGGCACAAAGTGGCGGTGTATGGCGGCGGCAACACCGCGATGGATGCCGCTCGCGTGGCCCGCCGCCTCGGCGCCACCGAGTCGATCATCATCTACCGCCGCAGTCTCGAGCAGATGCCCGCTCACGCCGAAGAGCGCGAGAGCGCCGAGCGCGAGGGTGTCACCATGAACTGGCTGCGCACCATCTCGTCCGTCGATGCCGAGGACCTCACCGTCGAAGTCATGGAACTGGACGAGAACGGCAAGGCCCAGGGCACCGGGCGGTTCGAGAAGCTCGAGGCGGACACGGTGATCCTGGCGCTCGGCCAGGAGACCGACTCCAATTTCCTGCGTCGGATCCCCGGGATGCACTTCGAACACGACGTGCTCAAGGTCGACCCGCGCACGCTGATGACCGACGTGGCGGGCATCTTCGCCGGCGGCGATGCCGTCCCCTCGGAGCGGACTGTGACGGTCGGCGTCGGGCACGGCAAGCGAGCGGCACACCAGATCGACGCCTGGTTGGCCGGACGCGAGGCGCCGCCGCGACCCAAGCACCCGGAGGCCACCTTCGACAAGCTGCACCTGTGGTACTTCGGGGACGCCCGTCGCACCAGCCAGCCCGAACTGGAACCCTCGGAGCGGATCACCGACTTCGACGAGATCATGGGTGGGCTCACCGACGACGCGGCACACCTCGAAGCGGCCCGCTGCCTGTCGTGCGGCAACTGCTTCGAGTGCGACGGCTGCCTGGGTTCCTGCCCCGAGGACGCCGTCATCAAACTCGGCAAGGGCCTGCGTTATCGCTTCGACTACGACAAGTGCACCGGCTGCGGGACGTGCTACGAGCAGTGCCCCGTCCATGCCATCGACATGATCGAGGAGAACTGAGATGGGTCGCATCATGATGGACGGCAACGAGGCCGCAGCCTCGGCCGCCTACCGCCTGAATGAGCTGTGCAGCATCTACCCGATCACGCCGTCCTCGACGATGGCCGAACTGGCCGACGAGTGGTCGGCAGCACACCAGCCGAACATCTACGGCATGGTGCCGACCGTCGTGGAGATGCAGTCCGAGGGCGGCGCGGCCGGCACGCTGCACGGCGCGCTGCAGGGAGGCGCGCTGAGCACCACCTTCACGGCGTCCCAGGGCCTGCTGCTGATGATCCCCAACATGTACAAGATCGCGGGCGAACTCACCTCGACGGTGCTCCACGTGGCCGCCCGGTCGCTGGCGGCGCAGGGGCTCAGCATCTACGGCGACCACCAGGACGTGATGGCCGTCAGGCAGACCGGCTTCGCGCTGTTGTCGTCGGCGAACGTGCAGGAGGCCCACGACCTGGCGGTGGTCTCGCAGCTCGCCACGCTGACCTCACGCATCCCGTTCCTGCACTTCTTCGACGGCTTCCGCACCAGCCACGAGGTGAACTCCGTCGAGCTGCTCAGCGACGACTGCCTGCGGGTCCTGGTGCCCGAGAGCCTGGTTCGGGCGCATCGTCGCCGCGCCCTGTCCCCCGAACACCCCTACATTCGTGGGACGGCGCAGAACCCCGACACCTACTTCCAGTCGCGCGAGAGTGTCAACCCCTACTACCTCGCCGTGCCCGGGTTGGTGCAGGCCGCGATGGACGCCTTCGCCGCGCAGGTCGGACGGCAGTACTCCCTGGTCGAGTACCACGGCGACCCCCAGGCGGACCGGGTCGTCGTCATCATGGGATCCGGCGCCCAGACCGTGTTGTCGACCGTCGATCACCTGAACGCCGCCGGCGCGAAGGTCGGCGTCGTGAAGATCCGGTTGTACCGGCCGTTCCCGGTGGCGCAGGTGCTGGCAGCCATCCCCGACAGCGCGCGCGTCGTCGCCGTGCTCGACCGGACCAAGGAGCCCGGCTCCGGTGGCGAGCCGCTGTTCCTCGATGTGGCCGCCGCCCTCGGCGAGGCCAGCGCGACCGGCGCCCGTGCCCACCTACCGATCCTGGTTGGCGGCCGCTACGGCCTGTCGAGCAAGGAGTTCACGCCCGGCATGGTCGCGGGCATCTACGACGA
>CAYUWV010000116.1:6223-7407 GCA_964448385.1 uncultured Propionibacteriaceae bacterium | reverse complement strand
TTCTGGAACTCGCAGTCCTTGGGGACCGACACCACGTCGCGGGGGTTGACCGACACGATCAGGGTGCGTCGGCCGAAGGTGCTGGCGTAGTCCCAGGTCCCGACGTGCAGTCCGGCGGTGCAGCCGGTGTGCTTGTCGTCGCTGACCTGGTTGCGGGGCATGGTGATCACCGAACCGACCCGGTTGGGGATGTGTCCGTGGTGTTCGTGGCCGTCGACGCTGGCGATCCCGGAATGGATCGAGGTGTTGCCCAGGTCGTCCCGGACACCCTTGTAGGCGATGAACTGGCCGTCCGGGGTGATCGTCATGTCCCGGTCGGCCAGCCAGCTGAACAGTTGCCTGCGGGACCGTCCGGACGGGTTCTCGGCCAGGTTTTCCAGGAACGCCACGAGCCGGCCGTAGGAGTGGTCGCCGTCGCGGATCAGCCGCACCAGGTGTCGGGTCAGGGCGTTGTCCAGCGCCTGCCCGTCGAAGTGGATCAGGCCGCCGGTGTAGGTGACCCGGGTCGAGAGCTGGCGCAGTTCCCCGGCGGTGGTCGCACCGACGTTGAGCAGCTCGCGCACCCGCGCCGGGTCGGGGTCGGTGGTACTGCGCAGGTGCCGGGTCAGCGGGTCGAACGTGGGGTGGGTTCCCGGGACGGTCACCACCTGCCCGTCCGGGAACGCGACGGCCAACGCCTGTCCGATGCTGGTGGTGGTCAACTGCCAGGTGATCATCAGGGGTCCTTCCGGTCAGGCCGCGTTCGGCAACGCGGTGGTCAGGTACGCCAGGGCGGCGTCGATCTCGTCGGCGGTGAGCTGACCGGCCCGCAGCAGGGCAGGCAGCAGCGGCACCCGGTCCAGCAGGTCGTCCAGCCACATCTGGTCCTCGGGGCGCAGCGGCGGCAGTGGTGTCCCCGCGATGCTGTGGGCATTGATCAGCAGCAACCGGTCCTGGTCACGGTCCCGGCAGATCCGTTGCGCCCGCTGGAAATCGGTCAGCAACCGGCGCATCCCGGGCACCTGGTGTGCGTGGGCGCCGAACACCCTCTCGACGCTGCGGGCGGTCGGCTCGACATGGTTGACCATCGCCGCCGCGGCGAGAGTCTCCCGCTGGTGCTCGCTCAGGGTGTCCAGCAGGTGTCGGGCACCGACCCGCAGTAGCTGCTCGCCGTCCTGAGCGCCGGGGACCCGGCGGATCAACCC
>CAYUWV010000116.1:3845-6123 GCA_964448385.1 uncultured Propionibacteriaceae bacterium | reverse complement strand
CGACCCGCAGTAGCTGCTCGCCGTCCTGAGCGCCGGGGACCCGGCGGATCAACCCCGCCAGGCTCTGCCGGTCGCTGAGCTGCACCATCGGACGGTCCCGGAACACCTGCCGGGCCAGCGGCGTCCCGAAGTGGTGGGACGGCAGTACGACCGGCGGCGGCTGTTCGCGCAGCCAGGCCACATCCCGTTCCATCGGCTCGCCGTCGTGCGGGGCCACCGTCCGATACACCGTCGCCCGTCGGGTGCTCCTGGTGCTGTACTGGTCGACCCGGTTGCGGAATCTTGGGTAGGGCAGGGTCCTGACCGGGCTGTCCGGGCCGTAGGCGAACCAGCCGAAGGTCGCGGCGCAGTCCGGTGCGAACACCACCCACTGCACGTCGTCGTCGCCGCGGGTCAGGTACCGACGGGCAGGATGATTGCGGGCCGCGCCCTTGGGTGTGTCGGTGACCACCAGCACGTCCTGCACGTTGGTCGTCGACACCAGCAGGCTGTCATCGATGCGTAGCTCCCGGCCGCCTCGGCTGCCCCGGCGGGCGGTCAGCGTCATCGTGGTCAGCGGCACCGGAATCGGTGCACCGATCCGATCACCCCGGTAGGTCAGCTCCCCCCAGGGCAGCATTCGCTTGTCCAGCGTGCGCTGGTACCCGGCCAGCACCCACGCCGCCCGCGTCGCGGAATCCGCCGCGTCCAGCTCGGACTGCACCTGGGCCGCCAACCGGGCGGGCAGGGAGTCCAACACCTCCTGTACCGCCCGCAGCGTGCGAGGGGTGTCTCGAAGGCCCTCCCGGGAGGGGGTGATGTCGACCGCGCCGATCGGCACCGTCGCATACACCGACCGGTAGCCGCGTGCGCCCAGCGCCGCCCGGACCTGCGGCACGTCCTCGGCCCGCACCGCCCGCATCAGCAGCGACAGCGGCAGCGGATAACCAACCCCGCCCATCACCAGATGCCACCCGTCGGCGGCCACCTCGTTCTGCGGGTCCGCGAGCACCAGGCCATCGCAGGTCAGCACCGCCCCGTCGCGCACCGACACCGGAGCCGCGCCGTCCACCAGCACCGATCCCTCGGGCCAGGTCCCGAAGAACCGGGCGGCGGTGGACCGGACCAGATGCGGTTGCGGCACGCCGATCTCGACTTGCACCCCACTGGGGTCCGGCGTCTGACCCCGGTGCAGCACCGACACCGAGCCGACCCCATCGCAACCCAACGCGAACAGCACCGTCGTGCGCCACCCGTCGTGCACCGACGTCACCACGAACTGCTGCGCCAGCGTGAACGCCGACTTCGAGCCCAACCCGAACGCCCCGACCTGTTCGTCGCTGTCCCTCTTGGTGGAGGACCCATATCGGGCGTAGACACCCAGGATGTCCTGCTCGGACAGCCCCACCCCGAAGTCCCGCACCCGCAACGTCGGGTCCAGCGCGGTCGGCAAACCGACCTCGATCGGCCGGGTCACCCCGGCCGCCTGATGCGCGTCCCGCGCGTTGGTCGCGTACTCCCGCACCACCGCCAACGGCGCATCGCTGTAGAGGTTGGTCAGCACCCCCATGATGTGCGCCATACCCTGCGGATCGATCGACATCGCCACGGCTGAATCCGCCCGCAATGTCCCCTCAACCACCACTCCACTGGTCGGATTCTGCATACCTAACAACACCTTTCGCGTGCGTGATACCGCAAGCGTAGCGATCAGGTCAGGTCGCCACACCCCCGCCGGCACCCCTCCCCGGGGCGTGCTGGTATCGGGCAGAGTGGGTGCGGACCTGGCCGTGGGCGCTGTCGCTTCAGGACTCCACGCAGTCACCGACCGGTAGTCGTGAACGGCGGGGGCCCGTGTCGGGTGTCGGGGCGGGGGGTGGCGCCGCTCTGGAGTCGACGCGACGGCCGATGAGGGGTTGTTCAGACCGTCACGTCGCTCGTCGATCAGCGGAGCAGTCGGCTGTCCACGCCGATGGAGGTGACGATCTCATCAATGCCGGCAAGGCTCGCGGTGACCATCCGCTCGACCTTCCCGTTGTCGAGCATGAAAGCGTGCTGTGCATTGAGTCGTCTCCAGGTCTGCGACCAGCCCCGTAAGTCTCGAGCGTCCCGACTTACAGAAGCGTCGACGATTCTGCTCGGCCGTGCTCGCGCCACGAACGGGACTGAACATGGGTTAACATCGGTGGATAACAAGACGCCGCGTTGACCCCCCGGGAAGGCCCGCTTCGATGTCAAATCTTCCCCCTGAGGACCAGCAGCAACTCAACGAGTGGTTGCAGGAGATGGAGTCCGACAA
>CAYUWV010000116.1:0-3745 GCA_964448385.1 uncultured Propionibacteriaceae bacterium | reverse complement strand
CCCCTGAGGACCAGCAGCAACTCAACGAGTGGTTGCAGGAGATGGAGTCCGACAAGAAGCGACAGAACGAGCTTGCTGCGTTCGGGCTCGGTCTAGAGCCTGTAACCACCAAGCGCACCTCGTCGGCGGGTACGAGAAGGCCACGAGTAAAGCCGAACTCCAAGACCAACGTTCAATCCGGGGTTCGGGCATCTGATCTCGCAGAGGTGATCATGCCTTTCGCCCCCAGACCCTGGAGCGAATGGCGCGACGGAGACAAATGGACATGGGCTCAGGCGCGCGCGAAGGAGTGGGCGAGCGAGATGTTCGACACCGCAGAAACCGCTGCGTGGTTGCGAGTCGGACTCGATCCCCGCGAAGTGGTGCTCGCAGTTGAACTCCGGTCCATGGGGTTGAATGCACAGAGTGCGGCAGTTGAGTTTCGGGGTCAATCGGCCATCGACCGCGTGAGGGCCGGCGCGATGTCCCGAGGCCGCCTGATTGATCTGTTTCGGAGGGAGGGCTTGATCGCCTGAACCGGTCGTTCAAGCTCCCATGTTTGGGTCGTGACGAGACCCAGGAACACCGCACGGCCTGGTGGGAGGTACCTACCGCTGCCGATCTTGGGCAGTTATCCCCGGGCCCCAACGCGAGGGGGGAACCCGCGTGAAGGAATCTGATGATTCCCTCCCACCGCCCACGGCGGCCGTTCCGGTCGCCCCGACGCCGGCGCATTCGGAGGAGTTCGCCCGAACAAGCAATCGCCTGACGGTGGGTGACTACCTCCCGCGAGTAGCTCACGATGGCTCCGCAGCTGCCGGCAAATGTGAGTGGAGTTCACACGTTGCCGTCAGTCTCACCCCCGAGGAGGCCGGCGCTCTCGCTTGGGTACTGATCGATACGATCATGCGGGCTCGCTTCGGCCCCGCGGCCCAACCGTACGAAACCTGGCTGCGGCACACCCTCGCAGGTACCACGATTCCGCCACCTGAGAACAGCACCGTCGCATCGTTCGTCAAGCCTGTTTTCGGACTGCCGAACGCCGCAAAGAGCGACCACCACCTGCACGGTCACGTCGGCGAGTGGCTCTGGCATTTGCTGACGAAGGACAACCCAACCGTCCGGGTCCAGCTTGACCCGAAGGGTGACGTTACCGACGCCGGCGGCGACGGCTTCTCAATCTACGAGACAGCCGCGGGCGCATTACGGTTCCGGCTGTGGGAGAGCAAGAAGAATACCGGATCGGGGCCGCTGTCCAGGAGCCTGAATTCGGCATATGCGCAGCTCGCCGCGGAGGGCCAGCGGTACGTCGCCAAGATCGTAGGCACATTCAGCCATATCTCTGACGACGAGATGATGACTTTCGTCGGCGATATCCCTGCCGCGTGGGTTCAGGGTGACGAGTCGGTGGGCGCTGGCGTCATGCTGGCGACGCACCAATCGCTGCCGAAGATGCCGTTCAAGAACATGGCGGCAAAGCTGCCTCTGCTGGACAAGCCGGGTCAGTTGCGCGGCCTTGCCGCCAGCATCAGCTGCTACGACGAGCTCGCCAAGACGGTGAGGAGGTACGCGTGGACCGCGCTCTAGCCCCAGAGCACCTCATCGGAGCGTTCGGCGAGATCCAGCTCAGCGAACTTCCCACTGTTGCCCAGCTGACCGACCTCATCGCCGAGCTTGAGATCGAGCTCGTTCGCGGCCTCACGGAAGACGGGTTCCGCGCCGACCTCTCACCACTGCGACGCTCCGGGTGGTACCTGCACGGGATCGCCTCGACCGCCGAGGCCTCGCGGTACCCCACGGAGCAACGCCGCCGCGCATTCGCGGTCAGCGCTCACGTCCTCGACCTCATCCTGGAGGACCCGGCCGAGTCAGACCGGACCCGGCTGGCCACCGCATTTGCCGCGCAAGTTGGCTATCACCGCGCTGATGAGAGTCCGAACGCGAGCGCCGTCCACCGCAAGCTCCGCGACGTCCTGAGCGAGCCGGTGGGTTTCACTGAAAGCGCTGACGTCGCGCTGCACGCTGGGATTCTGTTCCTCGGACTCGACATGGCCACGCTCAATCGGCACCTGCGGATGTGGTCGATCACCGCGACCGAGCTGACCCACGGGGCGCAACTCGATAACCTCGACGGGACCATGTTCGGTCCCACGCAGCGGCTCCTCCGGGGCATCGCCGACCTGGTCAGCTACTTGCGCGAAGGGAACACCGCTTCACTCGAGTCCGCCCGCGACCACCTACTGCGGGTCGTCAACGTCGAGGTGGGTCTGAGCGATCTCGACACCCGCTGGGTTGCTGGACACCTACTTGCCCTAGCCGATGGACTCAGCGAAAGCAGCATCTGGGCGGTGCTACCACCGGACGTCCCGCCGGCCGTGAAACAGGCCTTCACGCTGGACAGCCAGCCAGTTCTGACGCTCTGGCCGCCGCAGCGCAGCCTGATCGCCCACCCGACGATCAGTCCGCTCAGCCCGGCGACGTCCCGGCTGCTCGTATCCGTCCCAACGAGTGCCGGCAAGACGCTACTCGCCCAGTTGATCATCTGTGCTCACACGGCGCAGGACGACCGAGACGTCTGCTACGTAACCCCGTTTCGTAGCCTCGGACGGGAGATGCGTCAGTCGCTCCGGCCGCGGCTGCGGTATCTCGACCGGCGGCTGGGTGCAGACCTTCCCGACGGCTTCGGCACGCAAGATCTCTCCAGCGACGGTGTTCGGGAGACAGCCGAGGGTTCGGACCCGATGCCGCAAGTCGAAGTGATGACGCCCGAGCGGCTCATGCATGCGCTGCGTCAGACGCCGCAGGAGGTTCTGAGCCGGTTCAGCCTGTTCATCATTGACGAGGCTCATCTCATCGCCCAGTCCGGCGGCCGCGGACTGCTCTTCGAAGGGCTGCTGTCGCTGTTGGATGCCAGCGGCGCCAGACTCGTGCTGCTCTCCGGCGTGATCGGCAACGCCGCGTCCCTCGCCGCGTGGACCTCCGCCGGACAGGGAGATGTGCTGTACACCGACGAGTGGCGGGCGCCGCGACGATTGCACGTCCTCACGGTGACCGACAAGATCGATGCGAGCCGCACGACTGTCCCCGGGCGTCGCGGCTCGGCGGACAAGACCAGGTTCGACCTGCGGGCGCGCCTCGCCGTCCGCCCGACAAGTGCGACCGAGCAGCATCTTGTCACCAGCGACGCCAGCCCCATCGGTCAGCTCGTCGTCGGCGCTGACGGCAAGCGCATCACCGGGGCTCGCAACACGTCGCCGATGTACGCGACGGCCGCCAGAACAGCCGCACTGCTGCTGCGGGCCGGGAGCCTGCTCATGGTCGTCTCCACGCGCGCCAACGCACGGAATGCGGCCAAGGTGATGGCTGAAGCCCTGGACGACGATCCGCGTTCCCAGGGGCTGGCTGACGCGCTCGCCGCACGGCTCGGTGCCGATCACCCGCTGATCGGGTGCGTCCGAAAAGGTGTGGCGTACCACCACGCCGGTCTACCCGTCGAGGTGCAGGAAGCAGTCGAGGACGCGATCCGTGGCGAGACGATCAGGGCCGTCGTCGCAACGAGCACCCTCACCGATGGCGTGAACCTTCCCGTCCGAACTGTCGTCATCGCAACAACCGAGTACGAAGGTCAAGATCCCGGTCAACGGATGTCCCCCGCGCAACTGCTCAACGCGGTCGGGCGGGCCGGCCGCGCCGGCAAAGAGTCTGAGGGCTGGATCGTGCTCGCCCTGCAGAAGCCGCTGGAACGCAGCGACTTTGATCGGCTGAC
>CAYUWV010000115.1:5984-7425 GCA_964448385.1 uncultured Propionibacteriaceae bacterium | reverse complement strand
GAATGCGCCGACATCGTCGTCCCGCTGGACTACGCGAACCCCGCTGACCAGGCCATCACACTGTCGTTGAAGAAACGGGTGGCGACCGAGTCGTCGCGGCTCGGGTCGCTCTTCCTGAATCCTGGCGGGCCGGGCGGGCCTGGGAAGGACATGGTCGACACCACGCAAAGCACGGGGCTGGAGGGGTACGACCTGATCGGCTGGGATCCCCGGGGAACCGGCGACTCTACGCCGGTTCAGTGCTACACCGACAAACAGGCCGACGCGTACAACGATCTCGACTTCTCCCCGGACACCGAGCCGGAGCGAGCCGATCTGGTCAAGCGCACCGCGGAACTCGCTCGGTCGTGCTGGGAGTCCAGCGGCGAGCTGCTGGAACACATCTCCACCATCGAAACGGTGCGCGACCTCGACCTGATGCGCCATCTGGTCGGTGACGAGAAGCTGCACTACCTGGGGTACTCCTACGGAACGGCGATCGGCGCCATGTACGCGGAGCTGTTCCCGAGTCACGTCGGACGGTTGGTGCTGGACGCGGCCGTCAATATCACGGACAACGACGACGTCATCCAAGCCATGGGCTTCGACCTCGCCCTGGGCAACTTCGCAGCGTGGTGCCCGACCCAGAGCAGCTGCCCACTGGGGGGTTCGAAGCAGGAGGTGCTGGACAACATCACCGCCCTGTTCGACAAGCTGGATGCCGACCCCATCCCGGTCGGGGACCGGAGGCTCACGCAGTCCTTGGCGATGTTGGGCGTCGCTGCCCTGCTGTACGGCGGTGAGGACGCCTGGCCCACGTTGGTCAGCATCATCGGCCAAGCGCGCCGCGGGAACGGGCGGGGATTGCTGTGGGCCGGTGACCAACTGAATGCCCGCAACGACGCGGGTGGCTACGACACCATGTTCTACGCCTTCCCGGCCATCAGCTGCCTCGACAGCACGGACGACGGCATCGTGGCGGCTGACACGACCTGGCGCGAGGACCAGCAGAAGGCGCCGATCTTCGGCAAGTACTTCGGCCCGCAATACGTCTGCGCGCTGTGGCCGACCAGGCCGGCGCCGCAGCTCACGATCAAGGGGGCCGGCGCACCCCCGATCCTCGTGATCGGCGGTCGCGGGGACAACGCCACGCCCTACCAGCAGGCGGTGACGATGGCCGAACAACTTGAGTCCGGCGTGCTCGTCACCTACACCGGCGAGGGTCACGGCACGTACGGCGGCAAGTCGGCGTGCGTGGACAAGATCGTGGTGAAGTATCTCGTCAGCGGCATCGTCCCGAAGGACGGCGTCACCTGCTCGTGACGGTTCAGGTCGAACCCGACGGCCGGTTGGGCCTATAGTTGTGCCTCGGTCGGTTCGCTGGCCAGGCCGCCTTAGCTCAGTCGGCAGAGCGACGCACTCGTAATGCGTAGGTCTGGGGTTCGACTCCCCAAGGCGGCTC
>CAYUWV010000115.1:2709-5884 GCA_964448385.1 uncultured Propionibacteriaceae bacterium | reverse complement strand
CAGAGCGACGCACTCGTAATGCGTAGGTCTGGGGTTCGACTCCCCAAGGCGGCTCACCGAGGTTCATGTAGATAGTTGGAGTCGACCCCACCGGGCGCCAGGGCCCTCAAGGGTCGCCCTGGAGCCGCGTCCAGGTGGGCGACTACCGGATCCTCTACACCGTCCAGGACACAGTCCTGCTGATCGTGGTGGTGACCATGGGCGACCGGCGTGAGGTCTATCGGGCTTGACTTCCCAACCGGCCCCAGATCGACGATCCCGAGGGCGGCCGGTCGGGGGAGTCAGGTCTCAGCGGAATCTCAGGTTGGCGCGCGTACGGTCGCAGGGTGACTGAACTCATCCCCCTGGAATCCAGCTTCTTCGACTCCATCACGGGGCTGCCGCTGCACCCGCTGGTGGTCCACGCCGCGGTGGTTGTGCTGCCGCTGTCAGCGGTGGCACTGATCCTCATCGTGGCAGTGCCGGCGTGGCGCCAGCGGTTCGGGTGGCTGACGATGGCCGGGTTGGCTGCGGGCACGGTCGCCGCCTTCGTCGCGAAGGAATCGGGTGAGGCCCTCGCGACGCACGTCGGCCTGCCGGCCGATCACGCGCGGTGGGGGGATCTCCTGCCTTCCGTCGCTGTGGTGCTCTTCGCGGTCGCCGCTCTCTGGTTCGTGCTGCAGCGAAGGGCCGCCCAGGGTTCCACCCGGTCCGTCGCAGTCCTAGTGACCGGCATCGTGTCGGCCATCCTGGCCGCAGTGTCGGTCGTCATGACCGTCGTCGTCGGACACAGTGGCGCCCAGGCAGTGTGGGAGGGCAGCATCACCCCGGAGCCGACCGCGTCCGCCACGGCCGCCGTCACCAGCTACTCCCTTGACCAGGTCAAGGGGCATGCGACCGCCGCCGACTGCTGGACGGCGATCAACGGCACGGTCTACAACCTCACCACGTGGGAAGGCCGGCATCCCGGCGGGCAGCAGCCCATCGTGACCTTGTGTGGCACCGACGGCACAGCGGCGTTCCTCGCCCAGCACAAGAGTGACAAGAAGCCCACCCAGGCGCTCACCGAATTCGCCATTGGCACGCTGTCGGGGAGCCAGCCGACCGCGAGCGCGACACCCACGGCCACCACGTCGACGGCGAGCCCGGCACCAACGACAACCCCCTCGGCGTCGGGCTACGCGATGGCAGTGGTGAAGCAGCACTCGACGGCGTCCTCGTGCTGGTCGGTGGTCGACGGCAGCGTGTACGACCTGACCGACTGGGTCGCCAGCCACCCGGGCGGTCGCGCCCGAATCCTCAGCATGTGCGGCAAGGACGGCACGGGGGTATTCCACGGCGAGCACGGCAAGGAAGCCCAGCCGAACAAGATCCTCCAGGGCTTCAAGATCGGCGCACTCACCTGAACTGCCCGGGCGACGCTGAGGATCTGGTGAGACGGAGGCCATGGTGACCCCCGGCGACATGTGGGGCGCCCCGTCCGCTCGGTGGCTGGGCTTCGCGGCGCTCGCGGCCGGGTTGGCACTGATCGTTCTGGACGGCACCATCGTCGTCGTGGCGCTGCCTGCGATCATCGACGACCTCGATCTGGCTCTCGCTGACGCGCAATGGGTGAACAGTCTCTACGCGGTCATCTTCGCGGCCCTGCTGCTGACGTTTGGACGGCTCGGCGACAGGTACGGGCGCCGCCAGCTGTTCCTGCTCGGCGTGGTGGTCTTTACCGCTGCCAGCCTGACCGCCGCCGGAGCCCAGGACGCAGGGGAGCTGATCGCTTCCCGGTGCCTGCAGGGGGTCGGTGGCGCCATGGTGCTACCCGCGACCCTGTCGACGGTGAATGCCGTCTTCCGCGGTCGCGAGCGCGCCATCGCCTTCGGGGTCTGGGGTGCCGTCATGGCGGGCGTGGCCGCCGTCGGCCCCCTGCTGGGCGGCTGGCTGACGACCGCTTTCGACTGGCGCTGGATCTTCCTGGTCAACCTGCCGCTCGGCGCGGGCATCGTCGTGCTGGGTGCGCGCTACGTGCCTGAGACCAGCGGTGATACCGACGACCAGGGATTCGATGGGTGGGGCCTGGTCGCCAGTGTGCTCGGTCTCGGGCTGCTGGTCTTCGGGTTGATCGAGGGATCCAGCCTGGGCTGGATCCTCCCATCCCGGGACTTCGCGATGCTAGGGCTGACGTGGCCGGAGTCGGCGCCAGTGTCCATCGTGCCGGTGGCCCTGGTTGTCGGTTCGCTGACCCTGGGTCTGTTCCTGGCGCTGGAGCAGCACCGATCGGCGCGGAACCGGACCGTCATCCTTGATCTCTCGTTGTTCGCCGTGCGCTCCTTCGCCTGGGGGAATCTCACCGCGGCCATGGTCGCCGTCGGCGAGTTCGCCCTCTTGTTCGCGCTGCCGCTCTACCTCGTCTTCGCGCGGCAGTTGTCCATCATGGAGGCCGGGTGGGTGCTGGCAGCCATGGCCGTTGGCGCGTTCATCGCCGGCAGTAAGGCGCGGTCGCTGGCCGCACGGTGGAGTCCGGAGCGGGTGGTCACGATCGGCCTGCTCCTCGAACTCGTCGCAGCGGTGGCGTCCGCGCTCGTGGTCGGGTCTGCACCGCACCTGGGGGCAGTGGCGGCACTCATGGTCGTGTACGGTCTGGGGCTCGGTCTGGCGGCCGCCCAGCTCACCGCCATCGTGCTCCGGGATGTTCCCGTGGCGCAGTCCGGGACGGCCTCTGCCACCCAGAGCACCGTCCGCCAACTCGGCTCAGCGCTCGGCGCCGCCGTGGCCGGATCGCTGCTGGCCATTGGCTTCGCGCTCACGGTGCCAGCACGCCTGGCCCTCGTGCGAGGGGTGACCCACGACGACGCGCTCACGATGATCGACTACATGACCGGCACCGCCGGCGCGGTGATATCGATGATCCGCGCCAAGGGAACCGAAGGCCACTTCGGCGTCCTCGGCCCCCAGGTTGCTGACGCCCTCGCTGCAGCCTTCGCGCAATCGGTCAGTTGGGTCATCTGGGGGGCCGCGGCAGCAATCGCCCTCGGTGTCCTCGGCGCCCTGGTGGTCGAGACGACGGCTCGAGCCGCCTGTGTAGACACCCCCGACCAGCACGCGGCGCGCGGCGACCTGATGCCGGCCCGTCAAGATCACCCTTGAACGAGAGGAGTCCGAACCAGCCAGACTCGCGGAGCCTCATCCAACGCTGTGTGAGACT